>JAZRKL010000141.1:0-10385 GCA_045646265.1 Faecousia sp.
AACCTACCGGGTGCAGCTGCCCAAGATCACACCCCATGTGTGTCGGCACACTTTCTGCTCCAACATGGCAAAGTCCGGAATGAATCCCAAAACGCTGCAGTATATCATGGGACACAGCGATATCAGCGTGACGCTGAACACTTACACTCATGTTCAATTCGATGATGCGAAGCAGGAACTCCTGCGGGTAGCCGGCAGATAGACCGTTGGTAAACTCTTGATTTTTACCAACGTTTTTACCAAAGTTGCCCGAGAAAACCTAAGAAGAAACGAGAAGATTTGAGAAGATACAAAAATCGCCCCTAACATTTAGGCGATGAAAGAGGCGTAAATACAAGGATTTAAGAAGAAATCCGGTACTTTTAAGGAGATTCATAAGATGATCAAAATCTTATTTGTTTGCCATGGCAATATTTGCAGAAGTCCTATGGCGGAGTT
This sequence comes from Faecousia sp., assembly GCA_045646265.1. GTDB lineage: Bacteria > Bacillota > Clostridia > Oscillospirales > Oscillospiraceae > Faecousia. The sequence goes on from JAZRKL010000141.1 coordinate 439, forward strand.
TGTGTTGAAGGATATGGTCAAAAAAGCCGGGGTCGCGGACAAGTTTGTGATCCGCTCCGTGGCCGCCAGCACGGAAGAATTGGGCAATTCCGTCTATCCCCCGGCCCGGCGGGAGCTTGCCCGCCACGGCATCGCCTGCGACAGCCACCGGGCACGGCAAATCACCCAGGCGGATCTGGACGGCAACGATTATATATACTATATGGATTCCCGCAATGCCCAGTATCTGCGCCGGATGTTCCCGGGCCAGAGCAAGTGGCAGCCGTTTCTTGACCGGGATGTGGCCGACCCCTGGTACTCCGGTGACTTTACCCAGACCTGGCTGGATATCGTGGAAGGCTGCGAGAGAATTGTAAAGGAGCTGGCATAATGGACAAGCAACGGCTGGACGAGGCCCTTTCAGAGCTGCCTCTGTACGTTTACTTTTATATTGATCCCAAGACACTGGAATTTTCCGACAGAATTCGCTGGATCTGCGAAAATGAATGCCCACGGTACGGGCAAAGCTGGGCCTGTCCCCCGGGTGTGGGCAGCGTGGAGCAGTGCAAGAACCGCTGCCTCAGCTACAACAGCTGTCTGGTGGTCGGCACCATCACGGAAAGCGACGATATTTCCGATATCTGCGCCACCCTAGCCACTCGCTTTGAGCATGAAAACATCACCAATGAAGTGCGGGATCTGATGCGCCGGCAAGGCGTGGATCCTTACATTCTGTCCACCGATTCCTGCGCCATCTGCAAAAAGTGTACATACCCCGAGGGCAAACCCTGCCGCCACACAGATGTGATGCATCCCTGTATCGAAAGTCACGGCATCAATATTATTCCAACACTGGAAGAAAACGGTCTGGACTTCCAATACGGCAGCAATATGATCACATGGTATTCCATGCTGTTTTTTAACGAAACCTAACATTCGGAAAAATCTATAGCGAAAGGGCCTGTTGCAAAATACAGAAATCTATCAACAGAATTCGTAGGGGCGATTATCAATCGCCCGCAAAAAAACGAGAATGCTCTTTGCGGGCGGTCAATAACCTCCCCTACATCCGTAGAATGTAGACATTGTATGGTTTTGGGGCGTGTTGCAATCATTTGAATTGCAACACGCCCTTATTTTATGAAACTTTATGAATCCAGTTTTTAGACCACGTAAACAGTGTCTCAGACATGTTGATATAATCAACAGCGGCACCGCTTTTCAGACTTATAAACGTTTCAATGATCTGTTTTTCTTCCGGGGCAGCGATTTTCAACAGATCTGTCTGCCGACGGATATATTTCCCCGTTTCCAGGAAGCAAATGGCCTGCACAACAAACGAAGCGGATTTATATAATCCAATTAATGTCCTTTCTCTTTGCTTATGCAGCATATTGTGAACACAGCCGTGAAAGATATTGCATACACCCATTTTAATAGCTCTTTTCACGGCAGCATCGTCCACCAGGGATAGCAACTCGTCCAGACTCCCCTTCATCGGCTCAGTGTCATGATAAAACTGAAAGAGGTCTGCTGTATCCCAGTTTAAAATTTCTTCTTTTCCGGAAATGAATCCGCAGATCAGCTCCCGGTGTGGCAGCGTATCCAGCAAAGCATGATAGGTTTGGATATCCGCAGCAGATAGTTCATCCAGTATCACAACAGGGTCAATGTCGCTGCTTTCCGTTGCCTCTCCCCGGCTATAACTTCCCTGCAGGCCCGCAAACCATACCCTCTGTCCAAACGCATCCTCCAAGGCCCGCAAAAAACGGTCCATCCATTCAGATATCTCTACCATTTTTTCACCAATCATCTTTCCAGTTTCCTTTGCAAATAAACCATGTCCACCAATTGCACATCGCATTCATATATGGGATGGTCATAATTGTCTGTAAAGAAGTTTTTGATTCTGTGGGATCGAGCAAATCCGCACTTTTCGTAAAAAGGCACGGTCAGAGGACTGTCGCCCGTTCCAACCTGCAAGACAGAATATTGTCCCATATATGTTTCCACAAGAAAGTCAATTAATTTTCTTGCATAGCCCTTTCCTTGGTGTCCGGGTTCTGTAGCGATATTTTTGATTTCCAGAATCCCGTTGCCCTCATCTGTGACAACGCATTCACACTTCACCCCGTTATCTTCCAAAACATACATTGTGCCTTCATGGAGATACCGGTCGACCATATCTTCCTGCTCATCTGCCAATAATAGCAGAGAAAGATACTGTTTTTTATTTTCCTTGATCTCTTTGATTTCCATATACCCAGACTCCCTTCTAACGAGTTTGAAGTCTATTATTCTCTTGTCAATGAACAGATAGATTCAACTGTTGTTTCTTTAGGTAGTGAATCTACCAGTCTTACTTTAGCCACAATTCAAGTTAACTTAGCGAAACAATTCTTCTGCAGATTTTACCTGCCAGTTGAACTTTTCTCTAAAGTCATCGAAACACTCCGCACATATCCAGTAATACATATCTTCGTCACAATAGAACTCGCAGTTTTTGTCCGTCAATGCTTTCTCCCAACAGAATTCGCAATGCTCATGCCAAAAATGCTGGATTTTTTCTCCTTCAAGATACTCAGCACCACGATTAGTTTCTGCAACAAATCGTTCTGCGTAACGGGCTATCTTTTGATAGAAGGTATTTTTATTTCTGTATGCGGTTTCCCAAAATTCCGGGAAGGTGACTTTATAAAGTGTTATGTTGGACAAATATTCTTCCTGCCCATTCAACCGCCAATCAGACATAGGAAGCCTCCTTAGCTCTGTTTTTTGTCTTTCAAATCCTTCGTGTGAACAGAAATACGGACATAATCGTCGACCTTTTCCCTACTCAAAAGAACAACTGTCTCAAAGGTTGTTCGATTGTCCAAACACTTTATTTCTGTTTGAACGGGTACATTTCATAATCCGATTTACCGTCCATGAATTCCACAATGTATTCAATGGCACTTTCAACATCATTGGGATGCCAGTGGGTGCCTTTTGTCTGTGCTTCATCCATGACATCCAGAATAAACATACCATCATCCTCGTACAGCTCAATGATTTGTCCATGAGCCTTTCCCACGATAATGGGACAATCCACGGTAAATCCCTCGTCCAGCGCCATGGTGTTCGTAAGAACCAGGGAATATCTGTTCTTCAGCTGGTTGTAGACGGATATCACATCGTATTCCGTAATTCCAAACATCGTTATTCTCCTTCCCGAATCATCGTCACGATACTTTCTACATGCGAGCACCTTGGGAAAAGGTCCGCAGCCATGGCATTTTTCAGCATGTATCCTTTTTCTTTCAGCAGCGCCACATCTCTTGCCAATGTTGCAGGGTCGCAGGAGACATAAACGATTCTTCTGGGAGCAAATCTTGCCAGCGCTTCGATGGCATCAGCATTCAGACCCTTTCTGGGTGGATCTACCACCACTACGTCAGCCTTGATGCCCTGTGCCTCCAGCGCAAGGGCAGCTTCACCTGCGTCACCGCAGAAGAATTCCGCATTTTCAATACCGTTACGTTTAGCATTGTCCTTAGCGTCTTCAACCGCCTGTGGAATTACCTCAACACCAATGACCTTACCGGCAGCCTTTGCCATACAGAGGGTGATGGTGCCGACACCGCAGTACAGATCCAGTACCGTATCTTCCTTTGTGATCTCCGCCTGGGCAATGGCAGCTTCATAGAGCCGCTGGGCCTGATAGTGGTTTACCTGATAGAAAGACCGGGCAGACAGCCGGAAATTCAACCCGCAGAGGGTATCTTCAATATAACCCGGGCCATAAAGAGTGACAAACTCGTCGCCCAGGATAGTATTGCCCTTTTTGGTATTGACGGACAGCACTAGTGTGGTAAATCCGGGCACTGCCTGCAATCGCTTTACAAGGTCCTCTGGATGGGGCAGCTTTCTGCCATTGACCACCAAACAGACCAATACCTGCCCCGATACCGCACCACGGCGCACATAGATATGCCGCAGCAGCCCCTTGTGTGCCTCTTCATCGTAAGCAGAGATTCGATAGTGGTTTACATAATCTACAACAATTTTCTTGACCCGATCGGTTTCCTCCGGCAGGATCAAACAGCGGTCATTCTCCACCACCTGGTGTGTACCTGCCTTGAAAAAGCCCGCGTAGACCCGGCCTTTCTTACTGGCCACCGGGTACTGGGCCTTATTGCGGTAGCAATGGCAATCTGGTGCGGACAATATAGGCATTTCCGTCAAGGCTTCCCCGCCAATACGGTTCAGCGCTTGGCGTACCCGCTCGGCCTTCATGCGGGTCTCTTCTTCGTAGTCCATGTGCCAGAAATCGCAGCCGCCGCAGAGCTTTGCAACGGGACATTCCCGATTCACCCGGTGGGGGGATTTTTCTAAAATCTCTGTGATCTTACCGGCCGCCCAGGTCTTCTGCGCCTTCTCAACGCGCACCAATACACGCTCTCCGGCGATTGCATTGGGAATAAACACGGCACAGCCGTCGATTTTGGCAACACCCTGTCCCTCGGCAGTATAGTCCGAGATCACCGCTTCATAAATTTTGCCTTTTTCCAGCATCAGTTTTCCTCCAGACGCATTTCCATGCCGATCTTCTGGGGCTTCATGCCCAGAGATTCATAAAATCCCATTGCGCGTTCATTGAATGCCCATACATTTAAGGTCACACTGTCGCAGCCAATAGACTTGGCATACCCCACGATGTGGGCATAGACAGCCTTGCCGATATGCTTGCCACGGCAGGTTTCATCCACACACAGATCGTCGATATAAAGCGTGGTATTGTCTACCAGCACCGGGTCATTCTTTGTGACTTTCAAAATGCAGAAACCATAGCCAAGGACCTTGCCGTCCTCCTCCGCTATGAAGATGGGACGGCTTTCATCCTGCAAAAGGTTTCGCAGGTCTGCTTCATTATATTTTTGAGCACCAGCCCGGAAAAGATCCGGCCTGCCTAAGTGATGGACCTGTCCTACCTGCTTCAACAGTTCGATCATACCGGGAATGTGCCTTTCTTCCGCTGCGCAAATGTGCATACTACCGCCTCGCAATCTGTTTTTCCTATCATACCACAAAACCGCGTCCCGGTAAAGAATCTTCTTGACAAAGAAAACCCATTCCTTTACAATATCATTATACGATATCATATAACGATATAAAAAGGAGGACGCCCTATGCCGAAAAAAGCCATGGATATTTTGACGGAATCCATGTTCTATGTGCTGATGGCCTTTTGCCACGGCCCTATGTGCGGCATTGATGCGGCCCAATTCATTGAAGAACGCACCCACGGCCGCCTGCGGATGGGGCCTGCCACCTTATATACCGTCATTGGTAAATTTGAAAAGGAAAAGTATATCAAAGAGGTGGAGGTAGAGGGCCGCAAGCGCACCTATCAGATCACCGACAAAGGCCGCCGGGCCTACGATGAGGAATTGAACCGGCTGCGCCAGTGCGTGGCCGACGCGGAAGGAGGCTGCCGTTATGTCCGATGAGAATATCCGCTATGCCTACCGCCTTTGCCCCTGCTTTGCCTACGATGTCGAAGGCATACAGACTTGGCTGGAGGACATGGCTGCCAAAGGCCTTGTGTTGGAAGCAGATGGTACCTTTCTTGGATTTTTTACATTCCGTAAGACCATGCCCCAAAAACACCGCTACCGCCTTGCGCCTATTCAGGAAAAGAAGGGTTTCTTCTCCGATACCTCCGAAGACCCCGATGATGAGGAGCAGGAATTCAGCAAGAAATGCGGCTGGGAATACTTGGTCCGCTACGGAAGATTCTATATTTACCGGGCAACCTCTGAGGATGTGCGGCCCCTGCACACGGACCCGGCTGTCCATGCCTTAGCTTTGGAAGCAGTGAAGAAGCAGCAGCGCAGCGCCATCATCTCAGTAATCAGCAATTTCGTTGTTTGTTCAGTTATTTCCCATGATTTGTTCAACATTTTCCGTTCCGGTGCGATCATCGGTCTGCTGTTTCTGTTGAACATGATCGGTTTTGGTTGCTGGCTGATCGGCAGCGGAGTCGCCGCAGTGGTCCGGCTCTCCCGATACCAAAAGCGTCTGCGCAGCGGTGATGATCTGGATCGGTGGGAAAACTGGAAAGAAAAAGCCTTTATTGTTCGCTGCACGAAATTTTTACCCCTTGTGTGCGCTCTGATTTTTTTGATCACATGGCTGAATTCCCTTGCCCTGACTTACGAGGGAACACCGCTGACAGAATATTCCCAGGATCCACCCTTTGCGGTGCTGGAAGATATTTTCTCGGAATCAGAGATCGACCGCAGTGCCGACTTTTTGGATTACAACACTGTGATTCACTATTCCACCGCCTTGTCTGAAAACTATGAATGGCGGCAGGAAGCTACCGTTTCCACCAATGACAGCTCTTACCATTGCATTTTGCGCATTGAGCATCATGAAACTGTGGGAACGCTTTGGGCCAAGGGTCTGTTTCATGACTATTTCATATCTGAGCGGCTGCGTTACCGAGGCAAACGGTATGAAAAAATTGATATGCCGCAAACCAGCTTTGATGAAGTAAAGATCTACAGTAGTTATGGAATTCTCCATGTACTCATTCGACAAGGAAACGCTGTAACACACGCCACCGTCAGCATCACCCAGCAAGGTCAGAATAATCAATGGCAGCTTTGGCTGGATGCTACGGAAACAAAGATGCTAAACTGAATAATCGTTTAGCGGCGCAGTTGCCTAAAACGCATGTCATTCTGAGCGGAGCCACAAAGTGGCGGAGCCGAAGAATCCGTTCTCCCAAAAGAAGATATTGGTAATTGCAACCTTTTAGGAATACGGATCCTTCGACTCGCTGCGCTCGCTCAGGATGACACAAAAACTTGGTCGTTGGTACACTAAACGATTATTTATGGAAACAAAAGGTTTTGATTATATGAGTTATGTTAACTGCAATTTGTGTCCGCGGCGGTGCGGCGTGGACAGAACTGCCGGAGAAGTGGGTTTCTGCGGCTGTCCGGATACCACACTGGTTGCCAAAACTATGCTCCACAAGTGGGAAGAACCTGCTCTGGCAGGCAGCGGCGGCAGCGGTGCTATTTTCTTTGGCGGTTGCACCCTCGGCTGCAAATTTTGTCAAAATGCCGCCATCAGCGGTAATCCTGTAGGAAAAACTGTAGACAGTGCCGGATTGCGGCAGATGATGGAAGACCTCATTGCGCAAGGTGCCGAAAACATTGACCTTGTGACCCCCACCCACTATCTTCCCACAATTATTCCCGCCCTGTCGCCCAAACTGAGCGTTCCTGTTGTGTACAACTGCGGCGGCTATGAGCGCCCGGAAACCCTTAGACAGTTGGATGGCCTTGTAGATGTTTATCTACCGGACATGAAATATGCCGATAACCGGCTGGCTGCGGCTTTATCCGGTGCAGCAGATTATTTCCAAATTGCCACAGCCGCCATCAAGGAAATGGTTCGGCAGACCGGACCGGTGCAATGGGATGGTGAAAAGGTAGTAAAAGGAACGCTCATTCGGCATCTGATCCTGCCCGGCTGTGTAGAAAATTCTCTCAAGGTGCTGGATTGGATCGGCGATACCTTTGCCCCCGGCGAGATTTTGGTGAGCTTGATGCGACAGTATACCCCCATGGGCGGTCTTCCTACCCCCTTTGACCGGCCTATTACCGAAGAAGAATACGACAGCGTTCTCAGCTGGATGTACCTCAACGATCTGGAAGGCTTTATACAAGAAGCATCCGCCGCCGATCATACCTTTATTCCGGATTTTTAACCAAAAACGATCAACAGGGACACCCGGCGGGGCAATGTCACTAAGTTCATGGCATTGCCGGCCTGCGCCTGTCAAAAGGACTGAACTGCCCCAGTTTGTGCTGTCCGCACAAACTGGGGCAGTTCAAAGAGACAAGTGTGTTTTTTGTGTTAATCAAAAGCAACAGTTTTTGCCCATTTTGTGAAGCTGGGTTTATACGCATCCGCATTATCCACATCACAGGTAAACTGGACCAGCCAGAACGCATCGTCTGCTTTATAAAGACAGGCCATGTAATAGTAGGTATCCACCTGGTACTCAAAATACAGCAGGCCATTCTCCTCCACCAGCTTGCTGGTTTCATTCATACCGCTGTTATCGAGGATCATCTGGCCATAATCCCGCAGTGTTAGATTTTCCGGGTCTTCAAATAAAGTGAAGGCTTCCTCCAACGCGAAGACGGCACACTTATCGGTGGTGTAACTGACGGTATAGTTGTCCGTGTCAAATTCCTTGAATCTTTCAGTTAGGGTAATGGTCATTCCGGCTTTGTCAAACACCTTTGGTGCCCCTGCCATATCTTTTTTCACAATACCCAAGCCCGCCGGTATACCAATGAGCAAGCCGATGATCACAGACACGGCCATTACCACAATGCCACGCTTTTTTCCCTGCTTTCTGTTCTGCAAAGAAACTTCCGTATCGTTCCCGTTGAAATAAAAGGGATTTCCTGCACCAGGATTGTAGTGATTTTTGCCGCTGATACTGATATCTTCTGTGCCGGCAGGAATTTCGTAAAACTCGTTATGCCAATTTTTGCTCAGCTTATCCGCAATTACAAACACCTTGGTCTGGGAATCATCAATTTGGAAGGTCTTCCGTTCTCCGTTTGCAAGTGTTCCCAGCTTACGGCAAGGAATCCCCTGAATTTCCAATTCGTGACATGCGTGGTCTTCAATATATACTTTCAGCGTACCTAAGCAGCCAACGAAGCTTTTTTCTCTTAGAATGCTAAGATTTCTCACCTTCAGCACCTCCTGTTTTTTGTTTCTTACGCCATGTATTTACCTTTTGTTTAATACCGCAATATAAACACAACGGCCCCGTTACGGGGCCGTTGTAAGGTAATTACATGTCGAAGGGTTCCATGCCCAGAACGGGGTGGCCCACCTCGGACAGGTAGCCCAGCAGCTGCTCGGGATCTTCTTCGCAGATGGTTTCATCAGCGATCATGTCGGTGAAGTTCTCAACACCGTACAGTTCCAGAGCGGTAGCATCCAGACGCTCACGCATCTGATCCTTCAGCATCTTGGGCATCCAGACGATACGAGCGGGACCGCCTTCAGCAGCGATGAACTTCTTGGAAGAGATGAAGTGCTTGCCGTGGCCCATGAAGCCGGGAGTCTGAACACCGCCGCCGGTCATGGAAGCCATTTCGGAGAAGCTCATGCCCAGAGGAGTTACACCAGCGTGCTCACGGCAGGTGATGACAACACCCATGGAGCAGGGCTCCACGCCGCAGATACACTCGAAGCAACCACAGGAGGTCATGGGATCCTCGAACAGAGAGTACAGAGTCACGCGCTCCAGGGCACCGTGGGAGTACTTCTCAATAGCCTCGTCAACGTCGTCGTAGCGGCCCAGCTTTTCGTCCACGCAGCGCTCCTTGGGAACGATCTGGCAGGGACCGGTGGGATCCAGCTCGTTGGTAGCCTTAGCATCCAGCCAAGACACTGCACCGCACAGACCCAGACGCTCGGGAGTGACGATACAGACGTGGCTGGGGGAGAAGGCCTGGCACATGATACAGGTGTAGTACACGGGCACGGATTCGTCGGTCATGGAGGACAGACGGTCGTCGCGCTTTGCAAACACTTCGTTTGCCATAGCGCGCAGTTCCTTGTTCTGCTCGGCATCAACAACGATCTTGACCTGGCACTTGTCGACAACAGCCTCGAACTCGCTCATAACCTTGGCGTACAGAACTTCGCCGATGTGCTTGAAGCGGAAGCCAGCCTCGAAGTCAGCCTTGCTGATACGGACGCGGATCATGTCACGCTGACCGGTATGCATAACGCCTTCGATGCAGTTGATCCAAGCATGGATCTTACGCTCCATAACGGCCTCGAAGTCAGGCTGCATTGCCTTGCCAGCCACATCGATGGTGTAGGACAGGGAGATCTTGCTGCCCACGGGGATCTCGTCGATCTCGGGGCCGATGACG
>JAZRKL010000142.1:0-25587 GCA_045646265.1 Faecousia sp.
TTTCGTTGGTCTTCTTCTGAGTAACGACGCAGGGGCCTGCTTCCACAACGGTAACAGGGATTACCTTGCCGGTCTCATCGAAGATCTGGGTCATGCCCACTTTCTTGCCGATGATTGCCTTTTTCATCTTTGGTTTTCTCCTTTTTTAGGTTATTGGTTGACGGCCCATTGGGAGGCTCGCCAACATGACCCGTCCGCCCGGTGCTAGAACAGTGCGGGCAGCGGTGAATTCCTATATATAATGTATAGGAATTACAGCTTTATCTCTATCTCAACACCAGCGGGAAGGTCCAGGCTCATCAGAGCTTCGACGGTCTTCTGGTTGGGGTTGAGGATATCGATCAGTCTCTTGTGGGTTCTGCGTTCGAACTGCTCACGGCTGTCCTTGTACTTATGAACAGCGCGAAGGATGGTAACGACTTCCTTCTTGGTGGGCAGCGGGATGGGGCCGGAAACAGCGGCGCCGTTGCGCTTAGCGGTCTCCACGATCTTTGCAGCGCTGGAGTCGATCAGCTGGTGATCGTAAGCCTTCAGTCTGATGCGGATCATTTCCTGGTTTGCCATGGTTTGTTTTCCTCCTTGAATATCGTACTCAGTTTGCGTAGATGTCTGGGTACGGTCGAACTGTTTGTTAACGCTACCGTGCGTATCATTCCAGGCCAAGAAAAATGGCCGACGCAAGGCCGACCTTTCCCCTGCCGCAGCGATATACGCAGCGCAAACAGAAGCAGTTCAGCCGCCCGATGACCGGACATACTCCGCAGAAGTTACCGTCTTTCGACGCAATCTCCTGCATCATCGCAGTGCACGCGCAGAATTCCCCTACACGCGCCCGATTATCTTACCACTGATGCTGCCATTTGTCAAGTATAATTTCAGAAAAAATCACAAAATTTTCTATGTATTTTTAGCGCTTTCGGAGAAAATATCTCGCGCGCAGTACAAACATAAATGATGGTTTATCTGAGCAGAAACCTAAAACGCATGTCATTCTGAGCGAGCGTGTTGCAGAGCGCAGCGAATCTACTAATATAATGATTGCCGGGGGGCAATCATACATCTAAAACACGCGAGTCGAAGAATCCGTTCTCCTATCAGAAAATCTTTGTAATTGTAAGCTTTTAAGGATGCGGATCCGTTTGCGATGCCCGGCAGAAGCGTCGCCTGACGAAGCAGGCTCGCTTCTTGCCGACCGCGGCACACGCTGCGCCTTCCCTTTATCCGCCACCGGCGGCGGTCAGGCTCGCGGCCTTCGACTCCCTTCGGTCGCTCAGGATGACGCGGAAACTTGGTGGGTGGTGCGCTAAACGATTATTTGCGATTGAAGCAAAGCTGGGGACGGCTTTGAGCCGTCCCCGGTATCGTTATCCTTTGTATCTTGGCTGGCAGGTCAGATTCACACCCAGCCGCTTGAAAGTTTTTTCATCCACCCCGGAGAGGATCACACTGGAATGGACTTCGCAGCCACGGAGTTTATCTAACTGTTCCATTGCCTGCTCCGCACGGGGATCCGTAGCTGCGCAGATAGAAAGCGCGATCAGTACCTCATCCGTATGCAGGCGGGGATTCCGGTTGCCGAAGTGATCCACCTTCAGATGCTGAATTGGATCAATCACGCTGGGAGAGATCAGATGCAGTTCATCTTCCAGTGCCGCCAGATATTTCAGTGCGTTCAGCAGCAACGCAGCGGACGCGCCCAACAGGTCGGATGTCTTGCCGGTGATGATGGTTCCATCGGGCAATTCCATAGCCGCGGCGGGTTTGCCGGTCAGTTCTGCCCGCTCCAAAGCAGGTGCTACAACAACGCGGTCTTCCGGGGAGACGCCGGCTTTCTTCATCAGCAGCTCCAGCTTGCGGACTACATCCTCAGAGATCTTGCCCTGCTTCAGGTCGCATTGGGCCGCATAATAACGGCGGATAATCTCCTGACCGCTGGCCTTACAGGTCTGTGCATCATCGACGATGCAGTTGCCCACCATGTTGACGCCCATATCCGTGGGGGACTTATAAGGACACCGGCCCAGGATCTTTTCAAACATAGTCACCAGCACCGGGAATGCTTCAACATCCCGATTGTAGTTGACGGTAGTTTCGTTATAAGCTTCCAGATGGAAGGGGTCGATCATATTCACATCACTCAGATCAGCGGTAGCCGCTTCATAGGCCAGATTCACCGGATGGTTGATGGACAGATTCCATACCGGGAAGGTCTCAAATTTGGCATAACCCGCCTGCGTGCCCCGCTTGTGTTCATGGTAAAGCTGGCTCAGACATGTGGCCAATTTGCCGCTGCCGGGGCCGGGTGCGGTCACCACCACCAGTTCTCTGGTGGTTTCAATATATTCGTTTCTGCCGAAGCCGTCCTCGCTGACGATTCGGGCGGTATCGGAAGGATAACCGGGAATATCGTAATGGTGATAGACCTTGACACCCATGCTTTCCAGACGGGATTGGAAGGCCTTAACTGTGGGCATTTCCTGATAGCGGGTCAGCACCACGCTGCTGACATACAAACCAAAGCCCCGGAATACATCCAAAAGGCGAATCACGTCCCGGTCATAAGTAATACCCAAGTCGCCCCGGATCTTATTCTTTTCAATATCCGCGGCATTGATAGCAATGACCATCTCTACCTGTTCCTTCAGCTGCAGCAGCATCCGCAGCTTGCTGTCCGGCTGAAAACCGGGCAGGACACGGGATGCATGGTTGTCGTCATATAGTTTGCCGCCGAATTCCAGATACAGCTTGCCGCCAAACTGGTCGATCCGCTGGCGGATATGCTGAGACTGCAAAAGCAGATATTTTTCGTTGTCAAATCCGATTCTATTCATAAGAAGGCCTCGCTTCCGTTAAACAAAATACTTGTTTATTATATAGGATACCCCAAAAAATAGCAATCCCTTTTCCGCTAAAAAACACGGTATGGGAGAAACTTCCCATAGCAAACGGAGGATCCCACACACGAGATCCTCCGTTTATCCATTGCATTATTGGCGGTAGTGGGCCAGGAAATCCGCCAGTTTTTTGGCAGCGATCTCCAGATCCTCCACCCGGGGCAAGTATACCAGACGGAAATGATCCGGCTGTTTCCAGTTAAAGCCGCTGCCGGGAATCAGCAGCACTCGCTTTTCCTTCAGGAAGTCCAGCGCGAATTTGTTGTCATCGGTAATGTTGAACTTCTTCACATCCACCTTGGGGAAGATGTAGAAGGCTGCCTTGGGCTTCACGGCACTGATACCGGGAATGTCATTCAATGCCTTGTAGATGAATTCCCGCTGTTCGTAGATACGGCCGCCGGGAACGATGTACTCATTGACACTCTGATAACCCCACAAAGCCGTCTGAATAATGGATTGGCCGGGAACATTGGAGCAAAGGCGCATATTGGAAAGCATATTGATGCCTGCGATATAATCCTTTGCCAACGCTTTATTGCCGGAGAGGATCATCCAGCCAACCCGGAAACCGCAGACCATGTGGGACTTGCTGAGTCCGCTGAAGGTCACGCAGAACAGATCCGGTGCCAAAGACGCGGTAGAAATATGCTGCTCTCCATCCATCACCAGACGGTCATAGATCTCATCGGAGAAAATGATCAGCTCATGGCGGCGGGCAATGTCCACAATCTTCTCCAGCAAGTCCTTAGAATACAAAGCACCGGTAGGGTTATTGGGGTTGATGATAACGATGGCCTTGGTCTTGCAGGTGATCTTGCTTTCGATATCCGCAAGGTCGGGATACCAATCGGATTGTTCATCACAAATGTAGTGAACGGCAGTGCCGCCGGCCAGATTGGTGCAGGCCGTCCAGAGGGGATAATCTGGGGAAGGAATCAACACTTCATCGCCTGGGTTCAGCAGTGCGTTCAAAGAAAGCTGGATCAGTTCACTGGCACCGTTGCCGGTGAAGATGTCCTTCATTTCCACATTGGGGATATGCTTGATCTGGGCATACTGCATAACAGCCTTACGGGCAGCAAAGATACCCCGGGAATCGGAGTAACCCTGGCAGTTTACAATATTGTCACGCATATCCTGAATTACTTCTTCCGGCGCCCGGAAGCCAAAGGGTGCGGGGTTGCCGATGTTCAGTTTCAGGATATTCATGCCCTGCTCTTCCATCCGGTTAGCCTCATCCACTACAGGGCCACGGACATCGTACAGCACGTTATCCAGTTTTCCGGATTTTGTAAATGTTCTCATAATCGTTTCTCCCAAGAGTTACAGGCTGCCGCATGTGCGGCAGCCTATTGTGTTTCTTAGAAATCGCACTTTTCAGCGATGTAAGCCTTCAGCTCACTGATGGGGATACGGACCTGTTCCATGGTATCGCGGTCACGGACGGTGACGCAATCGTCAGCAGGAGTATTCTCATCGCCAACGGTCTGGAAGTCCACGGTGATGCACAGGGGGGTGCCGATCTCGTCCTCACGGCGGTAGCGCTTACCGATGGAACCGGCATCATCGAAGTCCACCATGAAGTCCTTCTTCAGCATCTTGTAGATCTCCTCAGCCTTGGGACTCAGCTTCTTGGAAAGAGGCAGAACAGCGGCCTTGAAAGGAGCCAGAGCGGGATGCAGGTGCAGCACGGTACGGACATCGGGATTGCCCTTCTTGTCCATGCCAACCACTTCTTCATCGTATGCTTCGCACAGGAAGGCCAATGCCACACGGTCGCAGCCCAGAGAAGGCTCGATAACATAGGGAATGTAATGCTCATTCTTTTCCTGATCGTAGTATTCCAGATTCTTGCCGGAAGCCTCCTGATGGCGGCCCAGGTCATAATCGGTACGGTCAGCAATGCCCCACAGCTCGCCCCAGCCGTTGCCGAAGGGGAACTGGTACTCGATGTCAGTGGTAGCACGGGAGTAGAATGCCAGTTCTGCGGGATCGTGGTCACGCAGACGCAGGGACTCGAACTTGATGCCCAGGCTGGTCAGCCAGTTGACACAGTAGTCTTTCCAGTAGGCAAACCATTCCAGGTCAGTGCCGGGCTGGCAGAAGAACTCGCACTCCATCTGCTCGAACTCACGGGTACGGAAGGTAAAGTTACCGGGAGTGATCTCGTTACGAAAAGCCTTACCCACCTGGCAAACACCGAAGGGTAGCTTCTTGCGGGTGGTGCGCTGAATGTTGGCAAAGTTAACGAAGATACCCTGAGCGGTCTCGGGACGCAGATAGGCAATGGAGGAAGAGTCCTCGGTAACACCGATCTTGGTCTGGAACATCAGATTAAAATTACGGATAGAAGTGAAATGATGCTTACCGCAGACGGGGCAGACAACATCCTCGTGGTCAGCAATGAAGTCATTCATCTGGTCGGTGTTCATGGCATCCACATTGACCTGCTTGCCGCTTTCGGATGCAGCGATCAGCTGGTCAGCACGCTGACGGGAGCCGCAGCCCTTGCAGTCCACCAGAGGATCGGAGAAAGAGCCAACGTGGCCGGTAGTGACCCAAGTGGTGGGATTCATAATGATGGCAGCGTCCAGGCCGACGTTATATTCGGATTCCTGAACAAACTTCTTTAGCCATGCCTTCTTGACGTTATTCTTGAACTCCACACCCAAAGGGCCGTAGTCCCAGGAGTTGGCCAGACCGCCGTAGATTTCGGAGCCGGCATAGACAAAACCTCTGTTCTTGCAGAGATTTACGATCATATCCAGTGTCTTTTCACTGTTCTTCATAATATATCCTCCAATTTCTGGATTATTTTCTTTCATGAGTGTCTATTATACAAGGAATATCTGTGTAAATCAAGTATCAATTACGCTTCTGCAGCGTATTCGGGGCCAAGGTTCTGGGCCATCATGGCATGGATCCGGTTGGAAATATCCACGGTGGTGACACCTTCCAGCTCTTCTGGAGGGATCACTGCCAGAACATGCAGTTCAATATCAGTAGGCTTCAGCTTTTTCAAATTGCCCATGACCTTGAAGGTATTGGTGATGGTGCAGACCACAATGGGAACCTTTGCTTTCTGGGCGATCTTAAATACACCGGGACGGAACACATGCAGCTTGTGGTCCATGCTGGTATATCCTTCAGGGAACACGCCGATGGACACCTTATCCTCTTTCAGCAAGCGGATACAGTTGAGAATTGTCTTCAGCGCCTCCCGGTCATTTTCCCGGTTGATGGGCTGGCACATGATTCGGTGCATCAAAGTACCTACGATAAACCGGGATCCGTTTTCCCGCTTGGAGATAAAGGCCAACTGATTCCGTCGGAAGTGGTGGATCAGCACAACAGGGTCAAAGTCATTGAGGTGGTTGCACACCATCATAAATCTGCCTTCTTTGGGCACATTCTCAAATCCTCTGGTATGGACACGCATCATCAGAATCGTATGGGCAGCTTCCGCCAGCAGACCGATCAGCCAACGGAAAAACGGGGAATCTTCTTCCTGGGGTTTGTGCAGATCAATGGTCTTGCTCAATATCCACACTGTCAAAAAGATCAAGGCTGCCTGGGCAAGAAATGCCGCAACGAACCCTACAGGCAGCATCCAAAGCCACCCCAGACCGCCAAAGCTGCCGCTGCAGATGCACCACAGCACAGCAAGCAAACCACTAATCACCGAAACGCCACCAATCAACATAGTTAAGCTGCCTCCAAAACAAAACACTTTCCACTCATTATACTCGGCAAGTCCTGAGGAAACAAGTATTTTTTCTTGCTTTTTTTCCGAAACACTGGAAATTAGCCGTGCAGATTGGTATAATATCAAATATGATCTGCTAAATGATCGTTTAGCGGCCCAAGCTACTGCCGCACCCAAGCCTCCCCTGTGTAAGGGGAGGTGGTCAAAATCTGCGATTTTGACCGGAGGGGTTGTCAAAAAACGACAATCCCCCAGTCAAAAATCATAGATTTTTGACAGCCCCCTTTACACAAGGGGGCCTTGGATGCTGCGCTAAACGATCATTTATATCACCAATAAAGAGAGAGGAATCAGTATTATGGGTCTTTCCGCTTCTGCCCCCTGGCGGGCATTTTACGGCAACACGCCGGTATCTCTTGACTACCCCAGCCTGACCATGTATCAGCTGCTGCAGCGCAATGCCAGGCAGTACCCCAGCAACACCGCTTATGTGTTCATGGGAAAAGAAACCACCTATGCCGCATTCCTTGACCGTATTGAAGCTGCCGCAAAGGGTCTTACCCATCTGGGTATTACCCGTGGTGACCGGGTCACCGTTTGCATGCCCAACAGTCCTCAGGCTCTGGACTGTTTCTACGCGCTGAACCGCATTGGGGCGGTTCCCAGCATGATCCACCCTCTCTCAGCGCCCAAGGAGATCGCCTTCTATTTGGAGGTATCTCACAGCAAAGCCATTCTGACTCTGGACCAGTTCTATGATAAGGTGGCCCAGGTTGCCGGCGATTGCAAGATTCTCATCGCCCAGATCAAGGACGAGCTTCCCTTCCCCTTGAATCTGCTGTACCCCATGACCAAGGGCGGACGGGCCATTCCCAAGCTGCCCAAAGATAGATACATGCTTTGGAAGGACATGGTGGCCGCAGGCAAGGAAACCGCACTCCCCGAGGATACCGGCAGAGCAGAAGATTGTGGTGCCATCCTCTACTCCGGCGGCACCACAGGCACCAGCAAGGGCATCATGCTCTCCAATCTGAATTTCAACGCACTGGGTATGCAGACCATTGCCGCTTCCGGCTTTGGCAGCGTAGAAGGCATGAAAATGCTTTCTGTCATGCCTCTTTTCCACGGTTTCGGTCTGGGCATCGGCATTCACACCGCCCTCATCGGTGGCGCTACCTGCATTCTGCTGCCCCAGTTCAGCATCAAAACCTACGCTGACACCCTCATCAAGCAAAAGCCCAACATCATCCCCGGTGTTCCCACTTTGTTTGAAGCTCTTCTCCGGGCAGAAAACCTGCAAAATGCAGATCTTAGTTTCCTCAAGGGCATCTTCTCCGGCGGCGACAGCCTGTCCCCGGAACTGAAAAAGAAAGTTGATCAATTCCTCAAGGACCATAAATGCACCGAACAGATCCGGGAAGGCTACGGCACCACCGAGTGCGTTACTGCTTCCTGTCTGACCCCCAAGGATTATGCCCGCAGCGGCTCCATCGGTGTTCCCTTCCCGGATGTGTACTATAAAGTCGTCATGCCCGGCACCACCGAAGAGGTGGATGCCAATATTGAAGGTGAGATCTGTATCTCCGGTCCCACGGTCATGCTGGGTTATATGGATAATCCCCAGGAAACAGCCAACACTTTGCGCAGCCACGGTGATGGCCGCATCTGGCTCCACACCGGCGACCTGGGCCACATGGACAGCGACGGCTTTATCTACTTCCGTCAGCGGATCAAGCGGATGATCATCACCTCCGGTTATAATGTCTACCCCTCCCAGCTGGAAAACATCATTGACGGCCACGAGAAGGTTCTGCTGAGCTGCGTCATCGGTATCAAGGATGATTACCGTGGTCAAAAAGTCAAGGCCTTTGTGGTTCCCATGCCCGGTGTCGAGCCTACCGAAGCGCTGAAGCAGGAAATTTTGGATTACTGCAGGGATCATGTAGCTAAATACGCCATGCCCCGGGAGATCGAATTCCGCACCGAGCTGCCCAAAACACTGGTGGGTAAGGTGGCTTACCGGGTACTGGAAGAGGAAGCTAACGCAAAGGCGGAAAACGGCTGATGGCCAAACGCATCTGGGAACTGGATGCTCTGCGGGGCATCTGCATTCTGGGTATGGTTGTCGTGCATTTTCTTTACGATCTGGGCAGCCTTGGTCTGGATACCTCTTTCCCGTTGTTCCGCCTTGTGCAATACTGGGGCGGCACTGTATTTGTCTTGCTCTCCGGTATCTGCATCACCCTTGGCAGCAAGCACATCCGCCGGGGATTGACCGTTTTTGGCTGCGGTATGGTCTGCACCGTTGTAACCGCCGGAATGTATTGGCTGGGACTTGCCGATAAGGATATTGTGATCTATTTTGGCGTACTGCACTGTCTCGGCACATGTATGCTGTTTTGGGAGCTGCTGCGCCGGTTCCCCACATGGCTGCTGGCTGTACTGGGCATGATTGTGTGTATTGCGGGTCATTTTCTGGAGCAGACAACGCTTGTGAATTTTCCCTGGCTGGTTCCCTTTGGTCTTCTATACCCCGGCTTTTCTTCCGCCGATTATTTCCCCCTGCTTCCCAATCTGGGATATTTTCTCCTTGGTACCTTGCTGGGCCGCGCTTTGTATCACAGCAAAGAAACGCTGTTTCCAAAAGCCGACCCCCATCGCTTCCCTATTCACTTTTTATGCGGGTGTGGCAGACATTCCCTGCTGATCTATCTTCTGCATCAGCCTCTGATTACCGTCGTTCTGATGCTGACTTTTTACCGTTAGGAGTAATGCGTTATGAAACATCTCTCCAAGCTACCTGTTCTGACTGCGCTGTGCGCGTCGTTGGGTCTTTTATGCCTGTGTGTCCGGCAGTGGCTGCTTCGCTCCGGTGTGGACGAAAAGGGGCTGCTCACAGCGGGCCATGCCGGTATACTGCTTTCCATGCTGCTCTTGGCAGCAGCGCTGTGTGTGCTGTTTCTGGCACTGCGGCAGCAGCAGGTCTACCGCTTCCACAATTCCGCCCTCAGTATCGTCAGCACGGTATTCTTTGCCATTGGCTACGGCAGCGCTGCTTGGAAGCTGATCGTCAACCACGCGCAAACCCTTTCGATTATTGCCGGAATGTTGGGCATTCTCAGCGCCCTATGCGCGCTGTACATCACCTTTGCTCTCTACCGCAAAAGCAAGCTGCATCCTTTTGTATTTTGCCCCGCCGCCCTCTTCCTCATGGTTTTTCTGGTCTGCCGGTATCAGCAATGGAGCAGTGAGCCGGAGCTGCAGCGGTATCTGTTTCAGTTGCTCAGTGTTATCTCTTTAATGATATCCGCATACCACCGGGCAGCCTTGGAGGCAGACAAAAAAGGTGCCAGAATCTACCTGTTGGTAAGCCGTGCTGCCGTATTTTTCTGTATCGCGGCAATTCCCGGAAGTGTCTACGGTATCTTGTACGGCTGCAGTGCCGTGGCTATCATTTTAGACGGATTTACCGTCTCTAAAAAGCAGGGAGCATAACCATGTATCTACCCAAAAATATACGCACCTGCATCGATGCGCTGGAAGCGGCAGGTTTTGCCGCCTATGCCGTGGGAGGTTGTGTACGAGACTCTTTGCTGGGTCTTACACCCCATGATTATGATCTTTGCACCAGTGCCACACCGGAGCAGATCCGTGGTATTTTCTCCGATTACCGGCTGGTACTGGCCGGAGAGAAGCACGGAACTGTATCCGTGGTGATGGATGACAGTTTGATTGAAATTACTACCTTCCGTACGGAAGGTGACTATACCGACAACCGCCACCCGGATTGGGTGCGGTTCGTTACAGATATCGATTCTGACCTGAGCCGCCGGGATTTCACTGTCAATGCCATGGCCTACTCCCCTTACCGGGGATTTGCCGATCCCTTTGGCGGGCAGAACGATCTGAAAAACCGCATCCTCCGGGCTGTGGGCGACCCTGCGCGCCGTTTTACGGAAGATGCGCTGCGAATCCTGCGGGGTGTTCGCTTTGCCGTACGCTACGATCTTACCGTAGAAGAAAACACCCGCCGCGCCATGACCGAGTTATCCCCGCTTATGGATCACTTGGCCCGGGAACGGGTCTTTACTGAGTTGAGCGGGCTGCTGCCGTTGGTCACCTCGGAGGATCTATTCTATTTCCAGCCTGTTTTGTCCCAAATTCTCCCGGAATTGGCCCCCATGGTGGGTTTCGACCAGAAAAGTCCTTACCATGCGTATGATCTTTACACCCACACCGCCCATGTGGTGGAGCGTGTTCCAAAAGTCCTGCATCTGCGATGGGCCGCGCTGCTCCATGACGTTGGGAAACCCGGCACCTTTTATCTGGGCGAATCGGGCCGCGGCCATTTCCCCGGTCATGCCAAGCTGAGTGCGCAAATGGCAGACAACATTCTTCTGCGGCTGAAAGCGCCTACCGCTTTGCGCCAGCAAGTGGTCGCTCTTATTGAGCGTCATATGACACCCCTGGAGCCTGACAAGCGAATCTTGCGCCGCCGTTTGGGCAAGTACGGCATAGACGGCACTCTGGATCTGCTGGCCTTGCAGCAGGCCGATTTTGTCAGTAAGGGAACTAAAGAAAAAAACGATGTTTTTCAGCAGATTCGCAGGCTGATTGATGAGCTTCAAGTTGAAGAAGCATGTCTGTCTGTAAAGGATCTGGCCATTAACGGCAAAGATCTCATTGAAATCGGCTTTGTGCCGGGGCCCGCTATCCGCGCATGTCTGGAATCCCTCCTCTGTTCCGTGCAGGAGGAGATTCTCCCTAATACCAAAGAAATGCTGTTGGCTGCCGCCAAATCCTATCAGGAGGAACTACTATGAATATTGCCGTCGTTACCGGTGCGTCTTCCGGCATGGGCCGTGAATTCGTACTGCAGTTACAGGACTATGTGTCCGTGGACGAAATCTGGGTCATTGCCCGTCGTGAAGAAGCTTTGCATGCGCTGCAAAGCCAGGTCGCTGTACCGCTCAAAATTATCACACTGGATCTATCCAAAGAAGAAAGCTTCGATGCCTATGCCGCCGCATTGGCAGAAGCAAACCCCAACGTCAGGCTGTTGGTCAATGCCGCCGGTTTCGGCAAATTCGGCAGTTACGAAAAGATCCCTCTGGAAGACGAAATGCGGATGGTGGATCTCAACTGCAAGGCTCTGTTGGCTATGACACGTCTGACCCTGCCCTACATGGAATCCGGCAGCCACATTTTGCAGCTGGACAGTCTTTCCGCCTTTCAGCCGGTACCCTATATTACCACCTACGGTGCTACCAAGGCCTTTGTCCTCAGCTACTGCCGTGCCATGAACGCGGAATTGAAGGCAAAAGGGATCCGTATGATGGCCATGAATCCCGGTTGGGTGAAAACAGAGTTTTTCAACCACGCCTTCCAGACCAATGGCGGCGAGGTGCAGTACTTTGACCGGCTGTACGAAGCTAAGGATGTAGTCGCTACCGGTTTAAAAGACCTCTACAAAACCAAAAAGGATTATTCTGTACACGGCCTGCCCGTACGGATGCAAGTCAGACTTGTGAAGCTTCTGCCCCACAGTATGGTCATGTCCACCTGGCTGAATCAGCAGAAAAAAGCGAAAAACAACAAAGGATTGACGACGAAAGAATGAACCACCGGAAGCTGATATTGGGTACCCTCGCCCATGTGGACGCGGGAAAGACCACCCTTTCCGAAGCGCTGCTGTATATTTCCGGTGTCCGCAGAACGCTGGGACGGGTAGATCATAAGGATGCTTTTCTGGACACCCACACTTTGGAGCGGGCCAGAGGTATCACCATTTTTTCCAAACAGGCATTACTGTCCACGGATTCTCTGGATATCACACTGGTGGATACACCGGGTCACGCGGATTTTTCCGCAGAAGCCGAGCGGACGCTTCCTATTTTGGATTGCGCTATACTGGTCATCAGCGGCACCGACGGGGTGCAGGCTCATACCATGACGCTCTGGCGGCTTCTGGAAAAGTACCATGTGCCTACCATTCTATTCATTAACAAGATGGATCTGCCCGGTGCGGAGCGGCAAAAGCTGCTGCAGCAGTTAAAAGATACCCTCAGCGACCACTGCATTGATTTTGGGGATACGGGTGCTTTGGCGGAGAATGCCGCCCTGTGCGATGAAGCACTGCTGGAAACCTACCTGGAAACCGGCATCGTCACCGATGCCAATATTCAGGGTCTGATTGAACAGCGACGGCTGTTTCCCTGCTGTTTTGGCTCTGCGCTCAAGCTGGAAGGTATACAGGAATTGCTGGACACTCTGGATCGTTACGCGCCAAGACCTGTCCGGAGTGCCGGGTTTGGTGCCAAAGTCTATAAGATTTCCCGGGATCCTCAGGGAAACCGGCTGACATGGCTGAAAATCACCGGCGGCAAACTGGCCGTCCGCAGTGCTTTGGCCTACCAAAACCAAAAAGGCGAAGCTTTTGAGGAAAAATGCGTGCAGCTTCGGCTGTACTCCGGTGAAAAATTTACCCCTGTGGATACCGCGTCTGCCGGTATGCTCTGCGCGGTGACAGGCCTTTCGGCAACCTATGCCGGCCAAGGCCTCGGTTTTGAGACTTCTTCCCCGGCACCGGTACTGGAACCGGTCATGACCTACCGGATTGTCCTGCCAAAAGGCTGCGATCCTATGACCGCCCTGCCCAAGCTGCGGCAGTTGGAAGAGGAAGACCCTATGCTGCGCATCCTCTGGGATGACCGGCTGAAGCAGATCCATGTGCAGATCATGGGCAAGATCCAGCTGGAGGTTCTAAGCAGCTTGATCCATGACAGGTTCTCCATGGATGTGACGCTGGATTCCGGCCGCATTTATTATAAGGAGACCATTGCAAACACCGTCGAAGGTGTTGGGCACTATGAGCCGCTGCGTCACTATGCGGAAGTGCATTTGTTAATGGAGCCTTTGTCCCCGGGAAGCGGTCTGGTATTTGACACCCTTTGCTCAACAGATGTTTTGGAAGCGCCCTATCAGCATCTGGTATTGGGTCATTTGTCAGAGAAAGTCCATCTGGGTGTTCTCACCGGTGCCCCTATCACTGACATGAAGATATCCCTTCTGGTGGGCAAGGCCCATTTGAAGCATACCGAAGGCGGCGATTTTCGGCAGGCTACCTACCGGGCTGTGCGCCACGGTCTGATGCAGGCCAAATCGGTACTTCTGGAACCTTGGTATGATTTTGTACTGACACTGCCCACGGAGCAGATCGGTCGGGCCATCACGGATATTCGTGCCATGAGCGGTGAATTCGATTCTCCCGAATCCGGCGGCAGCATCAGCACGCTTCGGGGCATCGTTCCCGCCGCAGAGCTGGGAGACTATGCCGACCAGGTTGCCGCCTATACCCAGGGCCGTGGCCTGCTGCAGATCTCCCTGAAAGGCTATGCCCCCTGTCATAACATAGATGCGGTAGTAGCCGCCAGCGGCTATGATCCGGTGGCGGATCTGGACAATCCACCCGGTTCCGTATTCTGCGCCCACTGCGCAGGCTTCCATGTGCCCTGGAATCAAGTGACGCAGTATATGCATCTGGACAGCGGTCTGAAACAGGAAAAGCCACAAATCATCACCCGCAATCTTCGCTCTGACGACAAAGAGCTGGAAGCCATTATGGAGCGGGAATTCGGCCCCATTAAGCGGCCCAGCTACGCAGAGCCGAAAAACCGGCCCGCAGAGGAAAAGCTGACCATTCGCCCCTTGCGGCAGCAGTACATCATCGTGGACGGCTACAATATTATTTTTGCATGGGAGGACCTGGCGGAAATCGCCAAGCATGATCTGGATGCTGCCCGCCGGAGTCTGTTGGATGCCCTCAGTAGCTACACCGGTTTTAAAAAATGCCGGATGGTTGTGGTCTTTGACGGTTACAAGGTCAAGGGCAATCCCGGTACCAAGGAGCAGTTCCACAATTTACAGGTGGTTTATACCGCCGAAGGTGAAACCGCCGATGCCTATATCGAGTCGCTGGTAGCCCAAATCGGCAGCAATTATAATTTAAAGGTAGCCACCTCCGATTCTCTGGTGCAGCTGAGCAGCCTGCGCAGCGGTGTTCTGCGTATGAGCGCCCGGGAGCTACAGCAGGAAGTGGAGGCTGCCCGCACAGAAATGCGCCGGCACAGCAAAGCATAAAAAAGAGACCACCTGTGGTGGCAATGTCATTAAGTTAAGAATGTCATCCTGAGGAGGCGGAGCCGACGAAGGATCTCCAGAGAATGATAGTCCGGAGATTCTTCGACTCGCTTTGCTCGCTCAGAATGACATAAACGTTAATTTAATGACATTGCCTATGGTGGTCTCTTTTTTTGTTAGGGTTATTTTAAATTGAGTTTTCTTGTAATCATATGATGGGCCAGGAAATATGCGCCCACTGCCAACAGGCTCTCCATAACCAGATTGGCTCCCATGCTGGTTTGCATGGTAAGAAACGGATTTTCCTCCAAGCTTCCCATTACCGCCGCTGCGGCTGTAAGGATGCCGGACACAATATTCAGCAAATAGGAAGCACCGTAAAAAACAGCAAAGGATGCCAACAGCTTATGTTTCTTGGCCCAGGCAGAGCCGATGGTAATACTGGTCATGGTCAGAATATTTCCATAGATCCATGCCACAGGGATCTGCAGAAGCGTCAGCAATGTCGTAAGCTTCATTTGGTTCTGTTCCTTTTCGTTGAGATAGAAGAACATATCCTCAAAGCTTTCCCGCAGATTCACCGATGTATCTGCTGCCTCCGTACCAATGCTGCTCACCAAAGACATCAACAGCAGGGAGACAATGGCTGTGACAACAGCGATCAGTTCCCACAGAAGCATGTTTACCAAAGAGGACAGCAGAATCTGATGTCCTGTAACCGGCAATGTAAAGGTCAAATACCCCTGCTCCGCAAATTTGCTCTTATAAAACCGGTAAATTAAGAGAATACCCACTGCCGCTACATACAGCAACAGCGCCAGAATCACAAAACCGTAGCTCAGTCCGGCAAAGGCATCCGACAGTGCCTCACTTAAGTCCCCTTCTGCAGGAACAGAAGTCAGCTGAATCGCGATACCGCCCAAAAGTCCTGCACCAACCGCTGCACCGCTCAAAACACCTAACAGCGGCGCGTTGGCTTTCCATTCATACTTTAACAGCTTGGCAAACATCGGAACACCTCCCGGAAGATCTCATCCAGTGTCTGTCCCCGCTCCTGGCAAACTTCCTTCACATCACCGGAAAGCACAATTTTGCCATTGTGCAGGAACACAAATTCATCCAAAACTGTCTCAACATCCGCGATCAGATGGGTGGAAACCAGCACCGTGGCCTCCGGCTCATAGTTTCTGAGGATCGTATTGAGAATATAATCCCGGGCAGCCGGATCCACGCCGCCGATGGGTTCGTCCAGCAAATACAGCTTCGCCCGCCGGGCCATAACCAATATCAGCTGCACCTTCTCCTGGTTGCCCTTAGAAAGAGAACCGAATTTAGCATCCGGAGAGATGTGCAGATCCCGTAGCATTGCCATTGCCCGTTCGTAGTCGAAATCCTCGTAGAAATCCCGAAAAAGCGCCAATTGCTGTCTGATCTTCTGGGCATTGCTCAGATAGGTCTTATCCGGCAGGTAGGAAACCATCGCTTTGCTTGCTGTACCTACCGGTTCGCCGCAGATCCTGACATAACCGCCCGTAGGTGTCAAAAGTCCCGCGCAGATTTTCAAGAATGTGGTTTTTCCGCTGCCGTTGGGACCCAAAAGGCCGATAATTTTCCCCTTCGGCAAGTCCATCTGCAGTGAATCGAGTGCCGTGTTGGCGCCATAGCGTTTGGTAAGCCCTACGGCAGAAATTACAGTATCCACAAGCATTCCTCCTTTTCTGTAATTCTGGCTTTATTATAAGGTATCATACCGATGTCAGTCAAGTTTTTCCTTTTTCCGGGGCAGATTTTTCCAAAAGCACTTCCCTTTTCCATTTCTTTCATGTACAATAAATATATACATTATTGAGGAGGAATCCCCATGAGCCATCACACCAAACATCCCGTCGACCCCAAATTGGCCGCAAGAATAGAAAAACAGGAAAAACATGACCATCGGATAGAACATATTTTTCGCCGGATCCTGCATTTTCTGGAGCGGGTGGTTGCAGCGCTGACACTGATTGTTCTGGTCGTATCCTTGGCATTTGAAGTGTATCAGTGTGTTACAGACATTGCCTACGTTGCTGATATCAGCCATTATTTGCACAACATTCTGACCATCGTTGTCGGCTTGGAGTTTGTGCGTATGCTCATCGACACCACCCCCGCCAACATTCTGGAAGTGCTGACGGTGGCTATCACCCGCCATGTCATTCTTTCTCATGATGATCCATGGAGCAATGTGGCTTGTATCGCCTGCATCGCAGGTCTGTTTGCCATCCGCCGATTCCTGATCCGCCGCCATGAGCTGAAAGAAGAAATGGTCGAGATGGAATAATATTGTTTATCTGCATAACAAAACGGGCGGTCTGCAAATGGCAGATCGCCCGGTACATTTATGATTCCGACATAGCATTGTGAGAAACCAATGCCGCATCGACTTCCTTATTACATTCCATTTTCCACAGCGGTATCCCACTCGCCAAGCAGTTCACCAGTGCTTCAAAAGCAGATCTTTTTCCCCCATCCAGAGGGCAATAGCTTTGGTGCAGCAGCATAGGAAGCGCCACTTCCGGTTCACAGGGTACGATTTTGTTCTCCTTCCCTCTTTCCAGAATGCAGATTCCCGCCAACGGCACCGTGATATTGGTATCCAGGCCATGCTTTCCGCTCCAGGGGCTGCCGCAAACCCAAATGCCATCGCTTCCGATGACCACGAAGGGTTTGTCGTCATTGACCATCACGGCCCTGTCTCCAAAGGCTTGACTCCACAGCCGGGTGTGGGTGGACTTTCCCGTGCCGCATTTTGCCGTAAACAGATAGCCCTTGCCGTCCACCGCCACGGTACTGCCGTGAACCATTAGTACATTCCTGTCAAACAGGAATTCCGCTATCGCCCGTTGGATGGCTGCCCGTTCCAGAAACGGCTCGGTAAATTTGCGCAGCCGCAGACCTTCCTCCACCGCTTCCAGATCCAGCATTTTTTGTTCAAAGGCCAGATCCGTCTGCCCCACCGTCACCTGCAGGTGGGGTGTTTTTTCCGTGAAATAGCGTTTGCAGTATTCCCGGGTGCTTTCAAACATAGAATGAATTTGAAAGCTGTGGCCGGCAATCTCAAGTGTAAAATCAGCCACGGTAAGCGTCCAGAATCAGCTTGAATGCGCCGTAGGCGCCGGCATCGTTGCCCAAAGTGGCCAGAGAGAACCGCAGGCCGCTGATGGCATGGAACAGATATTTATGCATATGACGCTGAATGCCGTCCAGCAAAGGCTGGCCTGCCTTGCTGACGCCGCCGCCAATAACCACCATTTCCGGGTCTACCACGCAGCAGACATCGGACAAGAACTCCGCCAGCTGGTCATACACCTGCTCCAGAATCTCATTGGCAACCGTATCACCTGCAGCAGCCGCGTCAAAAATATCCTTACAGGTCAGATTTTCGACCTCACGCAGCTTAGAAGGCAGGATGCTGCGGTTCAGATGCCGACGGGCAGTACGGACAATGCCGGTAGCAGAGCAGTACTGCTCCACGCAGCCATATTTGCCGCAGCCGCAGGGTGCCGCTTCTTCCTTGTTCAACACCACATGGCCCACCTCACCGGCAGAACCATGCGCACCGTAGACAACCTTTCCGTCAATGACGATACCGCCGCCAACGCCGGTACCCAGAGTTGCCATCACAATACTGTCGCAGCCTTGGCCGCCGCCCTTCCAGCATTCACCCAGCGCGGCAACATTGGCATCGTTACCGGCCTTTACCGGGAATCCGGTCAACTGGCCCAGCGTTTCGTGAATGTTAAACACACCCCAACCCAGATTGACGCAGCGGTTTACCACACCCTGCCGGCTGACAGGACCGGGAACGCCCATGCCGATACCGATGATATCAGAATCGGGGATATTATTTTCCTGTAAGTACCCCTTGATCGCCGCGGCAATATCCGGCAGAATGTTCTTTCCGCCTTCAGCTGTGTTGGTAGGGATCTCCCATTTATACAGAAGGGAGCCTTCCTCATTAAAATATGCCATCTTTACGGTCGTACCGCCCAGATCGACACCAAATCCGTATTTCATGTTTTTTCCTCCCGGAATCGTTTTTCATCAAAATACATTATACTACTTTTTTTTAAAAAAGCCATAGTGCAATAACTTTTTTTGAAACTTTTGCCACAGCACTTGCGTTTAGGTACATTTTGCGTTAATATATTCTTAGGTAATTATGCAAATATGAAAGGAAGGATATCCCTTTATGATCAAAGTTGATATTTCCAATGTGTGGGGCGAAATCGCTCTGCCCGACCTGCTGGCCGTAGAAAAAGAGGTCGCTGCTGCTCACGCAACGCTGACCGAAAAGACCGGCCCCGGTAACGATTTTCTTGGTTGGCTGGATCTTCCCGTAGAAGAGCCTACTGAAGAAATGATCCGCATTCAGGCCGCTGCTGACCGCATCCGCGAAAGCTCCGATGTATTTGTCGTCATCGGCATCGGCGGCAGCTATCTGGGTCCCCGCGCCGCTATCGAGCTGATGCAGGGCTGCAACCACAACATGGGCAAGGGCAAGGGTAACCCCCAGATCTACTTTGCCGGCAACGGTCTCTCCACCCGCGCATGGAATGAGCTGCAGCGGTTGCTGGAAGGCAAGGACTTCTCCATTGCCATCATCTCCAAGTCCGGTACCACCACCGAGCCCGCTATCGCTACCCGCGCACTGCGCTGGATGCTGGAGCGTAAATACGGCACTGATGAAGCCAAGAAGCGCATTTTCGCTATCACTGACCCTGTCAACGGTGCTCTGCGCCAGATGGCTACCGAAGAAGGCTGGGAAACCTTCGTGATTCCCCCGGATGTGGGCGGCCGTTACAGTGTTCTGACCGCTGTTGGTCTGCTGCCTTTGGCAGTTGCCGGTCTGGACATCAAGGCTATTATGGCTGGTGCCTGCGAAGCAAAGAAGGCTTACGACCTGCGCTCCTTCGAAAACCCCGTATGGCTGTACGCCGGTGTGCGTAACCTGCTGTACCGCCGTGGCAAGGCCATTGAGCTTCTGGAAAGCTTCGAGCCCGGCTTCAAGATGATGGGCGGCTGGTGGCAGCAGCTCTACGGTGAGTCCGAGGGCAAGGACGGCAAGGGCATCTTCCCCGTCACCGCTGAATTCACCGCCGACCTGCACTCCCTGGGCCAGATGATCCAGCAGGGCGAGCGCAACATCTTCGAGACCATGGTTCGCTTCGATGCTCCCGAGCAGAAGATGGTCATCGGCGGCGATGTGAAGAATCTGGACGGTCTGAACTATCTGGAAGGCAAGACCCTGGACTTCGTAGACGAGAAAGCATTCCTGGGTACCCTGGCCGCACATGTGGACGGCGGTGTTCCCGTTATCACCATGGACATGGGTGAGCTGGACGATGCCAAGCTGGGCGAAATGTTCTACTTCTTCGAGCTGGCCTGCGGTGTTTCCGCTTACATGCTGGGTGTCAACCCCTTCAACCAGCCCGGTGTTGAGTTCTACAAGCGCAATATGTTCCAGCTTCTGGGTAAGCCCGGCTACGAGAAATAAAATAATTCCCCGCCCCGCAAAAATAGGTGTTGCAAATTTTGCGGTTAGCTGTTAAAATGACTCTATAATCCAAGCTATACACAGCAAAGGAGGAAATTCCAATGATTCATGTTATTATGGGCCTGAAGGGCTCCGGCAAAACCAAAAAGCTGGTCGACTCCTGCAATGCCGCCGCTGCTACCGCTGCCGGTGATGTCGTTTGCATTGAGTACGGCAATAAGCTGACCTATGATGTCAAGTCCAGCGTCCGCTTGGTCAACTCCAAGGAGTACGGCATCGGCAATCCCTGCATGCTGAAAGGCTTCCTGAGCGGCCTGCACGCCGGTAATTTCGATATTACCCATGTGTACATCGACAACCTGTATAAGACCATCGGCACCGACCGTGCAGCAGGCGAAGAGTTCATCCTGTGGTGCGCCGAATTTGCTAAGGTCAACAATATGGAGATCACTGTGACCGTGTCCGACGATGCCGCTCTGGCTTCCGAGGAAATCAAGGCATTCCTGTAATTCCATAACAGAAATTGCACCGCTGCATCCGCAGCGGTGTTTTTTTGTGGAAATAATGTTTTTTCCAGTTGTGGTAAATGATGGTTTAGCGCACCATCGATGTGTCATCCTGAGCGTAAGCGAAGGATCTCCGGAGCAACGATAGAACAGAGATTCTTCGGCCTAAAGGCCTCAGAATGACAGACATGGAACGACACCGAGCGGCCGCGAGCCTGACCGCCGCCGGTGGCGGATAAAGGGAAGGCACAGCGTGTGCAGCGGTCAAAATTTCGTGAGCGAATAGCGAACAAGAAATTTTGGGTACCGCAAACGGACAAGGGAAGTAACGAAAAGTACTGCACTATGCACGTATTGGCTGCGGGCACTGCCCGCATAAACGATCATTTATCATTCTTCTTACATCCATAGTATACCTTGCCGAAAAAGAATTTGCAAGGGCATTTGACAATCTGGCGGCTTTGCGGTACAATATTTCCGCGACCGTGTCGGACAGCCGCGCGCGGCTACTGAAAAGTACCGTGTGAGGAAAGTCCGGGCTCCACAGGGCAAGGATAACGGGTAACGCCCGCCGAGGGTGACCTCAGGACAAGTGCAACAGAGATATACCGCCCAGGCCTTTCCGATGCGTCGGTGAAGGCGTGGTAAGGGTGAAAAGGTGGGGTAAGAGCCCACCCGGCCCATGGAAACATGGGTTTTACGATGTAAACTCTATCCGGAGCAACGCCGTGGAGGAACACATAGGTCTGCCCGACCGTTCCGAGGAGGTGGCTGGAACCTGCGAGCAATTGCAGGTCTAGATAGATGGCTGTCAAGACAGAACCCGGCTTACAGACCCGTGTCGCATTCAAAAAGCACCGCCTTTCAGCGGTGCTTTTTTATTATGCTTCAGCGGTTTCTTCCGACTTGACCGGCTGGGCAAGACCTGCTACATCGGACACCGGCAGGCTGAAGGCAATACCCTTGGCCTTCTTATCCATGCCCATTTCCTTGTAGATAGCATTCAGAACCCGGTCCCGGATGTCTTTTTCCACCACCATCATCAGGATCTCTTTATCTGCATGGAGGGTAATTCCAAAAAATGCCGCCGCGTTCTCATTGACCACGCCTCTTGCATTGAGTATCGTACCACCGCGGACACCTTCCGCTCTGGCCACATCCATCACATCATCCGCAAAGCCGGAATTAACGATAGCAAAAATCACCTCATGGTTTTCTGTTTTCATATTAGCCTTCCCTTCCCATACGGTTGTCACTCAAAAACTGATACAGGTTTACACCGATAACGCTGCTCAGCGGCACAGCAAAGGCAATGCCCTTGCCGTTGCGGATTGTACGGAACTTATCCTCCAAACAGTTCATCACCTGTTCCATCATATCCTCCCGAACTACGCTGAGGATCACAGCCTTGTGGGGTTCCAGACCCAGCAGCTCCACCAGTTCGGAGGCCGCGGTACCCATACCGCTCACAGCCAGCTGGCAATTCACATCAAACTGGCTGATTACATCCAAATAAAACTCACCCTTGGGACGATCCACCACTGTAAAGAGAAGCTTCAGTTTCTTGATCGCCGAATTTTTGACAGTATTACTCATAGGCTCCTCCTTTACATAAAGTTGATGATCTGCTGATCATCCGCATCCAGAATCCGCTTCATAGCACGGCGCTCGCTGATCTTCTCGGCAATGATACCACGGAAGCCCAGCAGCTGAATGGTGATCAGCGGGGCCATAGCCACCAATGCCACCACACCAAAGGCATCCCGCAGTACCGCATCGGCACCCTGCACACTGACACACACACCGATGGCAAAGGGCAGGATGAAGCCGGAGGTCATGGGGCCGCTGGCAACACCGCCGGAGTCAAAAGCGATGGCCGTATACACCGGGGGCACAAACAAGCTCAGTGCAAGGGAAATAAAGTAACCGGGCACAATATAGTAAGCCAGTGAGAAATCAAACACAATGCGCACCATACTCAGGGCAATGGCCGCGCCGACACCGATACACAAGCCTGTCAGCATGGATTTCTTGCTGACCAAGCCGCCGGTGACTTCCTCCACCTGGGCATTGAGCACATGGATTGCCGGTTCTGCCAGTACCACCAGCACACCTACCACCAGACCGAAACCGATGAGAAAACCCTTATTACCCTGTGCCAGAGCATGTCCCATCTTATATCCGATGGGCATAAATCCAACATTCACACCCGTCAGGAAAATGACAAGACCGATATATGTAAATACGACACCCACTGCAATTCTGGCCAGCCGTCTCAACGGCAATTTTAAAAACGCCAGCTGGCATACCAGGAAAAATGCCACGATCATGCCCAAGGCCAGTGCCACCTCTTTGCAGGTGTGGCCTGCGGTATGGAGGAAGCTTCCCAGAATGTCATTGCTGACCGTATAGTCCGGGATCGCATAGCGCATCTCGTTATTGGAGAAGATGCCCAGCACAAGCACTGCCAAAATAGGGCCTACGGAACACATGGCAACCAGGCCAAAACTGCTGTCCTTGGATCTGCGGTCGCCCAGAACGGAGGAAATACCAACACCCAGCGCCATGATGAAGGGCACCGTGATAGGGCCGGTGGTAACACCGCCGGAGTCAAAAGCCATGGGCAGCAGGCTGTCATTGCCGCCTACCACCAGGATCAGTGCCAGTGCGAAGAGCAGCATGTAAAACAGCATCAAAATGTGGCTCAGTGATTTGCGGAATACGATTTTCAAAATGGAGACCACCAGAAAAGCGCCTACACCGAAGCCAACCGTATAAATCAGCAGCGTGCCGTTCATCACATCCCGAACCTGATTGGCCAAGACCTGCAGATCCGGTTCCGCAATGGTGATCAGCATTCCCAAAACAAAGCAAACCACCAACAGCAGCAGCAAATTCTTCTGTCGGGAAAGGCCGGCACCAACATGGGTTCCCATAGGAGTCATGGCAAGATCCGCACCCAGATTAAACAGACCGATACCCAGAACCAACAGTACCGCACCTACTGTAAATGTAATCAGTTCCGCCGCCGACATGTCAAAGTCAAAGAAAGGCACCAAGGCCATCACGTAGACGATTGCTGTGATCGGCAGCGCAGAAATCAGTGCTTCCACGATTTTTGCCCTCAATTCCTTCAATACCATCACCTCGTTGTTTCAATTTTTCTTTATTATAACAGAAAAAGCCACCTTTGCCAATGAACAAAAAATGAACTTCTCAAGTATTTTCCGTCTTTGCCGTTTCTTTGCCGTCAAAAGGAAACGGAATCGTATTGATAAGGATTTCATCTTATGGTACAATCAAACCAGAAATACTTGAAGGAGGTTCTGCATGAAGCCTTTGATCCTCATTACCTGCAAACCCAAGGCAGACGATTTCAGTGTAGGCGGCCTGTGCTATACCCCTGCCAATTACTGCAATGCCATTATCAAGGCCGGTGGCCTGCCGGTAATCTCCGCTTTGGCAGATGCGGAGGAATATGCCAACCTTGCTGATGGTATTGTATTTACCGGCTCTAACTGCGATATCTCCCCTGCCCTTTACGGACAGGAAAACCGCAAGTCGGAACTGTGTAATAATACACTGGACGAAATGGAATTAAAACTTTTTAAAGCTTTTTTTGAGAGAAACAAACCAATATTAGGTATTTGCCGTGGTATACAGATCATCAATGTGGCTCTGGGCGGCACACTTATTCAAGACATTCCAGACGAAGTTCCTGCTTTGACTGTGCACGACAAGGTCTATTGGAAAGAAACACAGTTTCATCCGGTAAAGGCCAAAGAAGGCAGTTTGTTCCATCGTCTTTTTGGTGACAACTTTCTAACCAATTCCTATCATCACCAAGCGGTGAAAGATTGCGGAAAAGGTCTGATCCCCACCGTTACCACCGAAGAGGGGATCATCGAGGCTGTAGAGCATGAAAGCAAAACGATTTTCGCAGTCCAGTGGCACCCGGAACGGACCATTGGACAGGAGCAATTGGAACTGGCTAACATGATGCCCCTTTTTCGTCATTTCGTAAATCTATGCAAATAACACGCCTAAAAAAATTTTAAGGAGCTGTCAAAATGAATATCGGTATTCGTGACTACGAAGAATACTTATATGACCACTATAAAAACCACGGTATTGATTCCAGTTTGTTCATGAAATTAGTAGAAGAAGTGGGCGAAGTAGCTGAAGTTCTCAACAAACGCGATGGAAGAAAATCATCCAATCATGAGGATCTGAAATCGCAGTTAGCAAATGAATTGGTAGATGTAATTCACTATGCCTTTGCGATCGCTTCTCTAAATCAAATTGATTTGAATCGTGCAATTTTAGAAAAAGACAAACACGCATCCATCAAGTATAACCATGCAATAAATCTTGAGCAATTCCTATTAAGCCGCTGACTTACAGCTTTGTAACGCAAAAAAGCCCCGGCCATTTGGCCGGGGCTTGCTATTTAGCTAGTCGCTGAGAATCTAAGATTACTCGAAGATCTCGGTAACAACGCCGGAACCGACAGTACGGCCACCCTCACGGATAGCGAAACGCAGGCCCTTCTCGATAGCGATGGGGGTGATCAGCTCAACGTTCATAACGACGTTATCGCCGGGCATGCACATGTCGGTGCCTTCGGGCAGCGAGATGATGCCGGTGACGTCAGTGGTACGGAAGTAGAACTGAGGACGGTAGTTGTTGAAGAAGGGAGTATGACGGCCGCCTTCTTCCTTGGACAGGACGTAAACCTGGCCAGCGAACTTGGTCAGAGGCTTGATGGAGCCGGGCTTGCACAGAACCTGACCACGCTCGATG
>JAZRKL010000143.1:0-117531 GCA_045646265.1 Faecousia sp.
GATCACATCCAGATCAGCCCGTGCGCCGTTGGAAACATGCTGCTTTCGATTTAACGCTTCAATGGCATTAATTCGATCACGCAAGGTTGCAGCCAGCTCAAAATTCAACGCATCCGCAGCATCTAACATATCCTTTTTCAGAGCTTCAGCAACCTGTTTATAGTTTCCGGACAATAGCTGACGTGCCTGTTCCATCACTGCACGGTACTGCTGTTTTGTATGTTCCGGCCGACACCAGCCGCTACATAACTTCAAATGGTGGTTCAGGCAGGGCCGCCCTTTGTCAATATCCCGGGGAAATTGCTTATTACAGGTGGGAAGCATCAATGCCTTTTCAAGAACATCCAGCAAATGCTGGGTCACGCCACGGCTGCCAAAGGTTCCAAAGTACTCTGCGCCGTCATTAGCCGGCTTACTGACAACCGTAATTCTGGGATAGGCCTCATTCATATCCAACCGTAGATACGGATAGCCCTTATCATCCTTTAAAAGGATGTTATATTTCGGCATATACTGCTTGATCTGGGAACATTCAAGCACCAAAGCTTCAAACTCACTGGAGGCAACGATCACATCAAAATTATGGATCTTGCTAACCATCAGTCGTGTTTTGGGAGAGTGAGATACTGTGTCCTGAAAATATTGACTGACTCTGTTTCTAAGCTTTTTCGCCTTGCCGACATAGATCACATCGCCCTCTTCATCCCGCATAATATATACACCGGGTTCCAAAGGCAGACAGGAGGCTTTACTTTTCAACTGTTCCAGGGTCATAAGCCATCCTCCTAAAGTAACACCGCCTCAATGCTGATGGGCACCGAGGCGGTAGCTGAAGCATATCAATAAACATCCCGCTGAAGCAATGCTTCGAGGGCATTTACTGCAGTTTCTGCATCAGAGCCGTTTGCGGAAAGGGTAACAGTCACACCGGTGATAATACCGAGAGACATAATACCGAGAAGACTCTTTGCGTTCATTTTGCGGTTGTCAGATTCCAACCAGATGCTGCTTTCAAATTCATTCGCCTTTTGAACGAAGTAGGTTGCTTGTCTGTTATGTAATCCAGATTCGCAACGAACAACGACTTCTTTACTGAACATATCTTTTACACTCCTTAATGCTGCTTCTTCATACGCAAAAAACAGCTTGTCGCCTGTATATGATATCAAATCATTTTAAAAAGTCAACCATTTTCCACTAAAATTCCAGTTTTCACCAAAGAAACATAGAAAAGGAAAGTAAAAATGAATGAAATTCATAAAATCATTCAAATTCAGCGATGGTCACACCGTCTTCGCCCTCTCCATAAACACCAAGACGGAACTTTTTGATAAACTTATTTTTCTTCAAAGACTGATGGACGGCGTTGCGCAGCACACCGGTACCTTTGCCGTGAATGATCCGCACAGTTGGAAGCTTGCCGCGCATAGCTTCATCCAAATATCGCTCCAGTACACAAATTGCTTCCACGCTGTCCATACCGCGAAGATCTACTTCAGGTGAAGTAGCTGCAAGCTTCATCTCTTTTCCGGAATGGGCAGGGCGTCCACCCTTTTGCTTGTAGGGATTTTCCTGTTCCAGGAGATAAACCTCATCCGGCTTAGCTGTAAGCTTTAAGACACCGGCCTGAAGCTGATAGGACCCATCCTTATTGATAGCGATCACGCTGGCCTTGGTTCCCAGCTTTAAAAGCTCAACAGTGTCACCGATCATTACTGCTCTGGTAGCCTCCGGGCGCTTTTCACGAACTCGTCCGGCCAAAATGCGGTCTTCCGTTTCGTTCAGACTTCTGCGAAGCTCTGCCTGCCGCTGATTAATTCCAGCAGTATCCGCCTGCTCGGAAAGTTGCTTTTTAATTGCCTTGATCTCGTCGGAGGCATAATTGGCTGTTCTGCGAGCATCTTCAATGATGGCACGAGCCTCAAGACGGGCCTGTTCCAAAAGCTTTTCCCGTTCCCGTTGAAGCTTTTCGCTGTACTCTTCGCTTTGTTGATTGATTCTTGCAGTTTCCCGGCGCAGCCGTTCTGCTTCCAGTCTTGCACCTTCCATCTGCTGACGTTGCTGCTCAAGTTGTGTCAAAACATCCTCGAAATCACGATCGTTTTTGCCCACCAAATCAGAAGCTTCTTTTATAATGTCCTCAGAAAGGCCCAGTTTTCTGGAAATAGCAAAGGCGTTAGACTTTCCGGGGATGCCGATCAGCAATTTGTAAGTCGGCTGCAATGTCTCTACATCAAACTCACAGGAGGCATTCATCACACCTGGAGTACGCATAGCATACAGCTTAAGCTCTGCGTAGTGGGTCGTCGCCATCACCTGGGCACCCATTTTTCTGCAAAATTCAATCAGCGCAATGGCAAGCGCAGCACCTTCCGCAGGGTCAGTACCTGCGCCCAACTCATCGAACAAGACCAAGGTCCGGTCATCGCATTGCGCAACCACATCAACAATCGTACGCATGTGGCTTGAAAATGTGGACAGGCTTTGTGCAATGGATTGCTCGTCGCCAATATCCGCAAGGATGGCATCAAAGGTTGACAAACAGCTTCCGTCGCCTGCAGGAATATGCAGACCACATTCAGCCATCAATGTCAAAAGGCCAATGGTTTTTAGTGTTACAGTCTTACCGCCTGTATTTGGGCCGGTAATGATCATGGTGTCGAAGTCCTTACCGATATGCAAAGAGATGGGTACTACAGACTTGGGATCGATCAAAGGATGCCGCGCGTTACGCAGCTCCACACGCCCCTGATCGTTCATCAGCGGTTCCCAGGCACGCATGCGGTACGCCAGCTTCGCCTTGGCAAAGATCACATCCAATTTAACCAAATACCGGAAGTCCTGATCAATATCGTCCCTATGCGCAGCGGCCTCAGATGATAATTCTGCAAGGATTCTTTCGATTTCTTTTTTTTCCTTCAGCTCCAGTTCCCTTAAAGCGTTGTTTGCATTCACCGCAGAGATCGGTTCAACGAAATAAGTCGATCCTGTGGCAGACACATCATGGACCAGGCCCGGAACATCATTTTTACATTCGCTTTTCACAGGAACAACATAACGGCCCTGACGAATGGTAATAATGGGTTCCCTCAGGAATTTAGAATACGCAGGTGATGAAATCACCTTTTGCAGGCTATCACGAATCTTAGCGCTTTGAATGCGCATATGCCGTCTGATGTCAGCAAGCGTTGTACTGGCCGTATCGGCAATTTCGTCCTCCGACAGAATTGCGCCGGAAATCCGGTCTTCCAAATATTTGTTGGCTGTCAGCGCTCCAAAGAGTGGATCCAGTATGGTTGGATTCTCATCATCGGATTGATAGCTTTTGATATTTCGGGCACAGCGGAGTACACCGGCAATCGCCAGTAATTCCTTGGGTTGTAATGTGCCTCCACGGTCCGCGCGCTCAAGGGCGGCTGTAGGGTCGTGGATATCCCCGAAATTTGGATTTCCCTTTTTTGTACACAGATCGGAGGCTGCCGTGGTTTGTGCCAGCATTTCACGCACATCCTCCAGATCGCTAACAGGGCGTAGGCACATACAGGCATATTTTCCGTCGTGACTCCCTGCACACTCTGCCAGAAGACGTAAAACCTGGTCCAGTTCCAGCTTCAGCAAAGACTTTTCATATAATTCAGACATGATAAACTCCTAATGTAATGTAACCTCAGCATGGTAAGAATAGCGACTTATAAAAGTCCAAGGTAGAAAATCCCCGTTCCAGCTGAGTAATCAAATACGTTTCCGTTACTTGAGAAAGATGTTCCAGGGTTTCATTCGACGCATCAAAGGCAAGTAAACGTTTACTGTCACAGGTAGTGATATACCGCATTGCATCCAAAACACCCGGGGACAGCGGCAAACGAAGACCCGACGATTCTACACTGCGGCAACGGCTGCATTCCAACACACCGGCAGATGCGTCAAGCCTGTCCGGCAATTCATTACCGCATAAATGGCAGCCGCTCAAATCCGGATAATATCCTGCAATGCAGGCACACCGAAGTTCAAAACCCGCCTTGACCTTATGTTCTGATTCCTTCAGCTTTGACAGCGCATAAAGGCAGTTCAGTACCAGCGACACAAGCTCACTGCTGGGCATATCTTCCTGAGAGATAACCTCAGCCACCTGCGCGAAGTAGGTTCCCAAAGAGAGTTTTACAAGATCTCTTCTCAAACCGTGGAATAATTCGATACTGTGCGCCTCGTTGACCGTGTGCATACCCCTATATTCAAACAGCGTAAACTCACCGTAAGCAAGCAATTGGCACGGTGCAGACAGTGGGCTGTTTTTCCTTCTCAGGCCTCTTGCTTTGACAGTAATCCGACCGTATTCACGGGTCAGCAATGTCAGCAGCGCATCATGATCATTGTAATCCGAGACCCGCAGAACCAACCCTTGCGTCGTCAGATACATTTGCTTCCTCCATCCTGCGCACCTGATTGTACAGCAAATACATCTCCGGCGCGCCGGTTTCTATAAAAATGTTCCAATAGTCTTGCGCATTCATTTTCATCCCTCCGTTCATAGGGTTTACCATTTCACAGAGGGATAACCATGGAAATTATTCGCTGTACCCAAAGTTGCGTACAAGGAAATCACTGTCGCGCCAGTTCTCCTTGACTTTTACCCAGGTAGTCAAATATACCCTGGTGCCCATAAACTTTTCGCAATCCATTCTTGCCATCGAAGAGATCTTTTTCAGCATATCGCCGTGCTTGCCGATAATAATGCCCTTATGGCTGGCCTTCTCACAATAGATCGTTGCGTCGATATCAATGATCCCGCTGTCCCGCTCGGAAAATCTGGTAATCTCAACGGCAGTGCCATGAGGTACTTCCCTATCCAGATTCCAGAGGATCTTCTCACGAATGATCTCCGCCATCACCTGCCGTTCCGGCTGGTCAGTGGTCAAATCATCCGGGAACAGGAACGGGCTTTCTACAGCATACTTTTCGCAAATATCCAGCAGTGCCTCAACACCGTCACCGGTTTTCGCGGAAATGGGAATGATCTCATCAAAGGACGCATGCTGAGAGTAAGTGGCGATCACCTCAAGCAGCGCCTCTTTCTCAACAGTGTCAATCTTGTTGATCGCAAGAACCGTAGGACATTTTCTGGCTTTCAATTGTTCGATGAGTGCCTTTTCCTGCTGTCCTACATTGGCAACAGGCTCTACAACAAGAATCGTCAGATCCACGTCCGCAACAGATTCTTTGACAACATTGATCATGTAGTCTCCCAATTTTGTTCTGGGATTGTGGAATCCGGGGGTATCTACAAACACAAACTGCGTATCATCTCTCGTTACAATACCGCAAATGCGGTTTCTTGTGGTCTGGGGTTTGTTGGAGACAATAGCGATCTTCTCGCCCACAAGATAGTTCGTCAGGGTGGACTTGCCAACATTTGGCCGTCCGGCAATGGTGATCATTGCGGTTTTGGTAGTCATATGCTTTCTCCTTAAGTAAATGGTTCTCAATCCCTGCTCATACCCGGGATGGTTGCCGCGATTGCTTCTTCTCTTTCCCGCATCTCGGCCTTCATCGGGCCTTCATCCAGATGATCGTAACCCAGCAGATGCAAAACAGAGTGGATCGTCAAATAACCGATTTCCCGACGGGTACTGTGGCCGAATTCCTTTGCCTGGGCAATGGCCCGTTCCATGGAAATGGCCATATCGCCCAACGGACACATATCAGTCTCCGGATCCAGGTATTCTTCCCAATCCTCCGGGAGCTGACCAGGTGTCAGCTGAAACATAGGAAAGCTCAGTACATCTGTCGCTTTATCTATGTTGCGGCTGGCGGCATTGATGGCACGGATACCTTTGTCGTTGGTAACAAATACATTGATCTCGCAGGGAATGTTCACCTGCTCCGCATCCAAAACTGCTTCAATGCATTTTTGAATGATTGAAGTCACAATAGGCTGGCGCAGTGTAAAAATATCAAAAGTAATATTAATCTTCGTTTTACTCATGACTGTTCTTCCTCTGGTAACGGCCCTGGAATTGGTGGGTCGGTTTTTGAATCTCTCTTTTTTTCGCTGCCCGTTCGTAAGCATTGATGATCTCCTGAACCAGTGCATGACGCACAACATCGGCAGAAGTCAGCTGGCAGATTGCAATATCGTTCACACCTTCCAGTACTCGGATCGCATCCTTCAAACCGCTTGTCTTATCACCAGGCAGGTCAATCTGGGTGATATCACCGGTGATAACGATCTTAGATCCAAAGCCTAAGCGGGTCAGGAACATTTTCATTTGCTCGCTGGTGGTATTCTGTGCCTCATCGAGGATGATAAAGCTGTCATCAAGTGTACGACCACGCATATATGCCAGAGGCGCCACCTCTATAGAGCCACGTTCCTGATATTTTTGAAAGGTCTCAGCGCCCAGCATATCATACAGTGCATCATATAGCGGACGCAGATAAGGGTCAACCTTTGTCTGCAGATCACCGGGCAAAAAGCCTAACCGCTCACCGGCCTCAACTGCCGGACGGGTCAAGACAATACGGTTCACTGTACGGTCCCGAAAAGCCGCCACTGCAGCGGCGACTGCCAGATATGTCTTACCGGTACCGGCAGGACCAACACCGATTGTAACCGTATTCTTTTCGATAGCCCGCATGTATTTCTGCTGACCAACTGTCTTCGCCTTGATCGGCTTGCCCTTTGCGGTGATGCAGACAACATCTTTGGCGATTTGGGCAACCTGCGCATCATTTCCTTCCTGAACCAACGTGATCAGATACCGCACCCGCTGTTCGTCGATGGTTTCACCCTTGGCAGACAAGGAAAGTAAACTTTCCAAAGTTCTGGCTGCTTTATCAACAGACTCCTCATCACCAGTAATTTTCAGGTCGGTACCGCGATTTACGATAGAAACATGCAAACTGTCTTCAATACGCTTTATATTTTCATCAAAGGAACCAAAGACAGCGATCAAGTCCTCTACCCTGTCTGCATTAACGATTCTCTCCATGATCTTCGCCATAATTATCAATCGTCTCCTCGTATCGTACTCTTCCGATCATTTCACTGCAAATATATTCACCACGCACAACAAGCACATCATTTTGATATTGCGTTGATGAAATACTCTGCAGGATTTTTCCGGAAATCATTTGTGACAAAAGATACTGTTGCGCGTAAGTACATGCTGAAGCTTCAGCAATATCTCCGGCAGCAGAAACTGTTGTTTGATTGTGTCTGCTGATTGTTGTGACAAATATTGAAACCGGCAGTTGAAAGCCTCCCGGCAATTTTAAACAATATTCCTTGTATATTTTATCACAACCTGCACCCAAAATTCTACTACCTTTATAGAAATTTATTCTTTTTTTTCCAAGAATGATGCCATATTTTCTTTCAACACTGGTAATTTCCCCATTCTTCCTGTAATCCGTTGGTGCAAAAACTTCCAGATTGTGCCTGGTTTGCGCAATTACTTCGCCTTCCGCCCTGGTCGCCGTTATCTTGATACCGCAATCTGTATAGCCTGAAATTAGCACATCGCCGCTTTTCACAGCTTGACCCGGTTTACACTGTTGACTTCCGCGATATGTTGTGCATGATTCAATAACGCCGTTTCTGGCCGCAATGATACTGGCAACCTGCGGGTGTTCTATTTCTGATTCATTGTTTGCTCTCTCTTTCACAGAGATCACAGCTGTGCACCCATTGGTATTGATTCCTGCCCATTGCAGTGACGGAATGGCTGCAAGCAAACTGTTTTTCATTTTCTCACTGCGGACTTCTCTGCGGGATGCGCCAAAGGAAATACCGCAAAGATTCGCCTGTTCGATAATATAGCGGCTGGGAATTTGTTCATTTCCCTCAACCGTAATAAAAATTACGCGCATTGGAATCCAAATAACCAGAAACAGAACAAAGACAGCACCGGCAACCAGTATAGGTCTTCTGGAAAGCCCTTTCATTTTACGGTACAATCCGCCACTTCTTATGATTTTAATCTCGCCGCCGTGTTTCGCCGTACAGAGCTTCACTGTATGTAAATCAGACCGGTGAATCTGCATCCTTATTGTTAATGAATCCGCATATTGAATATTCCGAAAGG
Source organism: Faecousia sp. (assembly GCA_045646265.1). Taxonomy (GTDB): domain Bacteria; phylum Bacillota; class Clostridia; order Oscillospirales; family Oscillospiraceae; genus Faecousia. The sequence goes on from JAZRKL010000143.1 coordinate 8,085, forward strand.
TTATGCCCTGTCCATTGATCTGTGTGAGCAGAGTTCCTATATCCGCACAGATAATCTCAACAATCACAATTTCTCTAAGGGATCTATCCATCAATTACATCCCCTTTCAACAGAAACCGCATCAATACAGCCTGCAATTACCAACTGTTGACGAGACATATGACAAATCTCCATGTTGCTGCCGCTGACGATGATTTTCCCAATTTTTACTAGGGCAACAATTTTGGTGGTGCCGTATTCTACAACACCATTGTGATTTTCAATCAGTACCCGCTGATTTCCCGCCATTTCTACAATTGGTATACCAGCCACCGTTGGTACAGACAGATCAAGCAAATTCTTCAAATGATGCAATGCTTTATTATGCCGATTCAAGCGCCAGCACCTCCCTTTAAAAATCCTATGAAGAAAGACGTAATTCTTTCCTTGAAATGTGCATATTTTCCGGTGAGGTGATTGCAATGGCAAGACGAAGAAATTATATCACTGCATTATTGTCCGCCTGCGGAATGATCATATTGATACTTGACAGCAAAACCGCTGTCGCCGGGGCAACGGAAGGAATCGAAATGTGTCTGCGGACAGTGATTCCATCATTGTTACCGTTTTTTGTTCTGTCCATTATGCTGACAAGTACCGCATCGGGAATCAACATCCCCTTTCTTCGTGGGTTAGGTACGGTTTGCGGTATACCAAAAGGTTCAGAGCATATTCTGCTCGTTGGCTTACTGGGCGGTTATCCTGTAGGCGCACAAACGGTCACGCAGGCATATCACAGCGGGCATTTGACAAAGCAAGATGCACACCGCATGCTGGGATTTTGCAGCAATGCCGGTCCATCCTTCTTTTTTGGACTTGCAGGATCACTGTTTTCTTCAAAGACTACCGTGCTTTTACTTTGGTTTATTCATATCTTATCCGCAATGATCGTTGCGGCAATCATACCCGGAAAAACAAGAAGAAAATGCGAATTGAACAGCAGAACACCGGTTACACTTCCTGACGCATTGTGGAAAGCAATGCGTATTATGGCCGGTGTGTGCGGTTGGATCCTCGTGTTTCGCATATTGATCGCTTTTATTGACCACTGGTTTATTTGGATGCTTCCCGAATCTGTCAGAATAGTGACAACAGGTCTCCTGGAAGCCGCAAACGGTTGTATTCGTCTCCTACAGGTTCAATCCGAATTGATTCGCTATATTATATGTTCTGTCATTCTGGGTTTCGGCGGTATATGTGTCGGCATGCAAACAGTATATGTAACCGGTGAACTAGGCACGGGCTGGTATTTCCCCGGAAAAATCCTGCAAACTCTGTTTAGCTTTGTTCTTTCTTCCATAACTGCCTATTATCTATTCATTAGAAAATACGACCCAATCGCTCTCATTGCAATTGTATCCCTATTGCTGCTATGTATATTGTGTATTTGCAAAAAAATAGTAGCATTTCTTAGCAATCGGGTATATAATAACACAAAACAAGAAAGGAACCTGTATACATGCTGTTTCGAAAAAAAATAGAAAAATCCTGTACTTACTGTGCTTACGGCACGCAAATTGATGATGAACAGGTTCTTTGCATCAAAAAAGGCGTTGTTCCTTTAACGGGAAAATGCAGAAAGTTCTTCTACGATCCCTGTAAGCGCATCCCCGCAAAGTCAAAAGCTTTGGACTTCAGCAAGTACGACGACAAGGATTATTCTCTATAAACAAAGAAAGCAGTGCCTCGGCACTGCTTTCTTTGTTTATTCGATCATCAATAAGAAGTCGTCCTCAGAAAGGATAGGAATACCCAATTCTCTGGCTTTTCGTTCTTTGGAACCCGCATTCTCTCCTACAATAACATAGGTGGTTTTTTTCGATACCGAACCGGAGGCTTTACCACCAAAAAGTTCGATTTTTTCCGTTGCTTCTTCCCGCGTAAATTTACTCAAAGCACCGGTCAACACAAAGGTCATTCCCGAAAATCTTGCGTCTGTCAACACCCGTTTGCTCTCAAAATTGACACTTGCATCCTTTAGTCTCTGAATCAAGTGACGGGATTGACTCTGCGCAAACCATTGCGCGATGAACGAGGCTGTGACGTCACCCACATCACTCACCTGCTTCAGCTCTTCTTCGGTTGCGTTCATGAGCGCATCCAGCGAACCAAAAGCACCAGCAAGGACCTTACCTGTTTTTGCGCCAACCTGACGAATACCCAAAGCATAGATCAACCTGCTAAGATCCTGCTCCTTACTGGCTTCTATTGCCGCAAGGAGCTTCTTTGCGGCCGTATCGCCCTTTTGCCACAGACTCTTTACTTGGTCCAGCGTTAAATAATAAATATCGGCAACGGTTCGTAGGTGACCCTTTTCAATCAGCGCGTCGACGATGGCTGCGCCCAAGCCTTCAATATCCATTGCATCACGGCTGGCAAAGTGCGCAATGTTGCGGCTGAGCTGCGCAGGACATTCCGCACCTGTGCAGCGCAGGAATGCGCCGTCCTCATCCTGGGCAGTAGGTGCGCCGCAGACAGGGCATCTGGTTGGCAGCACATAGGCGCAAGTTCCGGCAGGGCGCTTAGAAAAATCAACTTCCAAAATTTCCGGAATGATCTCACCTGCTTTGCGGATGCTTACCGTATCACCAATGCGAATATCCCTCAGCGTAATAAAATCCTGATTGTGCAGTGTTGCATTGGTTACGGTAGTACCGGCCAGGCGCACAGGTCTGACCACTGCCTTCGGTGTCAGCACACCGGTTCTGCCAACCTGCACAATAATATCTTCCACGACTGTCGGTTTGATTTCCGGCGGATACTTATATGCTGCTGCCCAGTGAGGGAATTTTGCAGTTGTTCCAAGACGCTGACGCAGCGCAAGGTCATTGACTTTGATTACAGCACCGTCAATGTCACAAGTCAGTTGCTCACGGTTTTCATTGATCGACAAAACATAATCATTGATCTCATCAACAGATTGTAATTTCGCAAAGGGTATCGTCTTAAAACGAAGTCCACTCAGATATTCCAAAGATTGAGCATGGGTTTCAAAGGATACACCCTCGGCAAGCTGAATATTAAAAATATAAACATCAAGGGCGCGCTTTGCCGCAATCTTGGAATCCAGTTGACGCAAGGATCCCGCGGCAGCATTTCTGGGATTTGCAAAGAGCGGCTTCCCCTCAGCCTCTTGTTGCGCATTCAGCCGTTCAAAGCTTTTCTTGGGCATGAACACTTCACCACGGACAATGAGCCGTTCAGGCGCTCCGGTAAGGGTCATAGGGATGGATTTGATGGTCTTCAGGTTCTCGGTTACATCCTCACCTGTTTCACCATCGCCACGGGTAGCGCCACGGACAAATACACCGTTTTCATATTCCAAAGCAACAGATAATCCATCTACCTTAGGTTCAACGGAAAACTCCGTACCGGGATAGGCATCAAGAATCTTATTAAGAAAATCATCCAATTCATCCAGAGAGAACACATCCTGCAAGCTCATAAGCGGAACCGGATGGGACACCTTTTCAAACTTACTCAAAGCCTGGCCGCCAACCCGCTTGGTGGGAGAGTCGACAGCAGCCAGCTCCGGATTCTCCGCTTCCAGAATTTCCAGTTCCCGCAGCAAACGGTCATACTCAAAATCCGGCATTTGCGGGTCATCCAGTACATAATAGCGGTAATTTGCATCTACAAGAAGCTTCGTAAGTTCCTGTATTCTCTCTTTAGCGTTCATCGTTATCCTCCGGTTTGAAAGAAAGTATCGGGCACCTGACCCACAATAATGGTTTCCGCAACCACGACCTGGCTGCTGACGGTAAAGCTCTCTGTTTTTCCAAGGACAAGAACCGAAACATCCACAAGAACATCCATTGTCAACTGCTGTAATGTCTGGTTGATGCCGGCCTCTGAAAAATGACTGTGAAAAGACGCATCAGAATTTCGGATGGAAAGGATCTGAATCGGGATTCCAAAACCTCTGCCGGAAAAAATTTCCGGCAACAGCAAACTGCCGATAGGAATGGTTATGTCCGATGTGTCCAATGCCAAAATCTCATCATTGATTAAATTCAGGATGGCAGTCTTTAAGCGGTTGACTTCTGTCATGTTTGTCTTCAGCGCAGTAATCCGCCCGTCCAGATCCTTCTCAAAAAAGACAATCCGGTCATAGTGAATATTTCCAAGGTCGATCTGCTTATCGATTGCATCGTTTATCAAATCAGATGTAGCGTTTTTTACCTTCGTCTGAGCAAGGTCGCGAATCGCATAGTGGTAGCGAATTCGAAAAACTGTTAACAGGACTATGCACAAAAATGCAGCAAATAACAGAAACGCAAAACTGCGGCGAAGCCATCGGCGCATAATAATCCCCCCTGTGGAGATTATGCGCGCAAGTGAAATATATTACAATTTTTTCATATGAGCAGAGGCGGTTTTTGCCATCAGCTTTTTAGTACCGATGTCATCAAAGGCAATTTCCAGGAGAGCGTCGCCTCCCATTTTCATGACAGAAAGAACCATGCCCCGTCCAAACGCAGTGTGCTGCACCATATCTCCCTTGTTCAATTCCAGAGAAAGTGCCTTGGGAGCGGAAGCCGCATAAGCAGATATTTCCCGTTTGCGCATCGTGTCTTGATATGTTGGTGCAGTATATGGCGCAGCACTGTAGCCAAAGCCTGATTGTTCCTGTTTGCGGTGATATGCGCCTTTTCGAATTGTCATATCCTCCGGAATTTCCCGCAGGAAGCGCGATGGCAAAGACGCATTGGTTCTGCCGTAGAGCATACGCTGTTTCGCGTAGGAGATGGTCAGCGTTTCCTTGGCACGGGTGATCGCCACATAACAAAGACGACGTTCCTCTTCCATCTCTTCATAGTCGCCAATGGCACGCATGCCCGGGAATAAACCATCTTCAAATCCTACAAGGAACACATGAGGAAACTCCAAACCTTTTGCAGAGTGCATGGTCATCATGACAACCGCGTCATCACCCTCATTGTACTGTTCAATATCGGTGTATAGCGCAATTTCCTCCAAAAAACCGGCCAGGGTCGGCACATCCGCATTTTGCACATAAGCGTGGATGCTGGACTTTAATTCGCGGACGTTTTCCAACCTGGTCTTGTTCTCTTCGGTGGGTTTTGCTTCCAGCATAGCTGCGTAGCCGGTTCTGGATAGCAGCTCATCGTAGAATTCCGGCAGACTCATGCCGTCCTCCAAAAGCTGATCCAGCTCTTCGATCAATACGCTGAACTGCAGAAACTTATTGGCAGACTTCTCCAAGGGGCCGTAAGAATAAGGATCGGATATGACACTGTAAAGGGATTTGTTTTCAGCCTGGGCCAGACGCTGCGCGGAATCCATTGTTTTCGCGCCAAGGCCTCTTGGGGGATTATTGATGATTCTCTGCAAACGCAGGTCATCGTCCCGGTTGTTGATCACAGAAAGATAGGACAGCATATCCTTGATTTCGGCCCGTTCAAAGAAACGCATGCCACCGATAACACGGTAAGGAATGCCGTTGCGCTTCATAGCAAATTCCAGTGCGTTGGATTGGGCATTGGTACGGTACAGGATCGCGTAATTCTTAAAATTTTTACCCTTTGATCCGGAAATGATTTGACCGGCAACGAAATTCGCTTCCGCACCCTCATCATAGGCCTCATAAACAGTGATGGGATCGCCCTGTCCGTTGGCTGTCCACAGCCGTTTTCCCTTTCTGCCCAGATTATGGGTAATCACAGCGTTGGCCGCATTGAGAATAGATTGGGTAGAACGGTAATTCTGTTCCAGACGGATGATTCTGGAACCACGGTATTGCTTCTCAAAGTTTAGAATATTCTCTATCGTTGCGCCCCGAAAGCGGTAAATACTCTGGTCATCATCGCCAACAACGCAGATGTTTTCATATCCGCCTGCCAGCAAAGAGGTTAGAAGATACTGCATGTGGTTGGTATCCTGGTACTCATCCACAAGGACGTAGCGGAACTTCCTCTGGTAGTATGTACGGACATCCTCATTATCCTGCAGCAGCTCCACGGTCTTGAAAATGATATCATCAAAGTCCAGGGCATTATTGTCTTTCAATCTGGTTTGATAGGTTTTATACGCTCTTGCGGTATGAAGAAGACGAATATCACCGGCGGATTCTGCCCTGTCCAACAATTCATCCGGTGTGACCATCTTATCCTTTTCACGGCTGATAACAGACAGAACATATTTTGCCGGGAATGTTTTGTCGTCAAGGCCCATGTCTTTAATAACATCTTTCATCAGCCGCTCCGAATCAGCGGTGTCGTAGATAGTAAAGCTTCTGGAATAACCAAGACGCTCGATATCTCTGCGCAGAATGCGGCAGCAGGCAGAGTGGAATGTCATTGCCCATACATCCTGGCCGCCTGTCCCAAGAATCCGTTCGAGACGCTCTTTCAGCTCATTGGCAGCCTTGTTGGTAAAGGTAATGGCAATAATGCTCCAGGGCGCGGCAGGCTCCAATGCGCACAGATACTCCGCTCTGCTGCGGTCAAACTCTGTCATTGGAACCGGAAGATTCTCTAAGAAAAGCACATCCTCTTCTGTTACGGTATCCGGTACATCCTCGGAATCACTGGCACGGCCGAACCGGATCAGATTAGCGATTCGATTGATAAGCACCGTCGTTTTGCCGCTTCCCGCACCTGCCAAAAGCAGAAGCGGACCTTCTGTTGTCATTACCGCTTCCTGCTGCATACTATTCAAGCTTTGAAAATGAGAAGCAATATAGCGCTTTCTGGCTTCTATAAATCTATGAATCAAATGATCTGTCATAATGCACCTGTCTATACATATAAGATGCATCTATTTTACTCCAAAGAGGCAAAAAGGTAAAGAGAAACTTTCAGCAATCCATCATTTCCCGCAGATGAGACAGTGCCTTTTTCTCAATTCGGGATACCTGTACCTGACTGACAGACAATATCCTCGATATCCTCTCTTGAGTTAATCCATGGAAATACCGAAGCTGAATGACCATTGATTCCCGTTCCGGCAATTTTTTTATTGCTTGATTCAACGAAATCCGTTCGACCAAGTCTTCTTCGGACTGCGTATCCGAAAGGATGTTTTCTAAAGTAAACCCGTCCTCCCCTGCCTGCGCGTGAATGGATTCTGTGGCGGCTGTAGCGGTTTCTGCCAATGCGATCTCTTCTGGGGTCAATCCGGTCTGGTTGGCAATCTCCTGAATAGTTGGCTCTCTGCCCAATGCGCTGACCAAAAGATTTCTGGATGACTTGATGGCTGCAGCCTGTTCCTTGATGCTGCGGGACACTTTGACGGCACCGTCATCCCTTAAAAAGCGGCGAATCTCACCGGTGATCTTTGGCACAGCGTATGTAGAAAACTGTGTGCCGAATTGCAAATCGAAGCCTTCCACTGCTTTCAAAAAACCCAAACAGCCAAGCTGGTATAGATCATCCGCTTCCACTCCTCGTCCCATAAACCGTCTGGCAACAGACCATATCAATCCGGAATTTTCTGTAACAAGTATCTCCCCGGCGTTTCTGTCTCCGGATTGGCTTTTAGCGATCAGTTCTTCTAATCTGTTCATTTCCTTCTTTGAAGCTTACGGCGCATGTGTACCGTAGTACCTTTTCCCGGTTCGGATGTGATAGTCAGGCTGGTCATAAAGCTTTCCATAATGGTAAAGCCCATACCGCTTCTGTCGCTACCGCCCGTAGTAAACATGGGTTGCTTTGCTTTTTCCACATCCGCTATGCCAACGCCTCTGTCCTTAATGACAATATCCAGGATATTATCTTTCAATATCCGGCAGCGCAGTGTGATGATACCCAATTCGTCCGGGTAGCCGTGGACGATCGCATTTGTTACTGCTTCCGATACCGCAGTGCGGATATCTCCCAGTTCTTCTAAAGTGGGATCCATTTGAGCCGCGAAACAAGCCACCGCTGATCTTGCAAATGCCTCGTTTGCTGATTTACTTGGAAAATCCAAAATCATGTAATTCTCGAATTTCATAATACTGCCTCCTTGATATCTACAAGTTTATCAATTCCCGATGTTTGAAATACTTTCATAGGCTGCCTGCCGATTCCGGATAGCTCCAGTTTTCCCTCTATACGAGCCATGCAGCGCAATGCGTTGATCACCACAGCAATTCCCGAAGAGTCCATAAAGGTTACATCCTGAAAATCCAAAATACAGATGTTGGGGTTGTAAGCCTCGATTTTTCCCGCTATGGTTTGAATGTAGCTTTTGGCCCTGTGGTGATCGATCTCACCGGTAAGCGCCACTGTCAGCCGTCCTGCTTCTAAGTAGCTGGTTAATTGCATATGGATACCTCCTTTGTAATCATGCGAAAATAGTATAAAATGTTTCAAATGTTATTTTTGTCGGAATTGCAACGATAAAAAAATAACGCACGCAAACAACAATCTGCTGTGCTTCTATCAATAGTAGATTATTCGAAAAAGCTATTGCAAATTAAAATAATATGTGTTATATAAAACATACCTAACTTTTAGAAAGGAATGAAAATATAATGAAAAAGCCGCTGTTATCAGAAATGTCATTGCGTGAGAAAATTAATAATATGATCATTCTTCCGCAATGGGATCTAAGAAGAAGATACGAAAACGGAGAAGATTACACAGTTGAACGGCCTGAAAAAGAGCAGGAGGAAATGCTTCTTGAGGGGCAGTTTGGTTCCTTGTATGCGCAGTACGGTACCATTGTAAAAGGTAGAAACACCGATCTTCTGGATTCAGCATCTGACCAGAGATGCAAAAGTACAGAATTTGCCGACATGATCAACTGGGAAGCATCGTTTTTGAAAGTGCCTCCTCTTGTTGGCGGTGACAGCGAAGGCAGCGGTGCAGGACAGATGCATTATGATTTAACATCGATCATTTCACCGCTAGCCATGGGCGCAACAGATGACGATAACCTTGTCTATGAATTAGGCGCTGCCCTTGCCCGCGAGCTCCGCTGTACGGGTGTTAACTGGAGATGGTCCCCTGTTATTGATATTTCAAACCGTTTTTCCAGTTTGTGCCACACTTTAAGAACCTTTACGGATATGGATGTTGAAAAGCAGTCAAGACTTGGCATTGCCATGATCAAAGGCATGCAAAGCGAAGGGGTCGCGGCAACCGCAAAGCACTTCCCCGGTAGTGACCCTTATGAATATCGGGACGGACACTTCTGCAATTCAACAATTAGCGTTTCCAAAGAAGAATGGTGGAAAACCCAAGGTATCATATTCCAGAACGTAATTGATGCCGGCGTTTATTCTATTATGACAAGCCATCAGTCTTTTCCCGCAATCGACGACTCAAAAGTAAACGGACAGTATAGACCTACCACCATTTCAAAGAAAATTACAACGGATTTACTGAAAAATGAAATGGGCTTTGACGGCGTTATTATTACCGACGGCATTACAATGGGCGGTGTCGCGTCCATTCTTCCTTATGAAGAGTTGATAGTTGAAATTGTGAACGCGGGCAACGACGTTATTTTGTGTGCATCACGCGAAGCCGCAGACATCATCGAAAAAGCGATCGAAGATGGCAGAATTGAAGAGTCAAGAATTGATGATGCCTGCACCCGGGTTTTAAATATGAAAGAAAAGCTTGGAATGTTTGACGACGAGTATGTAAACGTTAAATACAAGGCTGAAGAAGTAAGAGATCGCACCGCTGAATTAAGTTTGAAAGCAGCAAGAAAGGCCGTAACACTCCTTCGTGACAGAAATAACATTCTGCCACTTGATAAAGATAAGATCAAAAAAGTTTCGATTATTGTATCTTCCCATGACGACGGCTTCTATAATATCTCCATGCAGCATCTCAAAAAAGAGTTTACTGACCGTGGCATAGAAGTGTATATGCAGAGAAGATTGAACAATGCAATGGAACTTGAGGAAATTTCAGATAACAGCGATTTAATTATTTATGCAGCATATGTCTCCGGACATAGACCAAAAGGCGCGGCAGCGCTGGTCGAAAAAGAATGTGAAACGTATTTCCACGCATTTAAATACGGTAAGGAAAAAACCATTGGCATTTCTTGTGGATCTCCTTATCTTGCACACGATATTATGGATAATGCGGATGCGTTCGTGAATCTTTACGGAAATTCACCCGCACTCCTTAAAGCTTTTGTTGAGGCCATTTTCGGAGAAATCCCGTTCGTTGGCAAGTCACCTGTAAACTTAAAACCGCCAAAGCTTGTGTACGAAGACTAGTTTAAATTTGCACTATGATAAGCGACCGCTCCCTGTGAAGCCTTGTGTTTCACTGGGAGCGGTTGTGTTTGTAAAAAATACTCCTGGAAGGACATACATCTCTCCCAGGAGTAAATCAATAAATTATTAAAGTTTCTTCAGTGCAGCTTCGCTCTCTTCCATCTGGGCGATCAAATCGCGGGTCTTTGCTGCCTTTTCCTTTTCGGCGGCAACGACAGCTTCAGGCGCACGGGAGACAAACTTCTCATTGGTAAGCTTTGCTTCCAGAGAAGCCAGGAACTTTCTGTTCTTCTCCAGTTCCTTACCGATGCGGTCCAGTTCCTTGGATACATCCACCAGCTGACCCATGGGGATATACAGCTTGGCATCCGCGGTGGTAATGGTGACCATGCCGTCCAGATTTGCAGGTTCTGCATCCAACATGCTTACTTCATCGGCATATGCCAAACGCTGCAGGAAGCCCTCACCCTCGGTAAACACCTGAGGCTTAGCGGTCAAAACGAACAGCGCAGCCTTCTTGGAGGGCGGAACATTCATCTCGGTGCGGCGGTTACGGATGGCACGGATGGCTTCCATAACAGATTCCATCTGGTCGCATTCAGCCTTAAATGCCAGATCCTCACGAACCTCGGGCCACTGGGCAACGATCAGCGCCTCGCCCTCATGGGGGATGGATTGCCAGATTTCTTCGGTGATGAAAGGCATGAAGGGATGCAGCAGGCGCAGCACCTGATCCAGCACGTACACCAGAACACCGATGGCGGTCTGCTTGCGGTCAGCATCGTCGGAGAACAGACGAGCCTTGGTCATTTCGATATACCAGTCGCAGTAAATATCCCAAATGAAGTCGTAGATCTTCTGGATTGCAACACCCAGCTCATACTTCTCCATATTCTCGGTCACTTCACCGATCAGAGTGTTCAGCTTGCTCAGCACCCATTTGTCGGCAATCTCAAGCTTAGACAGGTCGGGCAGCTGATTCTTGGCATCCTCTGCCAGATTCATCATAACATACCGGGAAGCGTTCCATAGCTTATTGGCAAAGTTACGCATAGCCTCACAGCGCTCCACATAGAAACGCATATCGTTTCCGGGAGAGTTACCGGTAACCATGTTCATACGCAGAGCGTCACAGCCGTACTTTTCGATCATTTCCAAAGGATCGATACCATTGCCAAGAGACTTGGACATCTTACGGCCCAGATTATCACGAACCAAGCCGTGGATCAGCACAGTGTGGAAAGGTGCCTTACCCATGTGCTCCAGACCGGAAACGATCATACGGGAGACCCAGAAAGTGATGATGTCGTAACCGGTAACAAGAACATCAGTGGGGAAATACTTCTTCAAATCAGCTGCATCTTCGTTGGGCCAGCCAAGGGTCTCGAAGGGCCAGAGAGCAGAACTGAACCAGGTATCCAGCACATCGGGATCCCGCTCGATATTAGTACTGCCGCACTTTTCACAACAGGTGGCATCCTCACGGGAGCAGGTCATGTGGCCGCAATCAGCGCAGTACCAAACGGGAATCTGATGACCCCACCACAGCTGACGGGAGATGCACCAGTCACGGATGTTGTTCATCCAGTTCATGTAGTTCTTGGTGAAGCGCGCGGGGACGAACTTGGTCTCACCCTCGTTAACGGCCCGGATGGCTTCATCAGCCAGCGTCTTCATCTTCACGAACCACTGGGCGGAGATAATAGGCTCCACGTCCTTATGGCAGCGGTAGCAAGTGCCAACATTGTGACCATGGTCTTCGATCTTGACCAGATAACCACCGGCTTCCAGATCAGCAACAATAGCCTTACGGGCATCGTAACGGTCCATACCTTCGTATTTGCCACCCAGCGCATTGACCTTACCGTTATCATCCAGAACACGAATCACTTCCAGATTGTGACGCAAGCCAACCTCAAAGTCGTTGGGGTCATGGGCAGGAGTCATCTTAACGCAGCCGGTACCAAATTCCATTTCTGCATAGTCATCGGCAACGATAGGAATTTCCTTGTTGACCAGAGGCAGCATGACAGTCTTACCGATAATATGCTGATAGCGCTCATCGTTGGGATTGACGCAGACACCGGTATCGCCCAGCATGGTTTCGGGACGGGTAGTAGCGACTACCACTTCCCCACTGCCGTCGGTCAGAGGATAGCGGATATGCCACAGGTGACCGGGCTTGTCCACATACTCAACTTCCGCGTCGGACAGAGCGGTAACGCAGTTGGGACACCAGTTAATAATACGGCTGCCCTTATAGATCAGACCCTTTTCATACAGGGAAACGAACACTTCACGAACAGCCTTGGAACAGGTCTTGTCCATGGTAAAGGCTGCACGGTCCCAATCACAGGAAGCACCCAGCTTCTTCTGCTGTTCAACGATCCGGTTGCCGTACTTATGCTTCCAATCCCAAACGCGCTCCAAAAACTTTTCACGACCCAGATCGTAACGGCTCAAGCCTTCCTTGGTGCGCAGTTCCTCTTCCACCTTGATCTGGGTAGCAATACCTGCATGGTCAACACCGGGAACCCACAGGGCATCGTAACCCTGCATACGCTTGAATCGGATCAGGGTGTCCTGCAGTGTTGCATCCATTGCATGACCCATGTGCAGCTGGCCGGTAACATTGGGTGGCGGCATAACAATTGTAAACGGCTTGGCATCTGCCTTGCCGCAGGGCTTGAAGAAGCCGCCCTCTTCCCACATTTTGTAAATACGGTCTTCAACCTGTTGGGGTTCATAGACCTTCGGTAATTCTCTTGCCATTTAAAACACTCCTTTAACGAAAAAACACCCTGAGCAAAACTGCTCAGGGCGAAAATAGACTTTCCGCGGTACCACCTGAATTCCCGGAATACCGGGCACTTAAGACGCTGTAACGGGCGTGATCCGAAATACTCTACCTGATTTCAAGCATTCTGCTCCGGGGCGACCATTCGGTTTACCGCTGTGTACTCCCACCATACGCACACTCTCTGAAAACGGTTGAGGCCGAAACCTCCCCATCTATGCATTTACCACGATAAATTATCACATTTTTGTCTGTCTGTCAACCAAATTACGGAAAAAAGTACCGGTTATTCTTGACGAAATTCCACTTTCTGCATATAATAACCGTAACTTAAAATATAAGAGGGATCATAATGAAACTTTCTCTGGTAGTCCCCTGCTACAATGAAGCCGAGAGCGTTGCTCTGTTTCAGGACGCTGTGATTCAAGCTTTCGATGGTTGCGGTTATGATTATGAAATCATTTTTGTGGATGACGGCAGCAAGGATGCCACGCTTCACAATTTAAAAAAACTTCATAAAAAACACCATTGCCCTGTTAAGATCATCAGTTTCTCCCGTAACTTCGGCAAAGAAGCGGGTCTGTATGCCGGCATGGAACACGCAGACGGTGAGTACATTTCCTTAATTGATGCTGACCTACAGCAGCGGCCGGAAATCGTACGGGAAATGGTTAAAATCCTAGACGAGCAACCGCAGTATGACGTGGTTGCCGCCTACCAGGACCGCAGATCCGAGGGTAAGATTCTCTCATTTTTCAAAAAGAGTTTTTACGCGTTGATCAATAAGCTGTCCAATGTAAAGCTTCAGCCGGATGCCAGCGATTTCAGAACCTTCCGCAGAAGCGTTGCGGAAAGTATTCTCTCTCTTACCGAGAATCACCGTTTTTCTAAGGGTATCTTTGCCTGGGTCGGCTATGACACTTGTTTTATACCCTATACGGCACAGGAGCGTGTCGCGGGCAAAACCAAATGGAGCTTCCGGAAGCTCTTTAACTATGCCCTTGAGGGCATCATCGGTTTCTCCACTGCTCCCCTGCGTATTTCCGTGTATCTTGGATGCTTTACCGCACTGGCAGCAGTACTCTATCTGATTGCGGTTGTAATTGAAAAACTGGCCTATGGCATTGACATTCCCGGTTATGCAACGATCATCGTTTTGATTCTACTGCTTGGAAGCATGCAGTTGTTCTGCATCGGCATTATCGGAGAATATGTAGGCAAAATTTTTGAGCAGAGCAAAGACCGTCCTATTTATATCGCAAAAGAGATCATCGGTCACGATGAATGAAATAACGGACTTCGGTAGAACCCGAAGTCCGTTTTCATTATATGCGAATTCCTAATTCCCTGGCTTTTTCCCGGATAGTAAGCAGATCGGTAAAGGTTTCAGGCCGCTTGGTCAGATCCCGCAACAATGCAGAAGGATGATAAACAGCTGTCATCCAAATTCCATTTACCTGATTCCAGGTGCCATGCTCCCTGGTGATTCGAAAATCAGGACGGATCATCTTCATAGCGGCAACTCTGCCAAGACAGACAATAATTTGGGGTCTGATCAATTGAATTTGGTTGTTTAGATACCCAAAACAAGCGTCCTGTTCTTCCTCCTTTGGGTCGCGATTTCCGGGTGGACGGCACTTTACGATATTGGCAATATAACACTTTTTGCGATCCAGGTCGATGATGGACATCATATCATCCAGAAGCTTTCCCGCAGGACCTACAAAAGGTTCTCCCTGCAGGTCTTCCTGCTCACCCGGTCCTTCGCCAATAAACATTATTTCTGCATCACGGTTTCCTACGCCAAACACAACATTGTTGCGCCGTTTGCACAGCTCACAGCCAATGCAGCTATTGCAAGTTCTTTCAAGGACATCCCAACTCAGCATATTATCGACTCCTCCTGCGGCTGGCACGTCTGCGGCGGTGCTTCGCGCGACGGGACACTATCTGCATATATCGCACGAAATACGCGCACAGCGCTATAATCAGCACAACCGTTACAAGAATCGCAATCACACGAAGGGCAATCAATAACCCCTCATTATTCTGCTCAATCATAACTGACTGATCATCGATCACATTCACTGCGCTGCTGTTTCTTGTCACCACAGGCGATTGCGCAATACAAACATTTCCATACCAAACCTGTACATTCGTGACAGGTTCACCCGCAGTTACAGGTGCCTCCAGAGCAATATTACTATTGTCGTATCGATAGGACAACTGTGTTGTCAATGTATCAGCAGGCAGCACCGAGTAGCGAGTATCAGAAGGGCCAACGCCGACACTGTTCTGACCATCCAATACAGGGTATTGTGTCAGAATTTGGCTGTCACTTAAAACTTGCTTGACTTCATAGCCTTCAAAGCCAAGATTTAACAGTTCCTTAACCTCTTCATAGCTGCCGAAGCGGACGATATCACCCTTCTCGTCATAGGTTGCTTTGGCTCCCATTACGATCGCGATATAATGAAGACCTTTGCTTTTTGCCGTGACTACCAGACATCTGTCTCTGGCTTCCGTAACACCCGTACGGCCGCCAGTAACACGGTTATCATAGTACTCAGCGGTAACCGTCAGTGTCATCATATAGTTTGTGGTTTCCATATAACGGGACTCGGCATATTCGCTCTTGGGAAGACTGAAGCTGGTTTCAGAAAAGAATCGGAAGAATTCTTCATTACGCAGGGCCTCGTCCAGGATCTTGACAAGATCTCTGGCAGTGGAAAGCTGCTTGGAATCGTGCAGACCGGTTGCGTTCGTAAAGTTGGTATTGGTACAGCCAATCTCTCTGGCTCTTCTGTTCATCATATTGATGAAGCCCTGCTGGGAACCCGCAACATACTCCGCAATGACCACGGCAGCATCGTTATAACCGCCAACCATCAGGCAGTATAACAGTTGTTCAAGCGTCCATTTTTCTCCAACCTCCAGCAGATAAACACCCTTTGGCAGCGTCGCCATAGCCGTAGAAGTTACCATCAACTCATCGGTAAGATTTCCGTTTTCCAGTGCCAGCAGGCATGTCATGATTTTTACAAGAGCTGCGGGATAAATCTGGACGTCCTGATTCCACGCATACATGAGAGTTTTACTGTTTAACTCGTAGAGCATAGCAGCACCGGCTGTTTCCAGAAGCCGGTTATTGCCCCACAATGGCACTACTGCATTCAAAGAATGGCAGCCACTTGCTACAGAGCTGTCGCCCATACTGGTTTCATAAGCAGGTTTTGTTTCTGCCGGTAATTCAGTTGTGGACGGAACTTCCGTAGCAGATGCCGGGATCACAGCAAAAAGCAATGTAAAACACAGTATCATGCAGAGAATCCTGTTTTTTTTCATTTTTTCTACCTCATTATCTGTTGTCCGTACTTGTCCAACAGGGAAAAGTTGTGTATAATGTTGATATTATATCAGCATTTTTTCTCTTAGTCAATGGGAGGCTGACTCCATGAAAAAAGGTGGAAACATACTTCTGATTCTTACGGTCGTTTTCGTAGGTTTTGTCGCAGGTATGCTTGTAGGAAGAAATGTTAGCGCTGAAGATCCAACAATCCAAGTTTTAGCTGAGCAAGCACCTACAAAAACACAAGCGGAATTGCCTGAGCAGACCAAACCGTCAGAAGACCGAATCAATATCAATACAGCTTCCGCGAAACTACTGGACACGCTGCCGGGAATTGGTCCTGTTCTTGCGCAAAGAATCGTTGATTATCGAACGCAGAACGGCCCCTTCACCAGAACTTCCGATCTTTCCAGGGTTGAAGGCATTGGCCCGGAAACGCTTTTGAGCATTTTAGATTTAATCACTGTGGAGGAATAATATGAAAATACTGGTTGTAGATGACGAGGATCTGCTCGTCAAGGGTATTCGTTTCAATCTTCAAAACGAGGGCTATGATGTGCTAACCGGTTCTACCGGCCTGGATGCCGTGGCGCAGGCCCAAAATCAAAAACCCGATTTGATCGTTCTGGATGTAATGATGCCGGAAATGGACGGTCTTACTGCTTGCGCAAAGATTCGAGAATTCTCTGATGCGCCAATCATACTCCTGACAGCAAAGGCAGATGACATCGACAAACTGATCGGTTTCGACCACGGAGCAGATGATTATCTGACAAAACCCTTCAATATTTTGGAGCTGAAAGCCCGGATCCGCGCTCTGCTGAGACGCAGCGGCGGTTTTAAGAACCAGACAAACAACACGCTGACAATCGGAAGCATTTCGCTGGATCTGGACAGCAGAAATGCTTATCGGGGTGATACACTAGTTGATTTGACCGCAAAAGAATTTGATGTAATCGAATTCTTAATGCGGAATCCAAATCGTGTCTATTCCAGAGAAGCTCTTTTGGATATGATCTGGGCCTACGAGTACAGAAGTGATATCCGTACAGTTGATGTACACATCCGTCGGCTCAGAGAAAAGCTTGAATTGAATCCTGCTGAACCGCAGTATATTATGACGAAGTGGGGCGTTGGTTATTACTTCCGAAAATGATTCCAAATTCTATAAACGGTACGGAAACACACAGTTCCGTTACGCAACGACCTATGTAATCATTACATTTGTCGTTCTTCTGTTCTTAAACATCTACAGTTCCAATCGAAGTCAGGAGCTTTTTTACAGCAGCAAAAAGGCATCCATGATCGAACGCTGCCTGATTGCGGCATCCGACATTGCGGAAATTGAAGTGTTGAACACAGCAACCGTAACCGAAGTCGTCAACGAGAATGCTAATTTAAAATACAGCAGACTTCTCGTTACAGATCACTGCGGACAAATTATTTACGATTCCACCGGGCTATCGTCTGTCGGTGCCTATGCTTTGCTGCCGGAAATCATTCAGGCATTGCAAAGTAACAACGTTTTTTCATGGGCCTATCACGCTGACGAAATTGTATCCAATGCCGCAGCACCGATCTACTCATACGGAACACTGACCGGGTGTGTGTATATCGCCGAGCGGGATCCGCAGCAAGGCGCATTGATGAGTTCATTGCAGCGGAACATTCTATCCATCACACTGATACTCGAAGTGATTGTCATTATATTCTCCGTTGTCTTTTCATCCAAATTTTCCCATCGGTTGAAACGCATACGAAATTCTATGCATATAATCCGCGGTGGTGACTACACACACAAGGTGAATGTTGGCGGCAGAGACGAATTAACATTGCTTGGCGATGAATTTAACGACTTAACAGAAAAACTGAACACCTCCGAAAGCAAACGCAGGCAATTTGTATCTGATGCTTCTCACGAGCTAAAAACACCTCTTGCTTCTATCAAATTGCTATCTGACTCTATCCTGCAAAATGACATGGACATGGATACTATAAAAGAGTTTGTCGGAGATATCGGCAACGAAGCTGAACGCTTGAATCGTATGTCTTCAAAGCTTTTGTCACTGTCGCGCATAGAATCCATGGATGATGTAGACAGTGAGATTATCAATATCGTACCAACCGCAGAACGTGTTGTGCGTATGCTTTCGAGAATCTCACAGAAAAATAATGTCAAGGTTATTACCGACTTCCAGCAGGATTCACCTGTGTTGATACTGGAAGACGACCTATATCAAATACTGTTTAATCTTGTGGAAAACGGTATTAAGTATAATGTGGCAGGCGGAACATTGACTATAACCCTTAGAAGAGAAGATGATGACGCTATCATTTCAATTGCGGATACCGGCGTTGGTATTCCCAACGAAGCAATTCCACACCTGTTTGAAAGATTCTACCGTGTCGACAAAGCAAGATCCAGAAAGTCCGGCGGTAGCGGTCTTGGTCTTTCCATTGTTCGAAGTATGGTTGAGAAAAACGGTGGAAGCATCCGTGTCGACAGCATCGAGAATGAAGGTTCCACCTTTACAGTCACTTTCCCAATCTTTGATACGGAGGGTGAAGATTGATGAAAACAACACTATGTATTCTGCTTTCAATCATACTTCTGGTGACAATGTTTGGTTGTCAAATCGACGACAATAACAACGCTCATACTTTCTACTATCCAAGAAGTGACTACGGCTATGACGCACTGGAGGGCAAATTCCACGAAAGTGCCATTAAGGGAGAAAGCCGCGAAGTGATTTCTTCACAAAGCCTTCTGGAAACGATCAATGTATATTTGACCGGTCCAATTGCACAAGAGCTGACAAACCCGTATCCGAAACAAATGTCATTAGAGACCGTCAGCATTGTCGGACGAACATTATACATTACCGTTTCCGATCATTTGTCGGAGCTGACAGGCATTCGACTGATGATTGCATGCGCTTGCCTGGGCAAAACCAGCATGGAATTGACGAACACAAACTGTGTAGTAATTTCCTGTAAAAAGGCACTTCTTGATGGCAAAAAAACCATTATACTGCACAACGATCAAGTAATTATCGAGGATTTAACGCCGGATACAGCACGCGAACAGGAGTAGATATGAAGTTAATTTCATGGAATGTTAACGGTCTGAGGGCATGCCTGCAAAAAGGATTTCTGGACTTCTTCAGCAAAACTGATGCAGACTTCTTTTGCCTGCAGGAAACAAAATTGCAGGACGGACAGGTAGAGATTGATCTTCCTCAGTACAGCAAATACTGGAATTATGCCCAGAAGAAAGGTTATTCAGGTACGGCAATTTTTACAAAAGAAGCTCCCCAGTCTGTCAAATACGGTGTCGGTGTGGATGAACTGGATACTGAAGGACGTATGATTACGTTGGAATACCCGAACTTTTTTCTGGTGACCTGCTACACGCCAAATGCTCAGAGAGAGCTTGCCCGAATCGATCACAGACTAAAGTGGGATAATGTCTTTCAAAAATATGTATCCAACCTTGATGCAGTAAAGCCTGTAATCATCTGTGGAGATCTGAATGTAGCACATCAGGAAATCGACCTGAAGAACCCATCCTCCAACCGAGGAAATGCCGGTTTCTCTGATGAAGAACGGGAAAGCTTTGGAAAGCTCCTGGATTGCGGATTTACGGATACTTTCCGCCACCTGAATCCCAACACAACCGGTGCCTATACCTGGTGGAGCTATATGTTCCAGGCAAGGCAGAAAAATGCCGGATGGCGCATTGATTACTTCCTGGTTTCCAACCGCATCGCAGACCGGATCCACGCGGCACCGATCTACGCTGATATCACGGGTTCTGACCACTGTCCTGTTGGTTTGGAGATTGATCTTTAAATATCAAGCCGACTTGCCCGTTTCTGACTGACAAATATGCACTGCTTAATCTGCGCAAGTAGGTAAACGGTTCGTCCACCGACGGAATGACAAACAATTCAGCATTGTCTCTGCGTTTTGCTAATACGCGAAAACGAAGTTCTCCTTCCCCTACCCTTTTGATTGGAATTCGAGTTTTTATACCAAATCCATCTTTCAGAGGGACACAAATTCCCAAATCTGCCTCTCTTTCCCCCGTGACGGTAATTCTGCACGGTACGGTTCCGGTTAAACAGCACTGACAATGTATCCGATAAAACAAGCCCTCTTTGACCACATGCGCTGTACCAACGCATTCATTGCCCAAATTGATTGAATATTCCAAAACAATCCCCCCTTACCTCAACCTTATGTGAGGAAGGGGGGATTCATTCAATATAATCTATCGTCATGCAAACCAAAGCTGACTGCTATGGCCTCATCTACCAGTGTCATTTGTTTATCATCCAACCTGCCCATATGCTCCCGCAGACGTTTTTTGTCTATCGTACGAATCTGTTCAAGTAGAATGACAGAGTCTTTACTTAAGCCAACGCTTCCCCCTGCGATATTAATATGAGTAGGAAGACGCGCCTTGCCTGTTTGACTTGTTATGGCGGCTGCGATAACAGTTGGTGAATGCTTGTTGCCTGTATCGTTTTGGACGATTAAAACAGGTCTGGTACCACCTTGCTCACTGCCCACAACCGGTGACAAGTCCGCATAGAAGATATCTCCTCTCTTGACTGTGCTATCCATGTGCTTCACACTCCGATGTAACATTACCTGCGCTACCGGTTATCCTCCTTATGTAACGCAGCTAACATAATTGTCCCACGCACACAAAGAAAATATACAATATCGCCTGCAATTTATCCTATGTAAAAAGGCAGGAAATGCTACACAAAAGCAAACTCTTTGACCTTTATCGTCAAAACTCGACGACCCTGCCAAAGAATATCCCCTTGAACCGGTTTATTTTGACCATCTACCCAAATGTCCAATTGCAACGCATCATCTTCATAGCTGTCATAAATCGTAAGTAGTAGGCATTCACCATCCATACCAGAAGAAGCAAGATACCCTCCGCGCAGCGTTCTAATCAGTAGCCAAGGTGCGCTTACAGGTGAAACCTCTCCATCTGCAAGCAAAGGGAATGCTAAAACCGCATCGTCAAAGGTCAAAAATCCACTTTCTGATGTGATTTTCCCCGTAATACCTCCAATAGATTCCGGTGCCAACACAACAAAACTAAGATTTCCAGACTGGTCAGCGGTAGCCCCAACAGAAAATGTATAATTTTCGTCTCCGTAGTCTGCAGTGATATCCGCAACAAAGCTGCAGCTATTATTAAGCACATTCTCCCTTAGTTGCATACCTCGATGCAAACACGCATCTTCTCCACCGCAGCCACAGAGAATAATCGAAAGTACGACTACCAGCCATAGTCGTCTCAATAGAACACCACCTTATTTCATAAGTCGTGGAAGCACTTCAAGCATGTCCGTTGGCAGCATTCCATATTGGCCAATTTGTGTAGCACAAATATCACCTGCTGCACCATGAATCCATGCGCCGGCTACAGCAGCATCCAATGGATTCAGTCCCTGTCCCAGTAGGCTTGTAATAATTCCTGCCAATACATCACCGCACCCACCAACGGACATACCGGGATTTCCGGTTGGATTACAGTAGGTGTATGTACCATCCGTGATTATAGTACGATGACCTTTCAAGACAACGATACAGCCTAAATCTTTCGCCAACTCTACTGCTGCCAATTCTCTGGATGCACCCATGTCACCGCCCAATCTTTGAAATTCACCCGGATGTGGTGTCAGAATTGTAGGCACTGTTCTTCCACGCAACATATCTTTATGCTCTGCAAGGAGATTTATGCCATCGGCATCCACTACAACCGGACAACTAGCCTGCGATAGAACAACCTTTAGCATTTCCAAAGCTCCTATTGACTTACTCATACCGCAGCCAATCAGTACTGCACCCTTTTCCGGTAGAATCGAGGAAATTTCCATTGCTGCAGCAGGAGAATAGGTTCCTCCCTCATCCTGCACTGGAAAAACAATTGGTTCTGTCAATTTTACCGCTTCAATGGTATAAATACTCTCTGGTACACCCAGATACACAAGTCCCGCACCGGAGCGTAGTGCACCCATTGCTGCCAAAGCGGCAGCACCTGTATATCCCCTACTTCCGCACAGCAGCAATATCTTACCAAAACTCCCTTTATGGGAGTCTTCTGCTCTGTCTGGAAGCAAACGCAGCACGGCTTCGTGCGTTAATTCCAACATAAACTTGTCTCCTTAATGGTTTTAGAAATGCTCAAACATACCACAGGGTTTCTTCGGAAATGCCTGAAAGAATTCCTCGCAATCACCTTCTATTTGTACCCCATCAATATAGCGTGCAACTGCTGAATTTAATCCGTCATAGCCATAAATCGTTCTTGCAAGAGCGGAAGCATTCATCGTAATGGTAGGACAGGCAGGATCTGCAAGTCTAGTCACGCGGCTCTCAGCACCACCATATTCGACCTTATACGTGCCTGCTACGGTGGGCATTTCATCAACCACCCGCAGTATAAACTCTCCCTCTTTTACAGGATATTCCTGCATAGAAAGCATCTTTTCGGTATTAAGAACCTTTGCCATCAAATCGGGAAGCAACCGATAGGAAGTGTGGGTGTAGTGCTTTAAAAGAAGATCCACCTCAGGGCATGCAGCACAGTTTGCAAACGCCAGTGTATCGAATTCTCCTTCGAACATTCTCAAAAACGAGAATATCTCAAGAAGCGCAGAAGGCGACGTATACGCGATTTCGTGCACAGTAATCACGCCCTCAACATAATGATTAACATCCAAATTTTGATCAGTGCTGTAAATTATGTAAGCAGTTGGCTCACTTCCATCATAACAAATATACACAGACTGTCGATCTCGATTGTAAACTTTGATCTCATTTTTCATAAGCAAAAGATTACGTCCCTTTGCAAACCTTTCATACACAGAAACCAAATCTAAATACATAGATTCGTTATAAGGCTGAAACAGGCAACGTCTGGGGACAAAATCAATCATTCTTAATGGGCATCGGATCATGAGGTGGTCTGCAACTTTTTCGTATCCAAACATCCTATAATAGGAAAATGAGAAAGGATGCAGAAGCGAAACGGCGATATCATGTTCCTGCGCATAATCGTGCATATAGGAAAGCATCTTTCTTACATTTCCGCCTCTTCGATACTCAACAGGTGTATATATTCCTGCAACAAGGAGCGAGTCGATCATCTCTTGTCCATAGGATGTCTTTGTAAAGGTAAAATTTCCAGTAGAGATCGTTTCCCCATCTTCGACCGCCAGAAGACTGATGATCTGTGCTGAGGCTTTCATTTCTCTATTATCGATTACGATCTCTGCCATAATGAATCTCCTTAAATAACACTGTGATTGATTTAATTCTTTATGATCAGCATATATCATATTATTCATAATATCAAGCCTGTTTTCAATAATTTTCACATATACGATACTTAGGTAGCATACGTCCACGAAAAGCATAAAATATTCTTGCTTTTTTGTATCAGATATGCTATCATTTCGATGATATGTCAAAGGCTGAGATTGGGCTGCCTTGTATCGTCAATGTGATCCAAGCGAGAGCGGAATGGTGCGAGCCGCTTACACATGATACCGGGCCTTCTCCCAGGAGCTGCCGTCTGAAGGATACAGTAGGATGCGCCGGGTAATTCCGTTAACGATTTCAGATGTGTTTGCATCAATGAGCTGCGCCTTAAGGCGAATTGCGGGTGGTACCGCGGAAGGAAGTCCTTTCGTCCCGAGTATGGGATGGAAGGCATTTTTATTTTATAAATAACACCGGAAGGGAGAAAATTTATACATGAAAGCACAATTGGAGCAAATCAAGCAGCAAGCGCTTGCCGCACTGGAAGCCGCCAATACGCCTGCCGCTTTGGATGAAGTCCGCGTTAAATTTCTGGGCAAAAAGGGTGAGCTGACTGCTGTTTTAAAACAGATGGGTAAGCTTTCCGCAGAAGAGCGCCCTGTTATGGGTCAGTTGGCAAATGCTGTTCGCGCAGAAATTGAAGAGAAGCTGGAACAGTACAAACTGTCCATCAACGCAAAAGTTATGGAGGCAAAGTTAGCAAGCGAAGCCATCGATGTAACCATCCCCGGCGAGCCTGTTGCTCTGGGCCATCAGCATCCCATGAACCAAGTCCTGCAGGAAGTGAAAGAAATCTTCGTCGGCATGGGTTATACCGTCGTAGACGGCCCCGAAGTGGAGCTGGCTGCCTATAATTTCACCCGCTTGAATATCGAAGAAGGGCATCCTTCCCGCGACCGCAGTGATACCTTCTATTTTACCGATGATGATTCCGTACTGCTTCGCACTCAGACCAGTTCCATGCAGATCCGCTTCATGGAAAATCATCAGCCTCCTCTGTGCATGCTGGCACCGGGCCGTGTATTCCGTAAGGACGAAGCTGACGCTACCCACAGCCCCATGTTCCATCAGATCGAAGGTCTGGTGGTTGCGGAGAATATCACTATGGGCAACCTGAAGGATGCGCTGATCACCATCATGCGTAAGATCTACGGTCACGATGCCAATGTCCGTTTCCGTCCCCACCATTTCCCCTTCACCGAGCCCAGCTGTGAAATGGATATGCAGTGCCATAAGTGCCACGGCACCGGTGAAGTTGAAGGTAATGTTTGCTCCACCTGCCACGGTGAAGGCTGGATTGAATTGCTGGGTGCCGGTATGGTGCATCCCAAGGTTCTGGAAAACTGCGGCATTGACCCTGAGAAGTATTCCGGCTTTGCCTTCGGTATGGGTCTGGAGCGTATGGCTATGGGCCGCTTGAAAATCACGGACCTGCGTCTGATCTTCGACAATGATGTTCGTTTCCTGAACCAGTTCTAAGGAGGGATAGATTATGAAGCTTAACAGAAAATGGCTGCATGAGGAGTTCGTGGATCTGTCCAACGTCTCCGACAAAGAATATGTAGAAACCTTGACCGTCTTCGGTCAGAAGGTGGAAACCTGGGAGCGCATGGATGCCCAGGTCAAGAACGTTGTGGTCGGTAGGGAGCTGGAAATTGTTCGCCACGAAAACTCCGATCATATGTGGGTCTGCCAGATCAATGTGGGAGAAGAAGAGCCTGTACAGATCGTCACTGGCGCTCAGAATGTAAAAGTCGGCGACATGGTTCCTGTCGCGAAGCACAATTCCTGGCTGCCCGGTGGCGTGCATATCACCAAGGGTAAGCTGCGTGGTGTCAAGTCCAATGGCATGCTTTGTGGTCTGGAAGAGCTGGGTCTGACCCAGGGTGACTTCCCCTACGCAATCATGGACGGTATCTTCATTATTGAAGAGCCTTGCAGCATCGGTGATGATATCAACAAGATCATCGGCAATGACGATACCATTGTTGAATTCGAGATCACCAACAACCGTCCCGATTGCTACAGCATCATCGGTCTTGCAAGAGAATCTGCGGCCGCCTTTGGCAAGACTATGCGCCACCATGAGCCTGTTGTCAAGGGAAGCGACGCCGGTTCCATGTATGAAATGTTGGATGTAGATGTTCCCGCTGACGAGCTTTGCAACCGCTATACTGCCCGTATGGTCAAAAATGTAAAAATCGGCCCCTCCCCCAAGTGGCTCCGGGAGCGTCTGCGTGCAAACGGCATCCGTGCCATCAATAACATCGTTGATATTACCAATTATGTCATGCTGGAGTACGGTCAGCCCATGCATGCTTTTGACTACCGCTATGTCGGCTCCGGCAAGATCGTTGTTCGTGAAGCTGAAGAAGGCGAAACTCTGACTACTCTTGACGGTAATGTTCGTCAGCTGCAGCCCGGTATGTTGGTCATTGCTGACGAAAACAAGCCTATCGGCCTTGCCGGCATCATGGGCGGTGAAAATTCTGAAATTCTGGAAGATACCACCACTGTAGTTTTTGAATCCGCTAACTTTGACGGCACCTCTATCCGTCAGACCGCCCTGGCACTGGGTATGCGCACCGAGTCTTCCGGTAAGTTTGAAAAGCATCTGGATCCCATGATGACCGTTCCCGCTGTACAGCGTGCCTGTGAACTGGTTGAGATGCTGGAGTGCGGTGATGTGCTGGATGGCACCATTGATATCATCAACTATGTTCCCGAGGAAAAGACACTGACTCTGGAACCCGAAAAGATCAACAAGCTGCTGGGCACCGATATTTCCAAAGAAGATATGGTAAAGTATCTGAACCTGTTGGAAATTGAAGTGGAAGGCGATACCATTAAGGTTCCCTCTTTCCGTCCGGACCTGAATTTAATGGCTGATATTGCAGAAGAGGTCGGCCGTTCCTATGGTTATAACAACATTCCCACAACTGCTTTCCAGACATCCACACAGGGTGGCTACGCACCCGAAATGGTCTTTGAAAGCAAGGCAGGACAGGTCTGCCGTAGTCTGGGTTACAGTGAGATCATCACCTACAGTTTCGTATCTCCCACCATCTTTGATCAGATCCGTGTTACTGCCGATTCTCCCCTGCGCAATACCCTGAAGATCCAGAACCCTCTGGGTGAAGACACCTCTGTTATGCGTACCATCGCACTGCCCTCCATGCTGGACATTCTGTCCCGTAACAATGCCTATCAGAACAAGTCTGCCAAGCTCTATGAACTGGCTAAGATCTATCTGCCTACCGAAGGTCAGGATCTTCCGGAAGAGCCCAAGATGCTGGTTCTGGGCACTTACGGTGCCGGCGAGACCTTCTTCACCTTGAAGGGTGAGTTGGAAGCAGTATTTGCCGGTCTGCGGCTGAAAAAAGCTTCCTACACCGCTGTGAAGGACAATCCCAGCTACCATCCCGGCCGCTGCGCTATGGTTACCATCGACGGTGTTGACGTTGGCTATATGGGCCAGGTGCATCCTCTGGTTGCCAAGAACTACGGTATCGATGCTGAAGTCTATTGCGCAGAAATCAGCTTGACAAAGCTGTTTGATCTGCAGCTTCCCGAAGCCACCTACACTCCCCTGCCCAAATACCCCTCTGTCACCCGTGACCTGGCACTTGTCTGTGATGAGGAAGTCACCGTAGCGCAGGCCGAAGCTGTCATCCAGGCTTCCGCCGGTAAGCTGCTGCGCAGTGTCCGCCTGTTCGATATCTACAGAGGTATTGGTGTTCCCGAAGGCAAGAAAAGCATGGCATTCTCTCTGGAACTGCGTGCCGACGACCGGACGCTGACTGATGCGGATTCCGAAGCAGTCATGTCCAAGGTTCTGGCCGCTGTTCAGGAAAAATTGGGTGCTTCCCTGCGCTGATAAATATTTTCACGCAGGTCTTTACACGAGAAAATTTTTGGGTTATAATAGTTTTGATTTTGAAAGGAGGTCGATCCTATGACGGAGAGCACCATTAAGTTTACAGTACCCAGCGATGATAAAGAGAACATGCGCAGAATTCTCCGCACAGTGTTCGACGCCTTAAGCGAAAAAGGATACAATCCCATCAACCAGATCGTTGGCTACCTGCTGACCGAAGATCCCACCTATATCACCAACTACAACAATGCGCGAAGCATGATCTGCAAGTTGGACCGGGACGAAATGATGCAGGCATTGGTCAGATGCTATCTGTTTGACCAGCAGTAATCAACGCCGGGTGCTTTTGCTGCGGCAAAAGCACCCAGCTTATTTCTAAGGAGGTTCCCATGTCTGAACAAAAGGAAGTTTTGATGTACAAGGGCCGTCCGCTGATGCGTAAGGATAATTTGATCTATTACGGTTCCATGGCAGACAGCCATATTGTTATGCTCCAGATCCTGGAGACCAAAAAAGTCGGTGACTCAGAGATCGCTTCCCGGGTATCCGTTCAGCTTCAGCTGACTGATCCTACCGCCAGAAGCCGTGACCGAATTGTCAAGAAGGGTGAAAAAGCCGGTTTGTACACCGCTTTGGATTTCGGCAGCGTTTGGCTGGAAAGAGCCCTTGCCGGTAAATAAAGCAAAAACTGCCAACCATGGGTTGGCAGTTTCTTTTTGGGAATACTAATAAAACTTAACAATTTGATTATTGCAAAAAAAGACAGATTATATTATAATTGTTACCAACCAGATGTTGAAAGGAGTGGTTTTTCCCATGGAACAGAACCAACAGAATCAACAAAACTTTCCGCCTGTACGGCGTCGAAGAAAGAAAATCCCAAAGTGGAAGCGTATGCTGCGTAAGTATTGGCCGCCTATTCGCTTTGGTTTGATCATCGTCGTTTTTATCGCTGTGATCTCCTTGGGTGTCAATGCTATCGTAAACGGTGTCCGTATGGGCAGCACCAACAACCAAAACGATACCAAACCGGTGGAAACCACAACGGAACCTACCTTATCCCAAACCCAGATTGATGCGGATGCCGCGGCTTTAATGGCAGATGCTGACTTTATTGCCGCCGGATACGACTATGAAAAAGCAATCAAGATGCTGGAAGAATTCGAGTATTTTGATCAGTATCCCGAAATGAGTGCCAAAATCACCGAATACCGGGAGCTGGATTCCAAGCTTGTGGTATATCCCGATATGGGTAAGATCACCCACATCTTCTTCCACTCTCTGATCGTAGACACGGATTTAGCCTTTGATGGTGATGAAGACGAAAACGGTTACCACTGTTACATGAACACATGTGATGAGTTCTGGAAGATCCTTGAAACCATGTACGAGCGCGGCTATGTACTGGTAACGCCCTATCAGGTGGCCTACGAAGTTCAAAGCCCCGACGGTAACTTCTTCACTTACGGAGAACTTCGTCTGCCGGAGGGAAAGAAACCCTTCATCATGAGCCAAGACGATGTCAACTACTACAGTTACATGGTCGGAACCGGCAGCGGCATGAATGAAACACCCGTTTTTGCTGATACTAACGGCGACGGATTTGCCTACAGACTGGTTGTTGGCGATGACGGCTATCCCACTTGTGAATACATGGACAAGAACGGAAATATCAGCACCGGAGACTACGATCTGGTTCCTCTTCTGGAGAAGTTCATTCAGCAGCATCCGGACTTTGCCTATCACGGTGCCAGAGCCGTCCTTGGTATGACCGGATATGAGGGTGTCTTCGGCTACCGTACCAAGCCCAGCTACGAAGCCGCATTGGGCGCTGAACGCTATCAGCAAGAAATTGCAGCCGCTAAGGAAGTTGCGCAGTGTCTGCGCGATCACGGTTGGATTCTGGCAAGTCACTCCTACGGACACCCCTCCTATGGCAATATCAAAGCGGAGAATGTTGCGATAGACTCTGATAAGTGGGAAAGCACAGTTGAGTCCATCATCGGCGAAGTGGATATTATCCTCTATCCCAATGGTTCCGACATAAACGGTGCCGGAAGCTACAAATTTGACAATGCCAAATTTAAGGCACTGTATGAAGACGGATTCCGTTACTTCTTCAACGTAGACAGTAATATCTACTGGAGTCAGTTGGGTACCAACTATTACCGTGGCGGTCGTCGTAATCCCGATGGTTACCGTATGTATCATCAGCCGGACAAGCTGAGCGATCTGTTTGATGTAGCAGAAGTTTATGACGCGGCACGTCCTGCATACGGCCCCAAGCTTTAATAAATTTTGGCCCGGTCCACAAGGACCGGGCCGATTTAAAATTATTATGCCTTGCTGAATGGGAATTGCATAGTGTACACTTTGCTCTCACCGGGACAAAATCTGTATTCAAAAATACCGTCTTCCAAAGATACCGACTGCAACTGCTGATTTTCAGGTACATAGCCTTTAGGGACATACAGCGTTACGGCATATGGGTCGCCCGCAACCAGCTCACATGACAAGGTTAATGTACAATCAGTTTCGTCCCAAACCATATCCATGATTTCAGCTGCGCCTTGTGTAATATGGCGAGAGGTCGAAATGATCTGAGGCCTGTCCAATTTTCTGCGCACCGCAATCAAACGACTATCATAGGGAGCAAGATGAAAGGTAATCTTGGTATCTGTGTAACCGAGGTACCGCTTCTGTGTATAATCATAAAGGTGATAATCTCCATCATCTAAATACAAATCACCGTCAAGACGAAGTTCATACTCCCCTCTTTCTTTTTGAAGATTCATGACATCTATCACATTATAGCATTCGAAGGGTTTCTCGATATTCAAATTTATGGTAAGGAACCGTTTATCGCAAACATGATCTTTAATGTCCATTGGATGAATATCCATAACCGGCAGACAGCGTTTGAGGAGATCTACCCGTTCCGCAGGCAGCTCCGGCAAAACATCGCCAAACGTTACCGGAAGGCCTAGCATACCGACAAAATAGCTGCGGGAAGCTGCCTGCCGGTAATTGTTGTATTGTTCAGAGAGGATCAGGTTATCCACATCATTGTACAAAACAATATTATGGATCGGATAATGCTTCATAATTGTGAGAATACCTTCGTTGATAAACGTTTCCCATGCAAAGGTATCCGCGCCGACACGGGCGGCATCAAAGCTGTCCCCTGCCCAAAAGATGCCTGGATGTGTGGGGCAACACGAAAGAATATACGAATCTTCCCCCATACACTCCCGTGTCTTTTGGATCATCCTGCGGAACATCTCTTTCGTGGTAAGAGATGGATCATAAGAATCCATATGATACTTTTCCTGTGCGATTAAACCATCATTGAGAGTATCATATTTGATAGCCTGAAAACCCCAATCCTTCACCTGGTTAATAGCCATGGGCAGGAACTCATTTAAATATTTGGGGTGGCTCATGTCATAGTAGTATGTGCCACACCAGTTTGTTTCCTTTTTCAAAACGATTTCCGGGTTTTCCCGAATAAATTGATTCTCTCCGGGATCGTTGGTATATCCAACCCAAAGGGCGGGGATTAGACCATTTTCCTTAATTTTATCTGCTATATATCCCAAACCATGGGGATACTTTTTAGGGTCAGGTGTCAGAGAATCTACGCCATCTTCCCGGATTCCGGAATAGTCTGCATGGTGCCATTCCCAGTCAATCCAAACAGTATCTGCACCAAATGGTTTTAGATTTTCAGCCTGCCAAACACTGTTTTCAAGCACGTTATCCTCACAGGCATCAAATCCAACGGAATACCAGGTCATCCAACCAGCCGGAGGCTTTTTATACAATCCGTTTTTGTTGATTGGACCATAGTCGAAATGATACTGATTGGCAAAAATATTCCGGATAACAGAAACACGGAATTTGCGCTCCTCAGGTTTAATGCCTGTCAAAAGAGTGAATCCGTAGGTCTTTTTGTTCCAATCATAACGCATACGAAAGCGTTTTCCACCTGTCACCGACACAGCACTGTCGGTTAAACGGTCAAACAGCATGTTGTCCATGTAGGAAGCAGCAGGACCGATGGCGCTGCGCAAATGAGATGAATTCTCAATGGAGGACATAGGGAATGTATGCTTCTCAGGCTCATCTCCCCAAGTAATGAAGCCTCTGAACTCCGCACGGCACTCAGGCAGCGCATAAAAACCAATGTGAACACCCTCGTGATCGATTGAAAATTCCAGTGTATAACTGGGGACGATCTGTTTTTCCTGTACATAAGTAACACTAATGCGGCCAGGTGCGGATTCACTGCTCTGCAATGTATAACCAGCAGTTTCAATAATATCGTTTTTATAGAATAGCTGATTGATCAGTACCTGTGATACACACAGATTATTTTTAGATGATATCGAAAAAGTCCCCGTTGAGGGCGTAAAGATCACGCTGTAGTCATCAAAGCTGCAATATAACCGGCTGAGCATATAAACCCACCTTTCTTGGATTCTCCTTAAGAAACACAACACATTGATTGAACAAAGCTTTACGTTAACGATAACGTATTTCCTATTCAACTATAACATGTACATGATAAATTGTCAACAAAGCAAGAACCCCATCGCGTATTGAAACCTAAATACATTAAGAAAACGAAAAGCTCAGTTGACGAACATATCAACTGAGCTTCAAATTTACGATTCTAATACGAAACAACCACTTTCATATCATCTATTTCAAGATGCCACATGTCTTTAGGAAAACCTCAATAATTTTTTCATAACGTGCCGTGTCAGTAAAATAACTAAGCGCATGCCCGGCGCCGGGGAAAATATTCAGCTCTGCTTTCCCTTTACAGGCAGCATATATTTTCTTGCTCATCCAACATGGAACAAAACGGTCATCATCACCATGAATCAGTAATATTGGTATCTTTGTATGCTTCACTGCTTCCACTGCACTGGTTTCCCATAGTTTAAACTTACCAAACAGCAGCGCGCCAATAACAACAAATGGATACGAAAGATATGGAGGCAATTTAACATCCCGACTGACTTTGCGAATGATCTCACCAGGAGAAGAGTAAGGACAATCGGCAATGATTCCCGCCACATTCTTCGGTAACGGCAGCGATGATGCCATTAAAACAGTTGCCGCGCCCATGGACACCCCAGACAAAACGATTGGAGTTTCCGAGCCAAATCGTTGAGCTGCGTATTCTGCCCAAGCAAGGCAATCATAACGCTCCTTAATACCAAAAGTGATCGTGTGCCCCCCACTCTTGCCATGGGCCCGTTCATCCACAACGATTACATTAAATCCCATATTCATTGCAATGCGGTTGTTGCCGGAAAACTCCCGTCTCCCGTTACTGCGATACCCGTGAAACAGGATCTGTACCGGCGCGTTATCCTTAAAATGATAGTACCTGCCGACCAAATGCAATCCGTCTCTGGAAGTAATACTGACAAGCTCATAGGAAAGCTGATCAACCTCGTAAATCAATTGCAGAATTCGGTCTGCAACCACTTCATACTGCTTTCCAGGCGGGACCGCATAGAGATCCTGCTCTTTCTCGTTTAAACTGTAAAAAGCCATTCTGTAGCAGAATCTGCTCATCCAGATAACAGCCCCGATAAGAAACGAAATACCTAAAAACACCCAAATCATGCTGACAGTTCCCCCGTAACAAGAGCTACCTGAAATTCTGTTTCATATATTCTATCCATAGATGGAATGAATATTCCGCTAAGGTACAAATATACTCTAAATCTATAGCCAAAATACAAAGGAGATCACAAACATGTGCACAGCCATCACCTATCAAACAAAAGACTTTTATTTCGGAAGGAATCTTGATCTGCACATTTCCTATGGCGAAAAAGTCGTCATCACGCCAAGAAACTATCCTTTCCATTTTCGAAACGGAAGAACAATGCAAAATCACTATGCCATGATTGGTATGGCTTCTGTATCCGGTGGGTATCCACTGTACTACGAAGCGACAAACGAAAAAGGTCTGTCTGTGGCAGGTCTCAACTTTCCCGATAATGCAACGTACTATCCTTCTGTTGAAAATCTGGACAACATTGCACCATTTGAATTGACGCTGCGGCTGTTAGGACAGTGTGCCACTGTAGAAGAAGCCAGAGCACTGCTGGATAGAATGAACCTTTGGGACATGCCCTTCAGTGATCAGTTGCCGCTTACCCCACTGCACTGGCTGATAACCGACAGACACCGGAGCATAGTTCTGGAACCGTTGACAGAAGGATTGAAAATCTTTGAGAATCCAATTGGTATTCTCACAAACAATCCGCCTTTTGAATACCACATGTACAACCTTGTAAACTATATGAATATCACTGCTCAAATCCCGCAGAACCGTTTTTCCAAAAAGATTACAATGAAACCCTACAGCCTGGGTATGGGCGGCTTTGGACTGCCCGGTGACCTTTCATCATCATCTCGTTTTGTAAAAGCAGCTTTTACAAAGCTTAATTCTGTTTGCTCAGACTCCGAGTCCGAGAGCATCAGCCAATTCTTTCACATTCTGGGCAGTGTGACACAACAGCGTGGACTTACACTTGTTGAAAGCGGTGAATATGAATACACGATCTACAGCAGCTGCTGCAATACAGATAAAGGAATCTACTATTACAGAACCTACAACAACAATCAAATCAATGCCGTAGCAATGTACGCCGAGGACTTAAACAGTGGTCAACTCATTAGCTATCCATTGATAGAAGGACAGCAAATCAATATGCAGAACGGATAAAATGATGTAAACCCAGTTCAAAGCACTCTTGAACTGGGTTTATATCGATTTATTGAAAAAGTGATCTACAAAACAGAAATATTGTAGTGTCTCAGCCAAAAATCTATCTGCAGCATATACGCGATAGTCTGCGGCAACCGCATTAGCTGCCCGTACCACGGCCAGACCTGTTCCTGCACCAAAAGACTTTCCAGTGCTTCTTTTCTGACAAGCTGGAAGATGGGACTTTGTGGATCATCCAACACTTCTCTCAGTCGGCCACTGACCAGTTGCAGATACGTTGGATCCCAGGTCTTCGGATATGGACTCTTCTTTCTCCATAGAACCTCGTCTGGCAGCAGGCCTTCCATTGCCGTGCGAAGCAGACCCTTTTCCCTGCCCTGATAATCTTTATATGTCCATGGAATACCATACAAGTATTCCGCAATTCGATAATCACAGAAAGGCACACGCACCTCGAGGCTATTGTACATGCTCATGCGGTCCTTTCTGTCCAACAGCGTCTGCATAAACCAACGGTAGTTCAAGTTTACCATTTCCTTCATCCGCCGTTCTACTTGGGACGTACCTGGCAGAACATCCGTATCATAAACTGTTTGCAGATATCGATCCATCACGAACTCTTTCGCATTGACGGCATTCAGAATCTCGCCATTCAGGAAAGACGCGCGATAGTCCGTATTTTGAGCCCACGGGAAGCCTTCTGCTGAGCGAATCTCCGGATCCCGATACCATGGGTATCCGCCAAATATCTCGTCAGCACACTCACCGGACAGCGCTACTTTAACTTTCTTTTTAATATGACCACAGAACTTTAAAAGAGAGAAATCCACATCTGCCATACCCGGCAGATCTCTGGCGATGGTCGCCTCTTCCAGACAATGCACCATTTCAGCCGAAGTAAGTACCGTCCAATAATGGTCTGTGGTTAATTTCTGCTGCATGATCCGGATATAGCTGTTGTCGGAGTTGGGTTGGAACTTATTTGCTTTGAAGTATTTCTCATTGTCTTCATAATCAACCGAAAAAGTTTTCAGCCGTTCTCCCTCGTGATTCTTCTCAGATGCGCAGATCGCGCTAATGATACTGGAATCCAACCCACCGGATAAAAATGTGCCAATCGGCACATCAGAGACCATCTGCCTCTTTATGGAATCTTCTACGAGGAAACGGACACATTCCACCGTTTCTTCAAAACTGTCGGTATGCTCTCTGTCAACAAAGCTCCAATAGCGTTTGACAGCGAGTTTTGCGTCCGCATAGCATGCGCAGCAACCCGGTTCAAGCTCACTGATCCCTCTAAACACACCGCTGCCGGGTGTTCTGCCTGGGCCAAGCAGCAGCAACTCCGCCGCGCCCACTGCATCCAGCTCTGCTTTTACAGTTGGATATGTAAGAATCGTTTTAATTTCAGACCCAAATAGCAAGCCACCTTGATGAAGCTTGTAGAACAACGGCTTTACACCCATCCTGTCCCGTGCCAGAAACAGTCTTTCTGCATGTTCCTCATAGACACCAAAGGCAAAAATCCCATTCAGCCGCAGAAGGCAGTCTTCCTTCCATTGGGCATAGGCATGCAGCACAACCTCCGTATCGGAATGTCCATGAAAAATATGCCCAAGATTAGAAAGAGAACACCGTATCTCTTCCGTGTTATATAATTCGCCGTTATATGTGATGGTATACTGTTCATCGCCCCATTCCAGCGACATAGGTTGTTTTCCGCCATCAAGATCTATAATCGCCAATCTCGTATGAAGCAAGGTACAATCCCGGTGGTGATATACACCGTTTCCGTCAGGCCCTCTTCTTTCCATTGTTGCCAGCATTTTGGCTGCAGTTTGATTATCGCAGCGCAATCCCAAAATACCCGCTATTGCACACATACTCGATCCCTTCCCTTTCACGATACAGTATATGAATAATCTACAAATGCGTGCATGATTTCCTTTGACGCGGGTATACTGCTATCGGTGATGAAAATGAATGAAAACAAAAAGTTACTGGATTCCATTATCTCTACCGTACAAATGGGACAGATCGGCATACGCAGTGTTCTGGATAGTGCCGTACGGGTGGATTTCAAAAAAGCGCTGGAATCCCAACTAAAAGAGTATGATGCCGTAGAAACGCAAGCACATTCCATTGCGGCATCCAGAGGCTTGGAATTGAAGGAAGTCAATCCCGCTGTACGCGCAATGGCAGAAACCATGTCCAGAATGAAGCTGCTTTATGAAAAAACCGACTCCAAAATCGCGGCAATGATGATCCAAGGCAATACCCGCGGCATGATCATCGGTCTTAAAGATCAGCACCGTTATACCCATACCGACAGCGAAATCAAAAATCTTTCTCAAAAGCTTTTGGATTGCGAGCATGCGAACATTCAGCAAATGCAGGGATACTTGTGATCCCTGCACTTTTTATTGAAAGAAGCATATACTGATGATTGAAGCTTGAAAGGAGGGATTATTCTGTCATCAACCGGATACATACAGGTCAGTGCCTATACAAGCAGAGCAAGAATACCTTTGGAAAATGTCTCTGTTATGATCACATATCCCGATGGCAGTGCCATAGCCATGCGTTTGACAGACAGAAGCGGTAAAATTGAGCCTGTTCCAATCACAGTTCCCGATCGTTCATCCAGCCAAACACCGGACACAGGTATTGTTCCATTTACATCGGTGAATGTATACGCGCGTCTGGAAAATTACGAGCAGATCGAAGCAGAAAATGTGCAGATCTTTTCCGGCACCATTACAAATCAGAATTTGGAAATGATTCCGCTTTCCGAGCTGCCGGATAAATGGACAAAAGCGGAAATATTTAATACACCCCCACAGAATCTTTAGGAGGTGAGATATGCCACCGGTCGTAACACCATATGTACCCGAACAGATCACAGTACATCTTGGCCCACCGTCATCAAACGCTGCCAATGTTACCGTTGATTTTTCCGATTATGTGAAAAATGTTGCATCCAGTGAGATCTACCCAACATGGGATGAAAGTGCGTTAAGAGCCAACATTCTGGCTATTGTTTCATTTGCCTTAAATCGCATTTACACAGAATTTTACAGAAGCAGAGGCTACGACTTTGATATCACCAATTCTACCGCATATGATCAATTTTTTGTCAACGGAAGAAGTTATTTTGAAAACATATCCCAGCTTGTTGATGAATTATTCAATGATTATCTGCGAAGACCGGGATTTGTAGAACCACTGGCAGCTAAATTCTGCAACGGCACAACCGTTACCTGTGAAGGCCTCAGCCAGTGGGGCAGCCAGAATCTGGCGCAGCAGGGATATAACTCTGTACAAATACTCGAAAGCTATTACGGCAATGTAGAAACCGTATTGAATGCACCAATTCGCGGAATTGCTTCCTCCTACCCTGGAACACCACTGCGTGTCGGCAGTACGGGACCGAATGTTGTAACATTACAGGTAGCCTTGAATCGCATCGCGCAAAGCTACCCTGCCATTCCGAAGATACCTACCGCAGATGGGATCTTTGGACCCAGGACAGAGGCAACTGTGCGTGCGTTTCAGAATATCTTCAATCTGTCTCCGGACGGTATCGTCGGTCCTGCAACCTGGTACGCAATTGTTCGTCTCTATACAGCAGTTACCCGCCTTGCAGAGTTGCGCAGCCAGGGGCAGCAGTTTTATTCCATTAACTGGTCCGCTCCCAATGCTCTGCAGGAAGGCAGTACAGGAGAAAAGGTTCGTCAGTTGCAATATATGCTGGCCATCCTTTCAGACTATATTCCGTCCATACCACCGGTGACCATAGACGGAATCTATGGTTCGGCAACACGACAGGCCGTATTAGCCGCACAACGTAGGTTCGCACTACCGGAAACCGGTACTGTAGATTCGAGAACCTGGGATGAAATTTACGACCAATTCTCAGGCATCGAAAATACAAGCCTTCGAAGCAGGGAAATATTCCCCAACACAAATACTGTTACCCAATCCGTCGGATCCGGCAGAGCAGTACAAACTGCCAGTTTCACACAAAGAAACACCGTCCGCCGCGCAGTACAGCCGCCAACAGGTGATACTACATCTGCATATCGAAGGACAACAACCTTTACGCAATTCCCAGGTATGGATCTGCGAATGGGCATGCAAGATCCCGTGAGTCAGGAGGTGGTCCGGTGAGGCCTGCAGAATCCTTTGTAGCACAACCGATAAGAAGTCTGCAAACAATGCTTCGTGTTATTGCGGAGGATGACCGCACGCTGCCTACAGTTGTACCGGACGGTATCTATGGTCAGGAAACCATTACCGCAGTTTCAGCTTTTCAGCGCAGAAAGGGTCTTCCCGTAACAGGCGTTACCGATCAGCAGACGTGGGAAGCGATTGTAAATGCATATGACGAAGCAATTGTCCGTGTTCACAAAGCTGAACCCATAGAGATCATCATGGATCCTGGTAAGGTATACCGGCGGGGAGAATACAGCCCAAATCTGTATTTAATGCAAAGCATGCTGCTGTATCTTTCCTTGCTGCATCCCACCATCGATACCCCCAACCACAATGGCACGTTGGATTCCACAACCGCTGAGGCTCTGGCCGGCTTTCAAATATTGGCAGGACTTCCCCCCACAGGAGAGCTGGATAAGTTGACATGGAAGTATCTTGTTAAGCAATTTACGCTGAATGCAAACCGACAGGATCAACTTCCTTAAATTTGAATTTTTCATTAACGGTCATACTTTGGGGTTGATTATAATCAGCATTATGCGTATAATAACATTTAAGGCATAATTTGCCACACTCCGGAGGAATGATCATGATCATTAAAAACTGGAAAAAAGAAATATTGACAATACCAAATCTTTTGAGCTTGTTTCGCTTGGCCTTGATCCCCGTATATGTGATCCTTTATCTAAACGCGAAAAATACCAGTCATTATTACCTTTCAGCCGGAATCCTTGCCGTTTCATGTATTACCGACCTGATCGACGGAAAGATCGCAAGGCATTTCAACATGATATCTACTGTAGGTAAAATTCTGGATCCACTGGCCGACAAAGCAACACAGTTTACCCTCATTGTTTGTCTTGCGATGCGTTATCCTGTTTTACTGTATTTGGTTGTGCTGTTTGTTATCAAGGAAAGCTTCCAATTGATCTGCGGATGCTTTGCTTTGAAGAAAGGCAAGATGCTGGAAGGCGCACTTTTTGCGGGAAAAATCTGCACTACTGTGCTGTTCATCAGTTTGATTGTGCTGGTTATGTTCCCAGAACTGCACTACTGGTATATTGAGCTGATTACTACAATAGACGCTATTTTTATGCTCATCTCCTTTGTCAGCTATATTTTCGCTTACTTTGGAAAACACAAGAAAATTCACAACATCTCAGATAACGCTTAATGTATATTACATCTCGAA
This sequence comes from Faecousia sp., assembly GCA_045646265.1. GTDB lineage: Bacteria > Bacillota > Clostridia > Oscillospirales > Oscillospiraceae > Faecousia. Next base: position 47,850 of record JAZRKL010000143.1, read on the forward strand.
GCTTTTGCCTCGAGATGTATTTTTTGAGTATTTTTGAAGACATTCGATTTTCTAAACTAGGTTTCGAATATTGGTTGAATGCAAAGAAAGTGTATGGTATAATTGCCACAAAGGAGTTGATCCCAATGAATATAGAGTTAATTTGTCCGATTCATGGAGAAACGGTTTCTCTATTAACGCAAATGCATAAAGATTTCTTCAAATCAAGCGGAAACAAAGATTCCTCTCTTAAATCCTTCGACTATATGAATCTCTGGCGGCAGGGAGTCGACAACTCCTTTGGCGAACCGGTTAAATTTCAATGGAAATGCAATCAGAAATCAAAATTACATATCTCCCTTGACAGGGACTTTGCAGATTATTCCATTTATGACACAAGCAATCACCACGCAGAGGTTTATAATCTGATGCTTGGAAAAACATACTATTGGCGCGTGTGTACACTTGACGGCACTTTATCTGAAACTGCCTGCTTCAGCACAGAGGATGCACCGCCCAGGTGGATCAAAGCAACCGATAGTGTCCACAGAAGCGACAAGGGTATTACAAATATCCGTGATCTCGGCGGTTGGAAATGCGAAAACGGAATGAAAATCAAGCAAGGTCTACTTTTCCGCGGAAGCGAGATGGACGATCACTGCACATTGACAGATGTCGGCAGGAAAACGCTGTTGGACGATCTGAAGATCAAGACAGATTACGACCTGAGATTCTCAGACCTGCCATCCCCTCTTGGTGACAGTGTCCAATTGATTCGAATCCCTCTTAGGGGTACATACGGAAGAATATCAGAATTTAAGGACAATTTCCGGGATATGCTCCGGGTATTTTCTGATGAAAGTAACTATCCCATTTATATTCATTGCTGGGGTGGTGCTGACAGAACCGGTACATTGTTGTTTCTTCTCTGTGCTTTACTCGGCATGAACGAAAATGACCTGTTCCTGGAATATGAACTAACATCTTTTTCCGTATGGGGGCCTCGTAGTTCTGATTCGGAGCTGTTCACAGCTTTTAAAAATGAGTTGTCCAAATATGGCACTGAAACGGATTCTCTCGTTACCAAAAGCAAAAATTTTGTCCTGTCCACCGGTATTACTATGAACGAAATCAACGAAATCAAAAACATACTTCTGGAGCCTGACATCAAATAATATCACAAGCACATCAAAATGTACCTATATAAAAAAGCGGATTGGTTTCCCAATCCGCTAAAATTATGTATGCCAAGTCTGTCACAGAAATACTGTCCCCGAATCCGCGGATATTTCCGCAGCATCAGCATCCCCCACCCGGCTCTCTGTATAAAACCCGCAATTGTCTCTCTATGTTATGTATGCATTCCAATTTGGAAATATTCCGGGCAAATCCTTATCCAAGAATTTTATCTCCCATCCATTGAAGCCGTGTTGGCTGAAATCCGATCTTTCGATACCAATCAACGATCTTCACATATCAGCCCGCATTTTGTATAGATTTCTTCAATGCAGGGTGATTTAAACGCAATATAACCCTCGATATTCTCAGGGAACAATTTCGCCCCATCTTCTTTTACTTTGCTGTATCTTTCCACAGCTTCTGGGTTATTTCTCAAATAGTCTCTGAAAGTAATATGTCTATGAAATTCCTTAGAAAATTGGGGGCAAACATATAAGTGATGATGTGGCAAATGAACATTACCTTTGTAATCAAAAGCCTCTCTGTCTTTGATGCCAAGGTTTCCCTCATATGTATAGCCGAGACCTTCCAGGTTTTTAACCAAAGAATCAAATGTGGAATAATCTTTGATAACAATGTCTATGTCAATGATAGGCTTTGCAGAAAGTCCCTCCACAGAAGTGCTGCCAACATGCTCAATGGTTACTATGTTATCTTTGATTGCCGAAAGAAGATACCGCTTGATGAATTCAAAATCATTTTTCCATCGCTGATTATACGGAATAACAACAACTCGTCTGGCCATAATTTCGCATCCATTTCTTTAGTGAAAAAATGTGACCACAAAAGTGGTCACATTTTTATGGTCGGAGTGTCGGGATTCGAACCCGAGGCCTCTTGGACCCGAACCAAGCGCGATACCAAACTTCGCCACACCCCGTCAGCCATAGTATTATAATGAAAATCCGTCCACTTGTCAAGCAAAACCATTGCCGGAAGCAATAAGTTTTTGCAGAAATTTGAAAATTTACACTTGACAAACACCGCAAGATAATGTATTATAAGCAAGCTGATTCGTACAGCGCACTTGGAGAAGTCGCGTAGCTGGCCGAGCGCGCACGATTGGAAATCGTGTATACCCCAAAAGGGTATCGAGGGTTCAAATCCCTCCTTCTCCGCCATAAAAAGCACCCCATCCGAATGGATGGGGTGCTTTTTATGCATGAAGAGGGATTTGAATAATTGCAAATGCAATATGCCGGTGGCATATTGCTGCAACCAGTGCAAACACTGGTTGCTACATCTATTTTTGCCAAGGGCAAAAATGCAAAAAAATCCCTCCTTCTCCAGTTACAATTATCCCCCATCCATTCGGATGGGGTGCTTTTTATGCATGAAGAGGGATTTGAATAATTACGAATGCAATATGCCGGTGGCATATTGCTGCAACCAGTGCAAACACTGGTTGCTACATCTATTTTTACCAAGGGCAAAAATGCAAGCAAATCCCGCCTTCTCTAATTACGATTATTCCCCACCCTTTCGGATGGGGAATATCTTTATAGTCAAAATCAATGAATGCCAGATTAAAAACTTCTCTTAGTCCGCTCTTACCATAACCGTACCCTGGTACCCACAATCCGTAGCAATCAGTTCGAACACATACACCGGCCTGTAGAATCCCTTTGTATCAACTCGATACTCCAATGCCGCACAAACAACCTGAATATCCTTAGGTGCTCTGCGTTCAAAGTAATCTCCCCCGGAAAATTCACCGTTACACAGCTTGTCGTAAGCCTTTTGGGGCGTTATGATCTCCGCTTGACTATAAGGCTTGTAGGAAATCAGATGATTCTCAACAACATAGATTCTCCCATCAGCGCCATAACGGCATCGTATCGTACCATCATACATGGTGTCATCAAACATCAAGGAATCCACTGTAAAACTGTGCCAGCCTTCACCATCTACACAGAAGACAGCATCCTTTGGAATCGTCAGCGGGAATTCATCCAAAGCAGCAACCACGGTTTCCCTATCGGCATCTGCCCACAAATCCACGCTCCAAGTATCACCGTGGTAATCATAAGCGCCGTCCAGATAGGATATCGTTAGAAAATGGGTACCGTTATCACCGCCGCGATCAATGAAGTATGCTTCCTCATCGTAATATAGGACCTCTTTAAAATCGATTCCAAAAATCTCCGAAAAATCCGAAGCTAAAGCTATACAATCTTCTTTCGAATAGGTTTGCGTACGATATATTGGTACATTCTCCGGTTCAGATGGCAGCGCACAGGCCAACTCCCAATCAACATTGGATGTATTGACCCGGAAGGATGCCATATTGGGGATGTTGCCATATTCCTTCAGTTCATAGGTAATGAAGATTCCGGAAATACTTCCAACTGTTAATAACAGCGCCAAGCAACAGCAGAAACAGCGCTTCCAATCAATTTTACCTTTTCTCGTAATCGCAAGTACAAATATGATTGCAGCATAACCAATCACCGCGCCCAAAGTATTTGCAAAGAGATCATCTATATCACAAATGCCGGTACCCCGCCAAAGCTGAAGCAGTTCAATGACCATAGAAAGGCCCAATGCCGTTCCTATGGAAATATACCACTTTCTCAGCTTCACAGAAACAAGCGGCAGCAGGACACCGAGAGGCACAAACATTGCTACATTCAGCAAAACATTCAGCCAGTTCTTGGTAGAATAATTATTCCACGCTTCCCGCCACGCCCGCAATAAATGCAGGTTAACAAAGTGACCCATGAACATTCCGCGAAGAAGCGTTACATACCCAAGGACCAACAGATACCCCGACAGCAATGTCCATAGGATTGTCTTTTTCCACGGGAACCGTTTACCGCTCTTCCTGCAGTTCAAATATATGACCAGAAAACAGACCGCAATCAGCGGAACAGCAAGCACGATAAGCATAATACTGCTTTGCAGTTTGCTGAGGACAAATTGGGCAAATTCATTCATAATCATTTCCTCCTGTATGCCAAATTATAGCAGAACCCCACCGGAAAAACAATCCGGTGGGGTTTAAGAGTATCTTAAGTTTACCTTGCTTTTGTTTGTTCCAGGGCCCAATCGATAATTGCTGTAAGTGCATCCAGCTGATCGTCATTCAGCTTGCACTGGCCTTCATCACAACGGACATATGCTTCTTCCAAATGGATACCGTATTTCTTTCCGTTAGGCAGTAGCACTTCATATTCCGGCTGGCAATTGCAGATCAGGTTTTGATCATAAGGAAGGTTGGATAGAAGATCGGAAACAATCTTTGCTTGTTGCTCATTGAGAGAGACCGATTCGCCGGCAATATAGAGTGTTGCTTCTTCGGTGATAGGAATCACCGTAGGAGCGGCATAGAACACATAGCTCACTGTACCGTAGAAGCCTTTGCCGTCATCATTCCAGGTTGCCGTTACCGCATAGATGTGCGCGCCTATTTTCAGTTCGATCCTGTCATACTGACTCGTTATCGTCTCGCCTTCATCATTGACATCAGCCGAGTCGGGCCAGCAGCGGATCGTGTAACCATCCGGCTGTTTTTCAAAGTCCAGTATCAGATTCAGCGTTTCCGGGGTGATCATGGACAAATCCTCTTTTAAGCACAGAGGATGCGATGAATCGGCATTGACGCATGCCCACATACCATCTTCCAATTCATAATTCCAGGTATAGTTACCATTCGTTGCCAGTTCTTTTCCGGAATGGACAAGCCACAGCTTCGGAGGCTGTTCAAAGACTATCGGCGAAGCTTCCTCTCCCAGCGTAAAGTCGGCAGAGAGTTTATGTTCTTGATATGAATAACCAACTTCTACACTGCAGCTTGTTAAAAACCGGTAGCGTCCCGCCTCCAGATCACCAAAGGCCCAGCGAAGCGTATAGGACTTGGTAATTGTCTTTCCCGGTTGCAGCATGTAACCGATAGCAATAAAACCGGTATTTTCATTCATGGGGCAATCGACCCATTGTCCCTCAACCCATTTCTGCAATCCAAACATCTCACCGTACATGATAGAATACTCTGTTTCATTCTTCCATTGTACCTGAAGGATCGTTTCCTCCTTCTGGATTTCTGCTTTCATGACTTTGATGCTGATCCCTTCAGAAGGTGCCGTTTGTGATTCAGTTGTGGGAGTCACCTGCGGATTTTTTACGCAGGCACTGCAGGACATTGCCATCAAAACAGCAAGTATAGCTGTGAGCCATTTCTTTCTCATATTTTCTCCTTATTCCACCGAAAGCTCCAGAAGCTTCAATAACGTAACACGCTGATAATCCGTCAGCTTATACACCTTGTCAGCACTACGGCCAGCCAACGTGTTTCCAATCAATGTATATTCCGTAGTACCATCATCCGATTCAAGGATGAACTTATAGATTTCATGAGCAGACATTGCCTGCGTGTGAATACTGTCAGCACGGGTTGTGTCTACCGTAAATTCATCAATAAGTACAAGGCCGGCAATTAAGGTTTTGATGGCTTCTACCTTTTCCCTGTCTGTGTACTTAGGGATATACTCCACAGCCAAAGTAGGTAAGCTATTACTGTACTCCTGAATGATCGTAATGGTTGGCTGCGTAATATCGGTTTGCTGATAGACTCTGGGCCGCTGAATCTTCAGTGCGCCGACAGCACCCACGGCTGCCACCAGAGGCATACAAAGCATTATCAGTTGTCTTCTGCGTCGAAGGATCCGCGCATGGCTGCGCTTGTGGATCTCGTCCATCCGCTCTTCAAAATTTCTCATAATTCGATCTCCTCTGCCAAAATGGTTCGAAGCGCAGTTTTGGCACGGTATAAAAGATTATAAACTTGCTTGACCGTCTTTCTCATGACCTTTGCGGCATCCGCACAGCTCATTTCCTCGAAATACACAAGCTGCACCGCTTCCCGCATGTCGCTGTGCAGTTGCGTCAAAACATTCCGGACGACTTGATCACGCTGGCTTGCGCTATGCAGCGTTTCCGGAGATGGAACTTCCGGAAGCTCCTTTTGGGCCATGTCTAATTCCACCATCTGGAATCTGCCGCGGTGCTTTATGTAATTGAGGGCACGGCTGCGGCCAATCATAAACAGGTATGTCTTTAGTGATACACGAAAATTATATCTGTGTTTATGAACGATCAGATCTGAGAAGGTATCAATAGCAATATCTTCCGCCGCGGCCATATCATGTACATAGCTGTTGATAAAACCGGTCAATGGATCAAAATAATCTTTTACGATTTGCTCAAAAGCTGCTTCTTCCCCACTCAGGTAGCGGCGGTAGCTACTTGCGCCGTTATCCATGGGTCATCCTCCTTAGGTGGATTCTTCACCTATTATACAATCGAAAATCAGAAATTACTTCCAATTTCTATATAAAATTTTGCACCCTGCAACAGCAGAGTGCAAAACGCTTTATAACGTTTCCTTGGGGCCGATTTCCAGTTCAACAGCGTGCTGCTTCATAGCCTCAATGCAGATTTCCGCCACATCCCTTACTTCCATGCCCATCATTTCGCAGCCCTTGCGGATCACTTCCCGGTCGCACTTGGCAGCAAACTTCTTGTCTTTGAATTTCTTCATGAAGCTGGAAACTTCCATATCCGTAATGCCAAGCGGGCGCATTCGTGCCGCTGCCTGGATAATGCCCGTCAGTTCATCCACAGTGAAGAGGGATTTTTCCAGATCGGTCAACGGCTGCACATCGTTCAAGTGCAGATAGCCATGTGCCAAAATGGCCCGAATCTCTTCTTCCGACAGTCCAGCGGCCAGTAACGGCTCCGCCGTATGCTGCAAATGGGCATCCGGATGCTGCTCATAATCATAATCATGAAGATATCCGATGGCCATCCAATGTTCCTCATTGGCACAGTAGTGCTTTGCAAGGCCACCCATGGCAACCATCACATTCTTGGCATGAAGAAACAAATGCGGCTCAGTAGTGGTGGTGCTGAGCAATTCTTTAGCTCGTTCTAATGTTAACATATAGCTGCTCCTTTTAGCTTTCAAAGCTGCGGAATGTAAACGCTTCCCAAGGGATATTGACGGGTTTCTTCCGGCTGAGTATTTCGTCGATATGCAGCAGTAACGGGAAATCATCCAGATTCAGAATTCCCTTTTCCGCGCTCTTCTTAACTGCACGGGCAACACGCTCAGAAACCACCAGCGACTCCAGAGTCACTCCGTTCAGTTCTTCCCTGGCTTCGTCAATGTCTAATCCCCGTCCCAGCAGAATGCCGATCAGACGGGTACGGCCACCGTAGACCGTTACATATAGGTCACCAATACCAACAGCCAGATTATCCAGTGTACCGGCACCCTGGAATTCCAGAAGCCTTGCCATTTCTTTCAGACCTTGGCCAAAGGCAGCCGCCTGGGAATTAAAATGCAGTTCACTGTCCAGACCAAATTTCTTTTGATTCAAGCCGATGGTCAAAGCAATGCCCAAGGCATATCCGTTTTTCAGTGCCACCGCACTCTCAATGCCAGTCACATCTGTAGAAAGACTGATGTGGTAGTAGTCCGTTGTCATGATACTGCGGATATATTCCAATGTCTTCCTGTCTTTGCCGCAGAAAGCAACCTCTGTCTGGTCATGAGCCACCAGCTCATAACTGGTGCAAGGCCCGCCGATGGCATTCAAATTGCGTTTCAATCCCTGAACTGCAAGCTTCTGCTCCCAGTAGGCAGGATATGTAATAAGCCGGCCGTCGGTGGTGTCGATCAGACCCTTCGTTACCGTGATAATCGGTACAGTTTCATCCAGAATTGGCAGGATCTCATCGGCAAACCAATCGACACCAAAGCTGCTGACACCGCCGATGATCAAATCGGCACCGGCAATAGCCTCTTTCACCTGCTGAATTTGATAATATTTCAGGCCAGCGGGAAAATCCTTGACAAATTTGGGGTGTCTGTTGTTAGAAATACAGGATTCAATAATTTCACGATCCAAGTGAGTTCCTACCAAACGCACTTCATTGCCGTTCTCTCTGGCCGGAAACGCCAGCGCGGAACCCATCATGCCCGCGCCAATAATGGTTACAATAGCCATATATGTACCTCCCAATAACTATTCTTTTTCATATTCCGCAATCACAAATTCGATTTTTGTATCCAGTGTATCGATACCTATCAGCTTTTGCTTATCCACGGCGCTTGTGTGAAAATAATAGGGTGTCATCCGAAACACTGCCTCAATATCTTCCGCAGATCTCAGCGTAATTTCGGCACTGATTTTTGTGATGCCCAATAGCTTCAATACTTTGGTATCCGGAAGCTGTTCGTCGTTCAAATATGGTGTATCATATACTGCGTTTTTAAGGCCCCATAGATGATAACTTCCGGGAACGACAGTGTAAAGCTTTCCACCCGATTTCAAGACACGGGTAAATTCCTCTTCATTGAAGGGCGCAAACAAATGAATGCAGTAATCAAAACTGTTAACTGCCACAGGAATCGATGCCATATTGGCAACAAAAGCGGTAAACCCGCCGCGCTTGGCACCCAGCCGGATCATTTCCTTGGAAATATCAAACCCATATACATGCAGGTTTTTGTTGACAGCGATTGCGCTGGTGTAGTAACCCTCTCCACAGCAAATATCAAGAAGACTTCCTTCTTTATCAGCGAATAACTCAACCAAAGCATCCTTTAGCGGTGCATAGTATCCTTTATTCAAAAAATCCCGGCGGCATCTGGCAGCCAGCTTATCGTCACCAATCTTATCGCCGCTTTTATTTGTCCGCAGTAAATTCAGATATCCTTCTTTGGCTATATCAAAGCTATGTCCTTTCTCACAGGACGCGCACCTTTCGCCAATGATAAAAGGCTTGCCACAAACAGGACAAATCAGCATAATCCTTCTCCTTACATTTTTCTATATTGTAGCGCAGACTACGCGGATTTGCAATAATAATCATACCTTTTCGTATTTACGGACATACTAACCAAAAATGCAGGAAGGTGCAGTTATGGCAAAACAAAAGCGCGGGAAGCAAAGCTTTGTTCTTCCGCAACCAACTATTATCACCGCATGGGCAGCGGTAGCAGGAAAAAAAGAAAAAGAAGGTCCTTTGGGACGGGAATTCGATTTAACCAAGGATGATAGTTATTTTGGCCAAAAAACCTGGGAACAGGCTGAAAAACGCATGCAGCAGCTGGCTCTGGAAACACTGGCAAAGAAAGCCAACATGGTTCCAAAAGATTTTGATTTGGTATGTTCGGGAGACTTATTGAATCAGTGCATCAGCTCATCATTTCCATTGCGTAACACTGGGATACCTCATCTTGGCCTTTACGGTGCTTGCTCAACCATGGCAGAAAGCCTTATTGTGGCTTCCATGGCTGTCAGTGGCGGTTTTGCAGATAAGGTAGCAGCAATGACCTCATCTCATTTCGCATCCTCCGAAAGGCAGTATCGCTTTCCTCTGGGATACGGCGGACAGCGAACCCCCACCGCTCAGTGGACAGTTACCGGATCCGGCGCTGCATTAGTATGTCCGGAGGGCAAAGGGCCGAAAATCGAGTCCGTTACAATCGGTACGGTCACTGATCTTGGCATCAAAGACGCAAATAATATGGGTGCCGCAATGGCACCGGCAGCCCTGGCAACCATCAAAGCACACTTTGATGACCTTCACACCGGGGAAAGCGATTTTGACTTGATTGTTACCGGTGATCTGGGGCAATTAGGCAAAGAAGCACTTTTAGCCTTAGCCAGAAAAGAAGGCTTATCGCTTGGCGGCAAGCTTGCTGATTGCGGAACAATGGTCTTTGACCTACAAAAGCAAGACGTTCATTCCGGAGGCTCCGGCTGTGGCTGCAGTGCCATTACTTTATGTTCACATTTACTCAATCAGTTAAATAGCGGGAAATTGAAGCGGATACTGTTTTGCGGTACCGGAGCGCTGCTCTCCCCTACTTCCACACAACAGGGGCTGCCGATTCCCGGTGTATGCCACGCAGTAAGCATTCATGGAGGAAAGTGATATGGACTATATCAAGGCTTTTATTGTAGGCGGTATGCTGTGTCTGGTCGGACAAATCCTCATTGATAAAACCAAACTAACACCAGCCAGAATCCTGGTAAGTTATGTTGTTGTAGGTGTGCTTCTTGGAGCCGTTGGCATTTATGAAAAACTGGCTGATTTTGCAGGAGCAGGTGCTACAGTTCCGCTCACCGGCTTTGGCTATAATCTTGCCAAAGGTGTTAAAGAAGCCGTCGATCAGGATGGCTTTATCGGTATACTCACCGGTGGCTTAAAGGCATGTGCCGGCGGCATCACCGCTGCTATATCCGCCGGCTTGTTGGCCAGTTTAATCTTTAAAGCAAAGGATAAAAGCTGACATTTGGGGTAAGCTATCATTGCGGAAATTCCGCGGAAAGAATTAACGGAGGTAATTACCATGAATAACAAGAATCAGAACCAGAACTACCAGAATCAGAACAACAACCAGAACAACAATCAGAATCAGAACAACAATCAGAATCAGAACAACAACCAGAATAACAGCCAGAACAACCAGAACAACAACCAGAATCGCAACAGCCGCTGAGAATAATCGGTTCATTCTGCGGATTATGGGGCCAGGTATATACCTGACCCCATAATTATTTCTTTTTATCCAATTACATAATTGTTCTTTTATACGCAGTTGGCGTCATATTGGTGTACTTCTTAAATACCTTTGTAAAATAAGTAGCACTGTCAAAATTGAGTCTGCTGGCAACAGCTTCCACAGGAAGACCGTTGCGCAAAAGAGTCTTCGCTTCCTTAATTTTCAGCGCAATAAAATATTTCATAATCGGATGACCTGTGTTCTTTTTAAAAATATTATTAATAAAGGTTTTGCTGTAGTGAGTCTCTTCGCTGATCTGATCTAAGGTCAGCGAATCAAAAACATGGCTTTTAAGCAGATGGATAATTTCGTTACAGAGATTGCTCTCCAGCTCAATGCTGTTCATAACCAGCACGATATCTTTATCATTGCTGATCTGGTTACGTATCAGATTGATCAGCAATTTTTCAATGTTGTTTTCCACCAACTGCTGCGCGCCGAAAACCGGTGTTAGTGTTGGCTGAAGGACTTTATCAAAAGGAAAGACAAAAGCATTCTTCGATTCACCCAAAATATCAGAAATGATACGTCTGCAATGCTTATCCAACGCAATCTTGCGATCAAGGATGGACAGGCACTCGGAATTACTTCTAAAGCAGACAATAAAGATCGTTGCAGACTGTTCCTTGTCTGCACTGTACGAATGCTTTGTAAAAGGAGGAATCAAGTAGAAATTTCCTTGTTCCAGAGCAATGGTCTCTTGCTCCAAATTGCATAGGATCGCGCCTGAATCAACATAAGCAAATTCATAAAAATCATGGGATTCATAGGGATAAGAAAAATCAAGAGATATATCCAGTGTCTCGATGGTTACCAAATCCTTAATCACTACATCCTTTGTCACCTGATAATTCAAATATTTCTTCATTCGCTCACCCCCTGCCTTAAAATATTATCACACTGTTTCACCAATATCAACAAAATATTGTTCGATTTCTTCATTCGTTTTATAATTTACCATTTCTGAATTGTTTTCTGCCTTTATGCATTTCGCATAAAGAGTTATTATAATAGTGGAGCTTGATGTAACGATTTTGACATAGAAAAAGCACTTCTTTGAAACAGTTGCTTTTTTACTTACCATCCATGATACATAAGGGGGTTGCAGAATTGAAAATCGTATTAGGATCCCTGCAATGTGAGGGCAACAGCTTAACACCCGTTTATACACGCTATGAGGATTTTGACTACGCCGCCGGTACGGATATGTATGAAAAAATCAAGGTCGTAGATTATCTGCGGGATCATGGCTGCGAAATCATTCCTACCATCTACGGTCACGCGCTGCCTGGCGGTGCCGTTATCAAAGAAGATTTCCTGCGACTGGCACATGATCTGGTGGACAGAATCCCTGCAGACGGAATCGACGGTATCTGGCTGTATCTGCACGGTGCCATGTATGTTGAGGAAATCGGCTCAGGTGATACTTATCTTTTGAAGATGATTCGCCAGAAGGTTGGCTACGATATTCCCATTTCCCTGGCACTGGACTTCCATGCCGATAATACCGATGAGATCGTATCCCTGGCCAACTGCATTACCGGCTTCCGCACAGCACCCCACAGTGACCACAAGCAGACACAAATTCGGGCAGCAGAGCTGCTTTTGAAGTGCATCGAAAAGAAGCTTCTCCCCCGGCCCCAGATCGCAAGAGCCAATGTCGTTATCTGCGGAGACGCCGTACAGACTGCGCTTGAGCCTTTAAAGAGCATCATGGAAGCTGCTGAAGAAATGGAGCGCACCGTACCTGATGTTATGTGCGTGCAGGTATTCAACGGTCAGCCATGGATCGACGAACCTTACATGGGGCCTAATATAGTTGTCACCCATGAATGGGACGATGCTTTGGCTTTGGAGTGTGCAAACAAACTGGCAAAGCAGTTCTATGACGTTCGCCATGATTTTAAATTCCTTGTAGAAACTGCCGCTCCGGACGAAGCGATCCGCCTTGCAATGGAGGATACGGATCATCAGGTGTTCCTGTCGGATTCCGGTGACAATACAACCGCCGGTGCCGCAGGTGACAACGCTTACATGATCAACCGGCTGAAAGCCGCAGGCGCTGCCAATGTATTGGTGGCAGGCATCGCGGATGAAGAAGCCTGCGATTTGTGCTACAGATCTGAGATTGGACAAACTGTAACTGTAGAAGTTGGCGGTAGCCTGGATGTCAACAGTGAAAAGGCAGTTCTTACAGGCAAGCTGATTCACAAGGGAGATATTCTCTCCTATACAGGCGGCAATGCCGGCCCCTCTGTCACACTGGACTGCGGTGATATGACCGTTGTTATCACCAAAAACCGAGCATCCATGTGCCGCCCTGATATTTTTGAATCTGTGGATCTGGACTTTAGTCCCTTCAAGATCGTGGTTGTCAAGCTTGGCTACCTGTTCCCCGAACTGGCGGCTGTGGCGCAGCGCGCGATTCTGGCATTTACCCCCGGCAGTTCTACAGAACGGTTGGAGGATATGCATATGAAAAATATCCGCCGTCCCATGTTCCCGTTAGACGACAATTTTATGTGATACCGTACAACACTGCCCAATACAGGCAGAAAAAATAGGAAAAAGGAGAACAGATATGTCTTACTACAATCTGAACGAAACCCAGGAGAGAATCAAAAACGTCAGACAGATCCTGAAGGACAAGGGTCTGGACGCAGCACTGGTCTACTTTGATGAGCTGAACGTTGCCAACGGCTGGTATCTGACCGGTTGGTGCGGCCAGTTTGAAAAGGGTTCTGTGCTGATCCCCGTTGAGGGTGAACCCATCCTGCTGGGTGGCCCCGAGTCTGAGCCTTTCGCTCTGGCTGAATCCGCTATCAAGAAGGTTCGCTGCTTCCCCGTATTCATGGTTCCCGAAGAAGAGTACCCCAATGCTACCATTATCGACTTCAAGCAGCTCAATGACGAGCTGAAGGCTCAGGGCACTGTGCTGAAGCGCATCGGTATCGTTGGTACCACCACCATCCCCCACCAGGTGTATCTGGACTTCTCTGCCGGTTTTGAAGGTGTAGAGCTGGTCGACATCACCGACGAGTACGAAGATCTGCGCGCTTACAAGTCCAGCTGGGAAGTTGAGCAGCTGATCAAGTCCGCTCAGCTGTGTGATCTGGCTTACGACAAGATGGTCGCTGCCATCCGTCCCGGCGCTTATGAGTTTGAAGTTGCTGCCGCCGGTGAAGCTATCTGCCGCGCTAACGGCGCTCACAGCTTCGCATATTCCTGCATCGTTGGTTCCGGCCCCAGAGCCAAGTCCGTGGTTCCCACCGCTACCAACCGCCAGATGCAGGACGGCGAGCTGGTCATGATCGGTATCGCTCCCCGTATCAACGGCTACGCCGGCACCTTCGGTGATACTATCCCTGTCAACGGCGAATTCACTCAGCGCCAGAAGGATCTGCTGAACCATATGCGTGAGACCCTGCGTCTGACCAAGGATATGCTGAAGCCCGGCATTCCCGGCAGAGAGATCGATGTTCCCGGCCGTAAGTTCTACGAAAAGCACGGCCTTGCTGAGTACATCGTATGTCCCTTCGCCCACTCCATCGGCCTGATGGAAGCCGAGGCTCCCTTCTTCGGCCCCAACGGCGACTTTGAGTTGGTTCCCGGCATGGCTGTTATGGTCGACGTCAGCTTCTTCGGTCATCCCGAGCTGCACGGTGGCCGTATCGAAACCGGGTACATCATCACCGAGAACGGCTGCAAGCCCATGTCCCCCAAGATGGACGCATACTTCATGAAGGATCTGTAATCAGAAAGGAGCTTAAATCATGGAAAAAGAATTGGGTTACTGCAGATATATGTTCATTGACGGTGATCTGCCCGGCAACGGCGACGATCCCAGTCTGCCCGGCCATGAGGCAATGATGATCACCAATTATCACGAGCAGGACGCACATATTCTGCTGAACATCTATTTTGAAGACAAGGAACCCGTAAAGGGCCTGCACCTGACCATCCCCGCACAGCGGGTCATTTGCACCCGCATGGATCTGCCTATCTGCGATGAGCAGTTCCAGATTCCCTTCGGTCAGTTCTCCGTTGAGCTGATCTCCGACATTCCCGTATGCGCCAGCTACGGCCGTCTGGACCGCCGCAATGATCTGGGTTATTACTCCACCGGTTACTGCGCTGTCTAATACTCTATTCACAATATAGCAAACGTGCCGGAGATTTCTCCGGCACGTTTTTTTAATAATATGTCCTTACATGATCTCAAAGAGTTTGATTTCCATATAGACATAACCAAAATTTGCTATTAAATTCTCAAAAAATGCTCAATGTGTAAAACAGAACGCTGTTTACCTTGACTTACATGTGCAAATCGCTTATAAATAAAAAAACAATCAGATGGAGGTTTTGCATCTATGAAGATATCAACCGAAATTAAATCTACTGCTAAAATAGTGGGAGACGAAAAAGCAGTTGAATTAATTGCAAAAGCCGGATTTGATGCTTGGGACTTTTCCATGGACAAAATGTGCAACTATGACGGTGCAACAAAAAGCTTAAAACCAAACGATCATCCTCTTGCGGGAAGTAATTATCTTGCCTTTGCAAGGCAGTTAAAGCAAATCGGGCTTGACAACGGAATTATTTGCAATCAGTCTCACGCGCCGACACCTACATACTGTGACGAAGTTCATCCGTTCTTAAAAAGAGCGATAGAATGCACCGCGGAAGCCGGTGGTGAAATCTGCGTTATCCATCCCGATAATTTTAAGTCTGCAGAAGAGAATGAGGAAATATATCTGGAGCTGCTTCCCTTTGCCAAGGAATGCGGCGTCAAAATCGCGACCGAAAATATGATCGTATGGAGCAGTGAGCTGCAAAGAATCACCGTTTGCGCCTGTGCGACAAAAGAAGATTTTGTCGCTCACTTAGATGCAATTAACGATGACTTCTTCATCGCCTGTGTCGATATCGGTCATGCAGAAATTCTGGGCTTAGACGGCGTAGACGCCGAGAGCATGATCAGGGCAATTGGTCCACGCGTCAAAACCCTGCATGTACACGACAACGATAAGCGGCACGATTCTCACCAACTCCCCTTTTCTATGAATATCGACTATGCACCTATCGTAAAAGCATTGAAAGATGTTGGATATAACGGATACATCACTTTGGAAGCATACAAATATCTGGAAGCTTTCAATAAAGACAATGTATTCGACGGTATAAAAGATCTGGCTGCCGCCGCAAGAAGATTTGCAGGCATGTTTTAAAGAAAGGATGAATGGATGATGAAATTCGAAGCGCTTACTTTACGGGAAAAGGTCTGTCAATTAATGGCCCCCACCGTCGGTGAGTATCTGGACCACGGTGGAAACAGCGAAGAATATCCCATTGGTTTTCTATTTGTAGAGCCGCCTGCATATGTTGTGGACGAAGAAACTGGCATCAGTCCGTTCGATAAGATCACAAGCGAATTTTGCGGCAAAGTCCCGCTGGGTGTAGCCGCGGACGGTATCAACGGATTTGGCGGAATCACCGCGCCTCTTCGCAAGATGCGGATCGGCGCAGCCAATAACGAAGAGCTTGCTTTCAAGTGCGGTAAGGCCTACGGAATGCAGCTGATCTATAATCGGGTCGATTGGAGCTTTGAGCCATCCTGCGATCTGGTTCGCCACCCCATGTCCGTCATGAGCAGCGACTCCTTCAGTGACATTCCCGAGATCAGTGCAGCTATGGCAAGCGCCTTTGTGAAGGGACTGCAAAGCGTCGGCGTCGCCGCAACAGTCAAGCATTTTCCCGGCTTGGGGTCCTGCCCTACCAATCCCCACTGGACGAAGGCTCGCAATCTGCTTTCCATGGAGGAATGGGAAAACACAGAAGGCTATGTATACAAGAAGGCCATTGAAGCTGGCGTTGCCTCCATCATGACCAGCCATATTGCTTTCCCGGCAGCATGCACCGAAAAGGATGAACACGGGAAATACCCAATCGCAACGGTATCTTATGAAATTACAACAAAGCTGCTGAAAGATAAACTCGGTTTTACAGGTGTCGTTGTTACAGATGCAATCAACATGGGCGGTGCCGGGTGCAATGACACATTGAATACCACTGTGAAAGCGTTTGAAGCCGGTTCTGACGTGCTTCTGTTCGCGAATCTCGATGCTGTGGATGTGATCACCGCCAAGCTGGAAAACGGTGAGATCCCCATGTCCCGGCTGGAAGATGCCTTAAACCGCATTTATGAACTGAAGAAAAACACAGGCGTTCTGGACCGGAAGCGGAACACAGCATGTCTGGATGAAGAATTCGTCAGGCAGGTACATCAGGAAGAAGCCAGACTGGGTATCACTGTGCGGAAGTGGGATACCGCCGACTTCCCCATCGACAAGAACAAAACTAAGAAGCTGTGCGTAGTTGGAATTACCTGCGGCGGAAATCCCAATTATACACCTTTGATCAAGCGACTTGAAACAGAAGGCTTCTGCGTTGATTTTAAGGAAAACATTTATTTAAAAGATGAGAAGGCCGCAAAGGAATTCCAGAGCAAATACGACCTGATCCTCTTCACCTTTGCGGGCGGCAGTCCGGTTCCGATCATCCCCGGAGAGGTGGGTCAGCCTTGCGTTTGGACACTGAACCGGATAGATCCGGAGAAAAAATATGTGATCCAGTTCGGTATGCCCAAATTGTATGACCTGTATTTCCAGGATGAACCGGTATATATTAACCCCTTTGAAACAAACCCCGCCATCTCTGCAGAAATCATTGACAATCTTGTAAAAGTCTTGATCGGTGAACGAACCGCAACGGGTATTATGCCTTACAACCTCGCCATTGATGAGAATTATTGAAAAGAGGCAGTTTTATGAAATTCGATCATCTTACTTTAAGGGAAAAGGTTTGCCAGATCATGGCACCACGAGCAAAGGACTATATCAAATACGGCTGCGACAGCGAAGTAACTCCGGTCGGTTTTATTTTCGTAGATGGGCCTGACTACCAGTTAGATGAAGGAACAGGGATCTGCAGCTTTGATAAGGTAACAAGCGAATTCCATGGTAAGGTACCCCTTGGTATCGTTGCTGACGGCGTTACCGGTTTTGGCGGAGTCACCGCAACTTTGCGTAAGGCACGAATCGGCGCGGCTAACGATGAAGACCTCGCTTACAGGTGCGGACAAGCATTCGCAATGCAGATGATTCACAACAAGATCGACTGGACATTGGAACCGTCCTGCGATCTTCCTGTACATCCCATGTCCCATATGTTTGATGATTCCTTCAGCGGGATTCCCGAGATCAGCGCTTCCATGGCAAGCGCATGCATAAAAGGCATCCAGAGTCTTGGTGTGGCAGCAACTACGAAGCATTTTCCCGGTATGGGCACATCCCCTACCAACTTCCACTGGGCGAAAGCAAGAAATCTCCTGTCCAAAGAGGAATGGGACAATACCCACGGCTATGTCTATAAAAAGCTGATTGAAGCAGGTGTCGCTTCCATTATGACCAGCCATATCGCACTCCCGGCCTACTCAGCAAAAGATAAAACCGGAAAATACCCTGCCGCGACTATCTCTCACGAACTCACCACCGGTCTTCTCAAAGAAAAACTGGGTTTCAAAGGCGTTGTTATTACAGACGCCATTACCATGGGCGGCTGCGAGTGCAATAACACGTTGAAGGTTGCGGTCGAAGCATTTGAAGCAGGTGCGGACGTGATCCTTTTTGCCAATCTGGATGCTATCGATGTGATCACAGAAAAGCTGGAAAAAGGCGATATTCCTATGTCCCGCCTGGAGGATGCATTGAACCGCATTTACGAGTTGAAGAAGAGTACCGGTATTCTTGACAGAAAAAGAAATACCGGGTGTCTGGATGCGGAATTTGTCAGGGAAGTACACAAGGAAGAAGTCAGACGAAGTACCATCGTGAGAACCTACCAGGCCCCTATGTTCCCCATCAATAAGGAAAAGGTAAAGAAGCTCTGTGTTGTGGGAATCACGTGCGGTGGAAATCCAGATTTCAAGCTCTTCATTGAAAGACTGGAAGCAGAAGGCTTTTCCGTTGATTTTCAAGCAGATCTTTATCTGAAAAATGAAATGGTCGCAAAAGAATTCCAGGAAAAGTATGATCTCATTCTTTTCACCTTTGCCGGCGGTTCCACTGTCCCAGTGATTCCCGGCGATGTGGGCATGCCTACTGTTTGGACAGTGAAACGAATTGATCCTCACAAGAAGTATATCATTCAGTTTGGTATGCCAAAAATGTACGATCTCTATTTCCAGGATGAGCCGGTGTATGTCAATCCCCTTGAGGGAAATCCCGCGACCGATGCAGAGATTGTAGATAATCTTGTGCGGGTCTTGATCGGCGAACGAGTCGCTACCGGACAGTTTACCCACAAGCTTGAAATCGATGAAAACTATTGATACAGAATTTCAGGAGGATGGAAATGATGCGTAACGCTTTACTATATCATCCCACAGTTTGCGCCGTTGGGAAAACCTATCAGATCATGGTCACGACCTGGTGTGATGCGTTGATCAGCATACGCGTGGGCGAGAAAACCTATTATTGTCACAGTAACGGAATCAGAATCTCTACTGCAGGCGTTCAAAGATTTTACATTCCGATGGCTGAGTTGGACTCAGCCCGTGCGTATACCGTAACCTGCCAGTGCGTGATTGACAGAAGTCCCTACTACCCCACAACGGAAGAAGCAGTTGAAACCGTGTACACGTTCAGGCCTTTGGAGAAAACCTCGGATATCAAAATCTATCACCTTGCTGACGTCCACGGTTGGTGGGATTATGCCGTGTGGGCAGCAGAACACTTTCAGGAAAACTATGATCTGCTTATTTTGAATGGCGATATCGTCAGCGCATCAAATACTGTGCAGGAAATGACCTTGTGCTACAAGATCGCATCCGCGATCACAAAGGGCGAATACCCCTGTGTGATCTCCAGAGGCAATCATGACTTAAGAGGTTACCGGGCAGAAGCGCTTTCAAATTACATGCCTTCACAAAACGGAAAGTCCTATTTTACTTTCCAGGTTGGTTGTATCTGGGGTTTGCTTATAGATACTGGTGAAGACAAGGACGACGCATGCCCTGCATACGGCGGCACCATCTGCTGCCATCAGTTCCGCCTTGAAGAGGATGACTATATCAAGCAGGTCATAGAAAATGCCCATAAGGAATATACCGCCGATGATGTGAAATACAGGTTGATCGTTTCCCATGTTCCCTTCCCGTTAAAAGGAAACTACAGCACAGAAAAGGAGCTTTATACCAGTTGGTGCGCCCTTATCAAAGAGAACATAAAGCCTGATCTTATGTTGTGCGGTCATACACATAAATCATGCATTATTGAACCCGGTGATGAACGGGATGAACTGGGACAGCCATGTACGGTCATCATAGGTTCTGCTTTCAACGACCACGATCAGAGCGATGTCAGCAATGTGCTGGCAGGTGCTTATATCAAGCTTAACGATCACAATGCTGAAGTCACGGTCAACACAAAGAAACAGGTTATCGGCACGGGTCATGTCACTTTTTAATCGCGTAAAATAAGGGGATCGAAATTGGACGGACTCACATAGGGATTTGTACGGTTTTGAATGAATTTTTCCCCACAGAAAATCCATCGTCCTTGAAATACATCCAGTATTTCTGCGTCCTCTGAATATTCCTGTGAGCAAAAATCTTCTATTCAAAACTGCGCAGCACTCCAAAACGAGAGGTTTTTCAGCAAGACAAGATAAAAAGCCGTGGCAAGGCTGACGCCTGCCACGGCTTTTTAATGCAGTATTGCGGGAAAATATCCGATTTGGAGCGTATAAATCCCTATGTGAGGCCGCCCTTATCCGATCCCCTTATTTTTATAACCATCGAAAATCACCAATGTGGAAATAGTAGAGTGCTTTTGCCTTAACCGGAAGCTGGTAGATTCTACAAAGAGCATTCGCATACGTTTCCACTTGTGGACGGTAGCGCTCTGTGACCGCGTCAACAGTATCCGGTGTCACATAGTCCGTTTTAAAATCCAACACGGTTATGCCATCGTCTTCTATCAATGCGCAATCCACAACGCCCTGCAGTAGTACCTTCTCCCCTTCCAGGTTTTCCCCATACTGCCCGGCATCGTCCAATATCGAAAACTTAAACTCACGAATCACATGATTGCCTTCCCGCAGTTTACGACCAACAGGCGTATTGAAAAACTTCGCAATCATGGATCTATCGATCAGTTTACCTTGCTCTTGTGTAATAAACTGTTCACACACAAGGCGGTCTATCTCTTTTCTGACACCATCCACACCATGACATGCCTCAAAAGAGATATACTGCATCAAAGCATGGACAGCGCTGCCATATGTCATTGCACCGCTCTGCTTGACCAAAAAATCCGGTTTGCGCCATGTACGCTGCACATGCTTCGGCTCGTTCGTTTGTTCCGCTGCTTCCTGATCCTTGACTCTGCCTTTCCGCTGTGTGGCCGTTTGCTTGGATGGTGTCGTAGTTGCTGATAAATGCGGATAGCAAAAGGCCAGTTTCGCACGTATCTCAGAAAGTCGCTCTTCTGAAATTTGCTCCGTATTTGAAGCAGCTTGCGGTTGTACACTGGAATTCGCGATAAATCCATCACAGACACGTATGCGCCATGGAGAATCACTGCCGCGTGTTTCTTTAGGCTTAGTACCGAGTTCAAAGAACGCCCCGGCTTCCGTTCGTTGCAAAGCACTGTACAGCACCCAACGTCCCGAACAATTGACATTGCGCGTCATAGCTACTTTGCCGGACAGATCCATTCTCAGCGCAATGTCATTGATGTCTTTATCCAGGTTTTGGGATGCGTAGGTCATAATCAAACGATCCCGTGCGCGAGTCATACCAACATAGAGAACACGCATTTCTTCAGATAGGCCATCACTTTCCATCTTTGCAGTAATTGCGGATTTTGCAATCGTCGGATAGCGAACCCGATTATCATGGTCCACGCAGGAAAGGCCAAGTCCCATGTCCTTATGGCACAATACCGGCTGACGCAGGTTTTCCTGATTGAACCGTTTTGAAAGACCACACAAAAAGACCACAGGAAATTCCAAACCCTTGGATTTGTGGATACTCATGATCGTAACACATCCGGAATTCGCTTCATTGGCAGCGCCCGGCAGTCCCCGCTGATCAAGTACCTCCAAATGGGTCAGAAAGCGGTCCAAATCTCCACCGCCCATAGAGCTAAAGTCTATGGCAAGTTGATAAAAAGTCTGCAGGTTTTCTACCGCATTTACACTGTCTTCCATGACGGAATAAATGGTATCTATTCGTGTCACATTCAAGATTCGTTCTAAAAGCTCCGCGAGCGAACCCATGACAGAAGTCTGTCTGAGTTTCTCCAAAACATTAACAAAAGACTCCGCTTTCGCATTATTGCTCTGAAGCAGCGCGTCATAGAAGCAGGATTTCCGGTCTTCACTGCGGATGGCAGCCAAATCGTCTGCCGTGAATCCAAATATTGGACTCGCAAGAACAGCCAGAAGCGGAATATCCTGTCGGGGATTGCTGATAATCTGCAGAAGAGAACGCATCGTTTGGATTTCAGGTGTCAAAAGAAGGTCTGCTCCACCACCTGTAGCACATGGAATTCCACGTTGTTCCAGCGCTTGTGCGAAATCCATTCCAACAGATCCGGGAGATCTAAGGAGAATCACGATGTCATCTAAAGTAATTGGGTGCAGTGTATCCCCCCGCCGTATACAGTGTTGTCCGTCGGTCAACTGACAGATTCTTTCCGCCACAAAGGCCGCTTCCTCGGCATAGGTGTCCTCTTGGACACGGATACCGTACAGCTCAACCTCCGGCTCGTTCAGCGCAATGTGTGGGATACCTTCGCGCAGCGCTTCCGCCTCTCCATATTCGATTCCACCAACCGACTCCGACATGCAGCTAGCAAAGACATGGTTAACGCCTTCAATCACACCACCGCTGGAACGGAAGTTACTGGAAAGAATCACTTTCCGTCCCATACCATACTCTGCAGTTTCCGCATCATGGTAATCTGCGTATTTCTTAAGAAAGATATCCGGATCCGCCAAGCGGAACTGATAAATGGATTGCTTCACGTCGCCCACCATAAACAAGTTTTGCTTTACTTCAGTCAACGATGAGAAAATAGCATCCTGAACCCCGTTGGAATCCTGATACTCATCCACCATAATCTCGCGAAAACGTTCACTGATCTCCCGTGCAGCTGCCGTGGGACCGAAACGTTTTTTGCCCAGGAGAAGATCCAGCGTCTTATGCTCCAGATCGCTGAAATCCAGCACCCGGCGCATCCGCTTCAATCGGGCGAAATTTTCTGAGAAAGATTGCACAAGGCGCATGAGGCCTCTGGCAGCTGCTGCGGATTGCTGAAGGTCGCTCATAACATGAGCAGAGTCAGAGAAAACCTCCAGTTTCTTCTCAACTATATCCTTACAGTTCGCACGGACCGCTTTTATCCGTTCCGTAAGATCGGGTACATCTGCTTTTTTGGGGAATATTAATCGGCCAAAATCTATCTGCTTTCTGGCAAAGATTTCATCCCATGTTTTGCTACTGCGCAGGTGCATGAGCTGATGCACAGTATCGCTTAGAAGTGCCGCTGGCTTTTCCAAGCCCGGAAGTGAAGAGACCGATTCCGCACAGAAGCGCATTGCACCAATCTGGTCATCCAGACATTCAAACAAGTCATCCATCAGAAAGCGGCCCCACGGTGTCTCAGAGGGATCATTTATCTTCTCCACTGCCACATCGCTGATGCACCGCTGACACCACGCTTCGGGATCAATATGACACATAGCACTATCATGCACAGCTTGAATGATCTCCGGTACTAATGCATCACTGCGTCCAAGGCCTTGGGTATCTACAAAAGCCTGCAATTCCGGATCAGAACCGATATTATGATAGGCGTCTTCCAAAACCTGATCCATTGCGCGGCTGCGCAGCTGCAATACTTCATTCTCATCCGCAACACGAAAATCAGCCGAAATATCCAGCTTGTAGGCATATTCACGCAGAATGTCCGAACAAAAAGAGTGAACTGTAGAAATTTTTGTCAAGTAAAGGCGCTGAAGCTGCCGTTGTAAATGTCGATTTCCCGGCGCCGCTGCAATATGCTCTGAAAGCTTTGCAGCAATTTTACTACGCAGTTCCGAAGCAGCAGCCTTGGTATAGGTAATCATCAGAAAATCATCAATGTTCGCCGGATCATACGGATCACATATATATTTCAGCAGACGATCAACCAGAACTTTCGTTTTTCCGGAGCCTGCCGCAGCCGATACCAGCAGCTTACCGCCACGGTTATCAACGGCCATTTGTTGCTGTGCGGTCAGTTTATCAGCCATGACGGTCCATCTCCTTTCCAATTTCCTCCCAGAATCGCTGTGCGGTCATTGCTTTGTAGTTTCTGCGTCCCGTCACCACGGCAAAATGACACACAGCCTTATAGGGACAGTAGGTACATGCATCGTGGCTGGTGCCTCGGCAATACGGATTCGGGTCAACATTACCCGATGCAATATCTCCAACCAGTTTCTGAAGCACATGAAACACATAATTCTTAAGGATACGAAATTGCTCCCTGTCAGCAATATCACCGGAAAGGCTTCCATCCTTCCCCGTCTTACAGCTCAAACGTTTGGGGCTTCCCTCAGGTTCCATGGCACTGATTACATCGCTATCGCTCAGAATCAGGCCTTTCCGCTTCAGTTCTTTCCCTCGTTTTGTATCTGCATCTTCGGCTTTCATACGTCCACTGGCACTTATATAAGAGATTCGTGCAGGGAAATATTGCACACCGGCAGGCTTTGCATAGTGCCCAAGCAGAGAATCACCCTTATCCTCCAACGCAAACATATATAGCAGCAGTTGAAGACCAATTCCGTTAAACACATCACAATAGTCAAAGTCTTTGCGGCCCGTCTTATAATCCACAACACGGAAATACTTCGTATAGCCATTGTCCCAAATATCCACACGATCCACAAATCCACGCAGTTGTGCGTCCATCTGCGCATTATGAATCTCAATGGCTTCCATCTGCGATTCATCGCCAAAAGCTACCTCAAAACCTACGGGAGCAAACGAACTGTTGCTAAGTTCTAACCACAGCTCCTCTACCACCATAGCCAATTCCTGTACGTTCCGCTTGAACAGATAAGCCATTCGTTCAGAGTCAAGCTGGCTGAACCGATCCGCAATGTAGGAATCGGAGTAATCCATAGCAATGGACATTACCTCATCCAAAGGAACTTGGTGGAAACCACCCATTTCCATAACACGTTTTGCGGTATGCTCTAAAACAGCATGAACATAGGTACCAAACTCAGCCGGATCTACCGTTGCTTCCTTCCGTTCTTTCGCGCGCAAACCGTACCGCAAGAAATAAGACATTCGGCACTCTGCCTGTTTGTCCACCTGAGATGCAGATAACCGCAATTTCTTACCATAGAGTTTACGAACGCTCTCCCGATCCATCGTTCCAAGGACGTAGTTCCTCCTTTGGACTATGGTGTCATATGCCTTATCAATATTCAGTGATACCGCCGTATCCCTGGCATCATGTGAGACCAAGAATGCCGCAGTATCCATCAAGTCAACACCGGCAACAAAACCGCCAATTTCTGTTTCTTTCCCCGCCATCGCACACAAACGGCGGTAGACAAAAGAGGGTTGCGAGGGACCGCAAAACACTGCGGCAGTTTCTCTGGCGCCACAAAAGACGCCATAAATTTCGGAGAACTCTGCTTGCAAACCTTCCATGCCGCCGCCGGTAAGAGGAACTCCCATTTGACGGAGCAGGTTGCGTTCCTGATCTGTCAGCACACCTCTACTGCCGCAATAACTGGGCAGCAAACCTTCTTCCGCACCCAAAAGAATCAAGTGGTCAACTTCTTGACAGCGCATAGCACTGATTGGACCTGCTGTAACAGCATCCAATACCGGCGGAATCGTACCAACATCATACTGACTTAAAAGTAATGTAAAAAGCTTTGTAAAGCTCTCTGTTTCCCATACGGTTTCGCCCAAAACACTATGGAGCTGTTCCAGTGCCGACAACAGGATCTCCCAAAGTTGATTCAGTATTTGCGCGCTTCGGTTATCTCCCGAAGCATCCATTGTCTCTGCCAGATCGCTCAACCGCTTTGCAAGTTCGATCTCTTCAAAAAAACAATAGATTGCTTCAACCTGCTGGCTGAGTTTTACACTCTGACGAAAACGGTCACGCAGATTACACAGCGGTTGTAATGCCTGCTGTCTTGTTACATTCAAACGCAGCAATTTCTGCTTTGCCGCTTCTGTCCATTCTGCCCCCAGACCATCCGGATGATTTGCCCAAGTCTGCAGCCAGCGATTACCTTGAATGCCCCATGTGAACGTATAGTTCTCAATTTCATCACAGGTCTCCATATCCACAGTCGAGAGAGCAGACTTCAAATACCGCAGGGTATCCTGCCTGTCAAAACCGTTAAGCGCAGCATCCATGGCAGACAGCACTGTGGTAATGACCGTTTTTTGCAAAATGTCCTCTGTTCCGGATTGATATAACGGAATACCACAACGTCCAAATACCAGAGAAAGTACATGCTGGTAGGCAGCCATATCTGTGCACACAACACCGATACGACGGTATCGGCAGCCATTGCTCACCAATTCCGTAATCCGCTTTGCAGCAGCAACGCACTCTTGATACACTGACTGTGCTCGACTTACCGCAAGCCTGTCAGCTAACGATGGAGAATGCTCCGTGGCGCCCTCAAACAAAGATTCATGAAGTTGTTTCAATGGAGAATCCGGTGGAGTTAGATACTGAATTTCATAGGGTACACCCAAATTCCGGGCACAGCGAATCAATTCAGCAGTGGTCGCGCCTGACTTCTCAAAAGCAATTTTAGAAGAACTGGGACGATCGCAGTTCATACTGACCGTCACTTCCGGGGACATTTGGATCAAATACTCCAAAATTGCCAGATGCTGTCTGGTAAAGTCCGGGAAGCCATCGATGTAAAATGTATGCTTTTGGGCAAAATCGCTTTCACTGAGCTGGCCCAGCAGCCAGGTCATTTGATCTCTGGGGTCTTTTTTTCCACGGCTGCAAAGGCCGTCATAAGCATCCAAAAGCAGCGCCAATTCCTCCAGCTTTTGCGCAAAACCGCCTTCGGTTTGCATGGACGCGGCTTTTAAATCCTCTGCTGTAATGCAGCAGCGCTTAAATTCATCCACAGCATCCACTAAACCCGTCAAAAATTCAGGACGGGTCTCCAACTGTGCGTAGGCTTTCAGCTTACTGTGCAATTGTCTGGCAGCGGCAGCCATAGCCACAACACGACCGCCATTATCCAGACATTCTCTGGCCGCAGCGCCAACACAATCCGCCACGCGGTTTGCCAGCCGTGTAAAGGACAGCACCTCCGCATAGCGGCTTCCGGTGTCTCCCGCATAAGCACATAATCTGCGCTCGATATCGTGGCTGATCAGTTCCGGCACCATCAAAATCCGGTTACCCTTTTGCGCGTGAACGTCCGCAGCGATCAAATCCAGAATTCTGTTTCTGCCTGCGACCCAATCCTCGCACAGTATCAGCTTCAGCATAGCGCCACCACCCTTCCAATTTCATTCATTTTATCACATAATCGCCGGAAAGAAAAGATTTTTTCACGAAAGCTAACAATGTACGAAAATAGCCAAAAACACCCATGCCGGAAAAACCCGGCATGGGTGTTTCTATTCAATCAGATAGGCTTGGCAATGAATACCTGGGGATAGTTTTCCTTGAGCATGTTGCAGATTACGGCCGCGTATTCAAAGTCGGTAACGATTGCAAACACAGCAGAGCCGGAGCCGGTCATCTGATAAGCGACCGCGCCGTAGCTGTTGAAAATGGACTTGATATAGTTCAATTCCAGATGGTCTTCGGTAACCACCGGGTCAAAAACATTATAGATATTTTCGCAGACCTTGCCCAGATCACCGGCGATCAGCGCAGACTCCATAAGCTGATTGTTCGGATGCTTGGGAATCGGTTTTTCATCCAGTTTTTGATACAACGCAGGTGTGGAAATGGAAAAGTCCGGTTTGCAGATCACAAACAGGCAATCCGGAATATCCGGCAGCTTGCGCAGCTTCTCTCCCCTGCCTTCGACCATGGCCGTGCCGCAGATCGTACAGAATGGCACATCACTGCCAACAAAGCTTCCCAGCTCAGCCAGTGCGGGTAAGGACAGCGGATTTCCGTAGTGACGGTTCAAAGCGCGCAAAACCGCAGCCGCGTCAGCACTGCCGCCGCCAAGTCCGGCCTCCACAGGGATGCGCTTGGTGATGCGAATTTCGAGACCGTTCGGGTCTTCCTTGATTCTTTCGAAATACAGCTTCGCAGCCTTCCATGCCAGATTCCGCTCGTCCGTGGGAATGCCTTCCATGGTACATTTCAGCTCCCAGGGTTTTCCTGTGCCGATATCGATCTCAATATCATCTCTAACGGAGATGGTCTGCATCACGCTTTGCAGATCATGGTAACCGTCCTCGCGCTTTCCTAACACATCAAGGGTCAAATTCACTTTTGCAAAAGCGCCTTCATATAATGTGGTCATATTCTTCATCCTTCCGGAAATAATCTTTTTATACTCTACTGGAAAATCCGTTATTTTGCAAGTGTTTCCTTTTGTATAATTTTCAGCGAATTGGAAATCCTACCATCAGCCACTAAATGGAATGGAGGTAGCGTTATGGATACACTGGCATTGATCCTGTCCATCATCGGCAGCATCAACTGGGGACTGGTTGGTATTTTTCAGTTTGATCTGGTTGCCTGGCTCTTTGGCGGTCAAGGCTCCGTCGTCAGCCGGATTATCTACACCGTTGTCGGACTTGCAGGTTTGTGGTGCATCACACTGCTGTTTCGCAAAGGTCAGCATATCGACGGTGAATGACAAGAAAACGGCAGCACACTGCGTGCTGCCGTTTCGAATTTACTTAGAAGTCGCAGCGAACAACGCAGCTGATCTTCACGCCGTTATACTCAGCGTATACATTGGTAATGCCGCGTCCAACCGCCTTAACCACACCGTCTTTAACCGTAGCAACATCGGAATTGCCAACAGTCCACTTGATGTCCTTGACATCAATCTTGCCATCGTAAAGCTTATAGGTCTGGCCCTTGCCGTCGAAGGAAATATCGGTCTTTTTGAGCTTGAAGTCGCTCATGTCACCAGACTCTGTTTCCTTAGGCTCGGTCTCTTCAGGTTCAGTTTCTTCTGGCTCGGTTTCTTCGGGTTCGGTCTCTTCTGCAATCTGGCAAACGACCTTGCACTCTACGCTAACACTACCGCAGGAAACGATAATCACCGTTTCGCCATTGGCAACCGCAACGATCTTGCCATCAGCGTCAACCGTGGCAACATTCTGATCCGCGGAAGCGTAAATGATCTCATCGGTAGTATTGGCAGGTGTAGGAACAACGTTCAAAAGCCATTCACTGCCAACCACATTGAAAACAACAGATTCTTCGTCCAGTGTCAAATCAGTGCAGGACAGATCAACAGGCTCTGTTGTTCCTTCGGTCTGTGGCGGAAGTGTCTGCACAGTAGGCGCAGTGGTCGTTTCAACAGGCTGTGTATCCACCACCGGGGGGGTGCGATCTGCAAAATATGTAAAGTAGATATAGGCGCTAAAGCAAATAATCGCGATCAACAGCAAAATGATGGCAATGATCAAACCAACATCAGAATTCGATTTTTTACCGCTCTTGCCATTGTTTTTCTGTTTGGCAGGGGCAGGACTCTTCTTGCTGACATTGGACTTCGAGAAACGGCCGCCTTTGACATAGCCTGTGGGTTCTGCACCGTAAATATCATCATCCGATGCGAATTCAGCGGTTTCGGGCTTCTCAAATCCGCATACAGGGCACTCCTTCTCGGTATCGGAATAGGCAGTGCCACAAATCTCACAAATAACCTTGCTCATTTTGGTCCTCCTGTAATGGCAGCGTTCTGCCATTGGTATTCTGTGACAGTATAACATATTTCTACAGCAAATACAACCATAAATATTTTTTGTTTTATTTCCTTCTGTAATTCATTTGTAAAAGTTGTTGCATTTTTTCGAATTATAATTTATGATATAGGGAGTGAAACTATAAGGAGGCGATGGATTTGTCAGAACCAAAGCTGGTTTCCCCCATGTTAGACGGTTTTTCCATGGGCGAACCCTTCAGCAATCATCATGGTGTGTGCTGCTGCCCAGCCGTATCCGGTAATTCTGATAGTAAGTACATTGTGAAAATTATTTCCATCCCCGCATCTCAAGTGCAGCTGCAGGCGCTCCTGTTGACTGGCGCTTACCAGACAGAGGCCGCTGCCAGGGATTACTTCCTGGAGCTGGCACAAGGTATCGTTGCGGAATCGGATATTTTAGTTAGTCTTTCCAAAAAAGAAGGTTTTCTGCCCTTCGAAGACCGGCAAATCGTGCCCAAGGAAAATGAAGTAGGCTACGATGTTTATTTGCTCAGCAATTATCGTCGTACACTGGCACGTCATCTTCGCAAAACCAATATGACCCACTTGGCTGCCATCAATTTGGGTCTCGATATGTGTGCCGCGCTGACGGTAGCCCGCCGCGCCGGTTACCTGTATGCCGATCTAACGCCGGAGAACATCTTTGTTTGCAACGACCGGGAATTCCGTATCGGTGATCTCGGCTTCATGAAGCTGGATTCCCTCCGGTTTACGTCCATCCCGGACCGTTATATCAGCGCCTATACCGCACCGGAAATTATCGATGCGTTTTCAGATGTCAATCCTACCATTGATATCTATGCAGCAGGTTTGATCCTGTACCAGGTCTACAACGGCGGTGTTCTTCCTTTTGAGGGCCGCGCGCCTGCTGAAGTGCTGCCCGCGCCCGCCTATGCTGATTACGAGCTGGCTGAGATTATTCTCAAGGCCTGCGCCCCGGACCCTGCAGACCGTTGGCAGGATCCCTACGAAATGGGACAGGCTTTGGTCGCCTATATGCAGCGAAACGGTGTCAACGATATTCCAATCGTCACATCTGCTGAGTCTCACATTGAAGAAGTTCCTCAAGAAGTTACCGACAATTCTGATCAGCAAGAAACGCCTGATACGCCTGACGAAGATCACTCTGTTGAGCAAATCTGTTTGGACGATTTTTACGAATACTTCACACAGGAAGACCAGCAGACAACACAGATTGAGGAAGAATTACATATCGATATTCCTGAAGCCGAGGCAGATGCCGATGAAGAGGACTATCTAAATCTTTCCTTCCTGGATGATCTGCTTGGAGATGATACGGCCCCCAGCGAGGAAATGGCTGATGGGCTTACATACGATGATGTCTCCGAGGACACCTCCTCTATTTTGTCAATGGCCGACAACTTGATCAGTGATGAAGCCCAGGAAGAAAATGTGGATGAATCGGCCGCTCCTGATCCTGTGGTTCCGATGTCTGAGGTTGCGCATTTAATAGACGGTGCGACCAAGGTAATCAAAGCGCCCGTTGCTGTAGAAGAATCAGCCGATGATGATCTGACGGATGAGGAAGATGACGGCGACGAGTGGCCTGAAAACACCATTAATGATGACACGGACGAATCCGTTGAAGCCAATGGTGACATGAAGGCCGCAAGAAGAAAATCCGCGGTACGAAAATCCGAGCAGCGGCTCTCTGCCAAAAAGAAAACAGGGAAAAAGAAGCTCTCCGGCAGATGGATCGCACTAATCAGCATACTGCTTCTACTGTGCGTTTTGGCTGTAGGCGGTTATCTGTTCTATAAAGAATACTATCTGCGCAACGTAAACACGCTGACTTTGGAAGGCAGCGAAGATCAGCTGATTGTAAAAGTCTCTGCCAATGTGGACGAATCTTTACTGACCGTTCTGTGTGTAGACACCTATGGCACCCCCCTTTCTTCTCCTGTCAAGGATGGAAAAGCAGTGTTCGATGGGCTGTCACCCAACACCCTCTACAAGGTCAAGGTAGAAGTCGATGGCCTGCGTAAGCTCACCGGCAAAATTGAAGACAGCTACACCACACCGGTACAGACGGATATTCTCACCTTTACTGCTGTTACCGGCACGGAACCCGGCACTGCCATTTTAAGCTTTACCGTCGACGGAATGGATTCCAGTGCATGGTCCGTTCTCTACAGCGCTGAAGGTGAAGAAGAAAAGAAGATCATCTTCAGCGGCCATATGGTCAATGTGGCTGATCTTGTCAGTGGCAAAACATACACCTTCCGTCTGGAAGCCGGTTCCAATCTTTACATTACCGGTAACGACACTCTGGAATACACTGCTGTGGACCCCGTTGTGGCTGAAAATCTTTTGATTACCGGCTGCACTGTGAATTCTCTGAATGTCAGTTGGACCATTCCGGAAAACTCTACGGTCAAGAACTGGTCTGTTCGTTGCTACAGTGATTCCGGTTACGACAAAACCATCGTCACCGGCGACACCAAGGTAACCTTTACAGAACTAAATGCCAACGAGGCACACACGGTTGAAGTGATTGCCGAGGGTATGAGCACCGGCAACCGCTGCTACATGACCGCAAATGCCGTTACCATCAACAATGTCAGCGCTACTCAGAATAAAAACAATCTGTTGATCACCTGGGAATACACAGGAAACAAACCCACCGGGCCCTGGATCCTGACTTATAATGTGGACGGCGCATCTTACAAGGAAATGGTGCGAACCAACACCAACTCTGCTGTAATCACGCCTCTTGTGCCCAGCGCCGAATATACGATTTCCATTCTTCTTGAAGACGGAACAACAGTATTCTCAGAGCCTTTCACCGTCTTTGCGCCGGATGCCGCTCGATTCTCCGGCTATCTGACAGGTGCTGACTACATCACTGCAAGTATGTGCCGTACACCGAATAAAGCAAACTGGGCCCATACTGATCTGAAAGCCAGTGACTACACCGATACCTTTAAGAAGGGTGAAAAGGGTTCCTTCGTCCTGTATACCAAAAGAAATTACGACCGTTCCAACGATGTGATCACGACCATGTATGTGATTCATAAGGAAGACGGAACCTTGGTCAGTAGTAACATTACACAGCAAACATGGACAAATCTGTGGTACAAGCGTTACTGCGAGTTAGACATTCCCGCTTTGCCCACTGATCCGGGAACCTATTCCATCGCCATCTACTTTAACGGTGCATTTGTGCACAGCCAGAATTTCACTGTAACCGAGTAATTCAAGGCGGCAGCCGCGCGTTGCGGCTGTCGCCAATTCCATTTCAGGAGATCGCTATGAAAGCTATCCATGTAACTGCTTCAACCGAATACGACGTAATTGTTGGTCAGGGCTTATTGGATACTGCCGCAGACCGTATCCGCTCTGCCACGAAAGCAGATACGCTGTGCATTGTCAGCGATCACACTGTTTGGCCAATTTACGGTAAGCATCTGAAGGATGCTCTTATAAATGCAGGATATCGTTGTGTAAATGTCTGCTTTCCCGCAGGAGAAAATACAAAATCCCCTGAAAACTATATCTCACTTCTTGAATTTCTGGCAGAAAACCGTGTTGGAAGAAATGATTGCATCATCGCACTCGGCGGTGGTGTTATAGGGGATCTGGCAGGCTTTGCAGCCGCTACCTATCTTCGCGGTGTTGATTTAATTCAAATCCCAACCACCGTTCTTGCGATGGTGGATGCGTCGGTGGGAGGAAAAACCGCGATCAATTTGACTGCTGGCAAGAATTTGGCAGGCGCATTTCACCAGCCGAAGCTTGTACTGTGTGACACGAATCTACTGAACACCCTCCCGAAAGCTACCTTTCAGGAGGGATGCGCGGAGATTATTAAATACGCAGTGTTATATGATCCTGCTCTTATGGAGCACTTGCAGCTTCACGGTCTTGATTTTGACCGGGATCGGGTCATTGCCCGGTGTGTGGAATTGAAACGGGATGCCGTAACCGCTGATGAATTTGACCGTGGCCAGCGTCAAAAGCTGAATTTGGGTCATACCTTTGGACATGCCATTGAAGCGGCTTCGAACTATCGTGTAACACATGGTAAGGCCGTGGCGATGGGAATGGCAATGATTTTCCGCGCTTCTGAAAAAATGAGTCTCTGCCCGCAGGGCTGCGTTGATACACTCACAACCATCCTACAGCAGTTTGGTCTTGAAGATTCAACCGCTTTGGGTGAAGATGTTATTATCGCATCCGCCCTTTCTGACAAAAAGCGGACCGGTGATGTTATCAATCTCATTGTTCCCAGAGCCATTGGCAACTGCGAGATCATGACGGTCTGTACAGAAACGCTGACGGATTGGATCCGGTTAGGAATGTAAATATGGACATTACAATTCAACCGCATAAATTAACTGGCAGTATCGCCGCTGTTCCCTCAAAATCTCAGGCGCACCGTATTTTGATCTGTGCAGCCTTTGCGGATAAAGCTACTGTCGTCCACTGTCCCCAGACCAGCAACGACATTGAAACAACCGTGCGATGCTTGCGTGCTTTGGGCGCGGAAATACAAAATAATGAGGACGGTTATCGCATTTCACCTGTGGTTACGCTTCCCAAGCATGCGCAGATGCTTTGCGGAGAAAGCGGTTCTACGCTGCGCTTTTTTCTTCCGGTGGTAGGTGCGTTGGGCATTGACTGCACATTTTCCATGGAAGGTCGGCTGGCGGAAAGGCCACTCTCCCCCCTATGGGAGGTACTGGAGGACCACGGCTGTAAACTGAAGTGGTTAAACAAAACTACCATTCTTTGCAGTGGAAAACTACGGGCCGGAGACTATGATATAGCAGGCAATGTCTCCAGCCAGTTTATTTCCGGTCTCATGATGGCGTTTCCCTTATTGTCGGGTCACAGCACACTGCGCATCACAGGTCCGATTCAGTCAAAGCCATATATCGATATAACCGCAGATGTTTTATCAAAATTCGGAATTGACTCTGCTTTTCATGGAAGCTACCGTTCTCCGGGCGATATGACCGTTGAGGGAGATTGGAGTAACGCTGCATTTTTCCTTGGTGCAAACGCGATTGGAAATCGTGTATCCTTAAAAGGATTAGACAACAGTTCCTGTCAGGGAGATAAAGATATTTCTGATTTTCTTAACAAGCTGAAATCCTATGGGTCATTGGATGTGTCCAACAATCCCGACCTGGTTCCCATATTGGCTGTGGTTGCGGCCGCGAATAACGGAGCATTGTTTACAAGCATTGCGCGGCTTCGTCTGAAAGAATCTGACAGGGTTGCCGCAATTGTCGCTATGCTTTCCGGTCTTGGTATTACCGCGCAAGCTACGGAAGACACATTAAGGATTTATCCCGGTACCATAACCGGTGGCATTGTTGACAGTTTTGGGGATCACAGGATCGCTATGGCTGCCGCCATTGCGGCTACTGCGGCATCCGGACCTGTCACCATTCTGGACGCGGGTTGCGTCGCAAAGTCCTACCCGGGATTCTGGCAGGACTATCGAACATTAGGAGGTCATTATGAGTTCCATTTACGGTGAAAATCTAAAGCTGTCCATCTTTGGTCAATCCCACGGAAAAGCCATCGGAATGGTTTTAGACGGTATTCCGGCAGGTCTTTCTGTGGACGAAAATAAACTTGCTGACTTCTTGTCACGCAGAATGCCCGGTACCAATGAACATGTGACATCCAGAATAGAACCGGATAAAGCCGTCTTCCTTTCCGGAATTGTAGACGGCTATACCTGCGGTGCCCCCATCTGTGCTGTCATCGAAAATAAAGACACACGTCCCGGCGACTATGCATCGTTGAGAAATACCCCCAGACCCGGTCATGCGGATTATACCGCCCAGGTAAAATATGGCGGTTTTCAGGACGCAGCCGGTGGCGGACATTTTTCCGGACGCTTAACTGCACCATTGTGCATTGCCGGTGGTCTATGCAAACAGTGGTTGGAAGAACAGGGCATCCGAATCGGTGCTCATATTACCGAAATTGGTCTTGCCCATTCGCAAAGCTTTGATTATTTAAATCCGGAACTGGAACAGATTGGCCAAATCTTCCCTACCCTTACAGCCAAATCTGCCGAAGAATTCCAACATGTAATCGAGAAGGCACGCGCACAAGGGGAAAGCGTTGGTGGACGAGTCGAATGCGCTGTCACCGGAGTTCCCGCGGGTTTGGGAGAACCGATGTTCGGCGGTGTTGAAAACCGTATTGCCGCTATCGTATATGGCATTCCCGGTGTGAAAGCTGTAGGTTTTGGATGGAGCGAAAGCTTCGCCATCGCCTGTGGCAGTGACAGCAATGATGCTTTTGTTATCAACCAAGATAGCGTAGCGACCCTTACCAATCACTGTGGTGGCATTTTAGGCGGTATCACCACCGGTATGCCTGTGATTTTTGACGTTACATTTAAGCCAACTCCGTCCATTGCAAAGGCGCAGCAGACGGTTGATCTGCATATCGGAAAGAACGTTACCGTTGAAATTCCCGGGCGGCACGATCCCTGCATTGCTGTCAGAGCTGTTCCCGTTGTGGAGGCTGCCGCTGCGATTGCTGTTTATGACATGATTTTGGGAAATACGCAAACTGACAGGAGAAAACAAAATGGATATTTCTGAGCTTCGCAACGGTATCGATGCTATAGATTCGCAGCTCACTTCCCTGTTCCTGCAGCGAATGGAGCTGAGCGCTTCCATCGCTGCTTACAAAAAGCAAATGGGACTTCCGATCCATGTTCCCCAGCGGGAGCAACAGATCATTGAAGCATTGACACAACATGCCCCGGATACTCTTTCGCCCTATGTTGCCCGTTTATATGAAGAGATTTTTGCGCTGAGCCGGGAGTATCAAAAGCAACTGACTGAAGGATAACAAGATGATCAAATGCGGATTATTGGGTCGCCATTTGGCCCACAGCTATTCCCCACAAATTCATTCTTATCTGGGGGATTATCCCTACAGCATCTTTGAGACAGAGCCGGAATTACTGGAGTCATTCTTACAAAACGGTCAATTCACGGGACTCAACGTGACAATACCCTACAAAAAATCGGTGCTCCCCTACTGTGATGAACTTACCCCTGTTGCGCAGCGGTTGGGTGCTGTCAATACCATCATTCGCCGCAGTGACGGTTCTCTTCTTGGGCATAATACAGACTACTTTGGTTTTCAATATCTCATGAGGCGGCTTAACCTGGATATTGCAAATAAAAAAGCTTTAGTTCTGGGAAGCGGCGGTGCTTCCAACACTGTTGTCTCTGTATTGACAGATCTGGGTGCAGTGCCGGTAGTCATTTCCCGTAACGGGGAAAACAATTATCAGAATCTGCATCTTCATAAAGACGCAGCAGTAATCGTAAACACCACACCTGTTGGAATGTATCCAAATACACAAGGACGCATTGTAGACTTAGATACTTTTCCCGCGCTGGAAGCGGTCGTGGATTTGATTTACAATCCGGCAAGGACACCGCTTCTGATGGATGCCGAAAAACGGGGTCTAAAATCCGAAAATGGACTGTCCATGCTGGTTGCGCAGGCAAAAGAGAGCGCGGAATATTTCACAAGCAGTACCATATCAAACGATGTCATTGACCGCATCCGTCATCTTTTGATACAGAAGATGGAAAATATTATTTTGATCGGCATGCCCGGCTGCGGAAAATCCACTGTAGGAGCTTCCATTGCCAAGAAACTGGGCAAGAAATTTGTTGATACGGATCAGGAGATCGAAGCTTTGTCAGGTTTCTCCGTGCCCGAGATCTTCTCATCACAGGGTGAATCGGGTTTTCGCCATCTGGAAACTGAGATTATGGCGCAATACGGTAAAGAATCCGGTTTGGTGATCGCCACAGGCGGCGGCTGCGTTACAAAACAGGAAAGCTACCCCCTGCTCCATACCAACGGCAGGATCATTTGGCTGCAACGAGATCTGGAAAAATTGCCCGTAGATGGCAGACCGCTGTCACTTTCCGGTAATCTGCGGGCTATGTACACTGCCCGGGAACCTCTGTACCGACAATTCGCTGATTTTCATGTCAGCAACAATACTTCTATCAGCGAAACTGTAGATAAGATTCTGGATATTCTGGAGAATACACTATGAAAATACTTGTACTGAACGGACCGAATATCAACATGCTTGGCATCCGGGAACCGGACATATACGGAACAGAGAGCTTCGCCGCGCTCCTCAAGCTGCTGGAATACGCAGCGGAAGAATTATGTATCACCGTTGACCAGTATCAATCCAATCACGAGGGCTGTCTGGTTGATAAGATCCAAGCCGCATACGGTGTTTATGACGGCATTGTTATCAATCCCGCCGCTTATACCCATACCAGCATCGCGATTTTAGACGCGCTGAAAGCAGTGGATATCCCGGCAGTAGAGGTCCATATCTCCGATATTTCCAAACGGGAAGATTTTCGGAAACTGTCCTACACCGCACTGGCTTGTGAAAAATCCATCATTGGCAGGGGTATCGCCGGTTACCGTGAAGCGATCATTTATCTGAAAGGAAAATACGGATCATAAAAAAAGAGCCGCAAGGGCGGCTCTTTATTTTTTGAACACCAGCAGTTTACTGGCAATATAGTTTAGGATCACAACAAGAACACTGGTCAAAAGCTTCCACAGATTACCGTTCCATTGGAGAAGCTCAACGGTCAAAAAGATAATGATCGTTTCTGCCAAACCGGAACCGATCCGGCAGCCGACAAATTTTGTCAACTCCGGCATCACCGTTTTGGCGCTCCAATCGTGGCTTTCAAATACAAATGGCTTATTGGTCAAAAACGCAAAAGCTACCGCAACGACCCATGCAATAGCGTTGCTAAGGGTTGCGCTGACCTGCAGCCAATTGTACAGCGGGAAGTATACCGCATAATTGACCAACGTGGTCAGAACACCGAAGATCAGATATGTCACCACTTCTTTGTGGGACTTGACAAAGTCAAGCAGCTTTTTAACCATTCTTCTGCTCCAGAAGCTTCTCCAGAGCTGCCAGCTTCAAGCAGGTGCAGAATACTTCCATCGCCTGCTCCAGCTCCTGTACGGGAGGCAAACTGGGCGCAATGCGGATATTGCTGTCGTTAGGATCAATGCCGTAAGGGAATGTGGCACCGGCATCTGTCATAGTAACGCCAGCTTCCTTACACAGAGACAGCGTTCTCTTTGCGGTACCGGGCATAGCATTCAGACTTACGAAATAGCCGCCTTTTGGCTTATTCCACTGTGCAATGGACAAAGGAGCAATCTTAGCATCCAGCATTTCCAGCACTTTCCGGAACTTGGGACCCATAATCGCCGCGTGAGCCTTCATAAGTTCAAGGGTATGGGCCTTATCCTTCAGGAAACGCACATGACGAAGCTGATTAAGCTTATCGTAAGAAATGGTCTGCACACCCCACAGCTTACTCAGATACTGAATGTTCGCAACCGAACCGGCCATGACAGAAATACCGCCGCCGGCAATGGTGATCTTGGATGTAGACGCAAATTCCAGAACCATGTCGGGATTGCCGGCCTTCTCACACAGAGAAATAATATCCGCAAAGGGTACAAACTCCCCTTCAAATTCATGGATACAGTAGGCATTGTCCCACATGATCACGAAATCCGGTGCAGCAGGCTTCAAAGAAGCCATCCGGCTAATAACTTCATCGCTGTAAATAATGCCATCAGGGTTGGAATACTTGGGAACGCACCAGATACCCTTTACAGCAGGATCCTTCACCAGTTCCTCAACCAGATCCATATCCGGTCCCTCCGGAGTCATAGGAACAGTAATCAGTTCCGCGCCAAAGGATTCTGTGATTCTAAAGTGCCGGTCATAGCCGGGAGCGGGGCAAAGGAACTTAACTTTCTCTTCCTTGCACCAGGGCCGCTGGCTGTGCAGCAGGCCATGAGTATAGGCTTTGGAGATCACATCGTACATGAGATTCAGGCTGGCATTGCCGCCGATAAAGGTCTGCTCCGGCTTGCAACCCAGAATCTCTGCCCAATATTGCTTTGCGCAAGGCAGACCTGACAGATCACCGTAGTTACGAGCATCGATGTTGCCGTCAAAGCAGTCCTCTACCTTGGTGATTACTGTCAGAATGTCTGCGCACACATCCAACTGTGCTTTTGCCGGTTTTCCTCGTGCCATATTTAAATTCAATGCTTTTGCCTTGCAGGCTGCAAAGGCTTCCTGCTGCAGCTGAAGTTCTTTGCGCAATTCTTCATTTGTCATAGAACCGTAGGTTTTCATGTTTGTCAGCCCTTTCCTGTGAATAATTGGACTTATTATATTCCCATTGCGTGAAAATTGCAAGTATTTCCAGTAGTATTTGTGGAAACACACAAAGGAAACTACCATAAATTTTTAATTTTTTACTTGCTGTGCTATTGCTTTTTAACACGTTTTAGAATAAAATTCTTAGAGATATGTTTTTGGAAAGGAAGGGTCCTATGAGCGAGATTTTGAATGTGCCCCAGATCTTTGGCTGTGATGTTTTCAATGAGGCAACCATGCAGCAACGGCTGTCTCCTGAAATCTACAGCGCCTGGAAGCAATGTATCGCTACCGATACCCCCCTGCCCCTCAGTGTTGCTAACGAGATCGCTGAGGTTATGAAAAACTGGGCTGTTGAAAAAGGTGCTACCCACTTTACCCATTGGTTCCAGCCAATGACCGGTATCACAGCGGAAAAGCATGATTCCTTTATCGTTCCCACCGGTGACGGAAGAGTCATTATGGAGTTTTCGGGAAAAGAGCTTGTCCAAGGCGAATCCGACGCCAGTTCCTTCCCTTCCGGCGGTCTGCGTGCTACCTTTGAAGCAAGAGGCTATACTGCTTGGGATCCCACTGCTTTTGCATTTGTAAAAGACGGCAGTTTGTTTATTCCCACCTGTTTCTTCTCCTATACCGGCGAGGCACTGGACAAAAAGACTCCCCTGCTTCGCTCCATGCACGAAGTTTCCAGAGAGGCACTGCGCATTCTGCGGCTGTTCGGTGATAACGAGACCCAGCATGTTGTGACCTGTGTTGGCGCTGAGCAGGAATATTTTATCATTCCCAAAGACTTCTATGCACAGCGTGAAGATTTGCGTTTAACCGGCCGTACCCTGTTCGGCGCACCTGCTCCCAAAGGACAGGAACTGGATGATCATTACTACGGCACTATCCGTACCAGAATCTCTAACTTTATGAAGGATCTGGATGAGCAGCTTTGGCGCCTGGGTGTTCTCTCCAAGACCAAGCACAACGAAGCAGCTCCCTGTCAGCACGAGCTGGCACCTATTTTTGAAAATGCCAACACCTCCTGTGATGCCAACCAGCTGGTTATGGAGATTTTGAAAAAGTGCGCTGCCAAGCATAACCTTGTTTGTCTGCTCCACGAAAAGCCCTTCCACGGCGTGAACGGTTCCGGTAAGCACAACAACTACTCTCTGGCAACCGACACCGGACGGAACCTGTTCCGCCCCGGCCAGACGCCCAGACAGAATGCTCAGTTCCTTGTGTTCCTGGCTGCATTTATCGCCGGTGTAGATGAATATCAGGATTTCCTGCGCTGCAGTGTTGCTTCCGCCGGTAACGATCACCGGTTGGGTGCCCATGAAGCGCCTCCTGCCATCGTATCCATCTTCCTGGGCGATGAGCTGACCGCTGTGGTTGAATCCATTATCAACGGCACCAACTACCACGACCCCGAAAAGAGCGTTATGCGTATCGGTGTGGATGTTCTGCCCGCAATCCCCAAAGATACCACCGACCGCAACCGTACCAGCCCGCTGGCCTTTACCGGTAACAAGTTTGAATTCCGTATGTTGGGTTCCTCTCAATCCATTGCCGACCCCAACATTACACTAAATACTATTATGGCCGAGGAGCTGAGCCGCTTTGCCGATGAACTGGAACAAGCAGAGGACTTTGATTCCGCACTGCAAAATCTGGTTTGCCGCACGCTGACAGAGCACAGCCGAATCATATTCAACGGTAACGGCTACTCTGTGGAGTGGGAAAAAGAAGCGGAAAAGCGGGGTCTGAGCAACTATCGCTCCACTGCCGAGGCCATGCCCAACTATGTCAGCCGCAAGAACATTGATCTTGTAACCAAGCATGGTATTTTTACAGAAAACGAATTCCGTGCCCGTCATGAGATCTATCTGGAAGCTTACTGCAAGCTGATGCGCATTGAAGGACAGACAACTGTTGATATGGCCATGCGCCAGATCCTGCCCGCTGTCAGTAAGTACTGCGGCGATCTGTGCGCAAGAGCAGAACTGAAGCAACGGCTGTCCGTAACTCGCAACGCGGAAATGGATCTGATCGCACAACTCAGCGAAGGCATCGATCAGTTGTACACTGCTTGCGATACCTTGAAAAATGCGCTGAAAGATGTGCCGATTGACAGTGTCAGCGGTACCGAATACTATCACCGTGTCATCACACCCGCAATGAACAAGGTTCGTTCTCTGGCAGACGGTCTGGAAATGATTACCGATAAGGCCTACTGGCCCTTCCCCACCTACTCTGATATTCTCTTCTACTAATAAAAGGCGGCCATCGGCCGCCTTTTTAGTATCTGTGACGCAAAGGACCCGAAAGCTAAGCTTTCGGGTCCTTTTGTTAATCGAAGTAAAGCACAAGGCTCAGGCAATCTCCACAGCAGCGATCACACCTGCTACTGCTTCCGTATCAACGGTTTCCATCAAGCCGCTGTCGTAAGCCTCGGCCACCTTGGGATCGATGGGCAGACGGGCCAGAATGGGCAGATTGAAAGCTTCCGCAACCTCGGGCAGCTTGCTTTCGCCAAAGACCTGAATCTTCTTGCCGCAATCGGGGCACTGAAGGTAGCTGTAGTTCTCCACGAAGCCCAGCACCGGAATGTGCATCATATTGGCCATCTTCACGGCCTTGGAAACGATCATGCTGACCAGATCCTGGGGGCTGGTAACGATGACGATACCGTCAACAGGCAGGCTCTGGAACACAGTCAGCGGCACATCGCCGGTTCCGGGAGGCATGTCCACGAACATGTAGTCCACATCTTCCCAGATCACATCGGTCCAGAACTGCTTGACAGCACCGGCGATCACGGGGCCGCGCCAAACAACAGGATCGGTGCTGTTATCCAGCAGCAGATTGATGGACATGACCTGAATACCGCCACGGGTCAGTGCGGGGTACAGGCCGTCCTCATTGGCGCCCTGGCACTCGGTGACGCCGAAGGCAGTGGGTGCGGAAGGACCGGTAATATCGGCATCCAGCACACCGACGCGCTTGCCCTTACGGGCCATAGCTACCGCCAGCATGGAGGTAACAGTGGATTTGCCAACGCCGCCCTTACCGGAAACAACGGCGATCACTTTCTTAACGCTGGACTTGGGATTCAAGTTTGCCAGTAAGTTCTCCGCCTTGCGCTCAGCACAATCACTGCCGCAGCTAGAGCAGTTACCATTACAAGAACTCATAAAAATTCGCTCTCCTTATTGATTATCTTGGGATATTATAGGTCTTTCCTGCGGCTCTGTCAATCTTCAAATTTCCAGTAGCTTTCTCCCCATTATCACTGTTACTAATCAGCATAACACCAATTTACAATCGTGATCGGAGATTTCTTCGCAATGTAAAGTCAGCTCGACAATTCTATAGAACAGTTCGTCGCCAAGATCTTTCTTGCTTTTCTCATAGTTCAACCATTTGATGACAATCGGTTCCCCATATTCGTGAACACCGAAACCGCCACGAAGCAGATCGTTATAGGCATTTAAATTATGACCGGTTTTCCATTTCAGATCTTTTGTGAACAATTTATCGATCTCACAAAAAAATCCTTCCAAATCGTTGAACTTGTTTCCATCAAGAATAAAAGTTTTCATTTTTATATATTCTCCTGCACCGCTTCCCACTGGTACATCCGCTTCCGTCAGGCCCAGTTCCTCCTGCAGTTCCCGCAGGGCACAGGCTCTGGCATCGCTGACCTCGCAAGGCTCAAAATGCCCACCGGCACTGCCTACACACTTGTTGTTAGCCACCCGGGAGCCGATGCGGTAAAGGCACAGGATTCCCTGCTCGTCAAAGAGATATACGGATGTCATGTTGCGGAGTTTTCCGCTCATATTACTACCCAAAAACAGATTTAGATACATTTACCAAGAAATTCGTCGTCTAAAATCGGCAAGCCCGTAAGTACGGACAATTCACGCAGATTATCATCCGCAAACACTTGCTCTGCCAACAGCGCATGACTAAGATCATCTATTCTGGTTTTATCAACCAACAGGGGAAGCCATAGATTTATATCCGGCTTTGGAATTTCATAAAACGCAGTATACTCTTCGTAAAGCTTTCCAATATAACTGTCTTCCAAATGTTCCCCATTAAACCAAAGACTGATCATATTGAAATCACTGTCAACACAGTTCGCAAAAACAGCGTATCCGCCCGTTAGTTCACTAATTTTTTGCGGCAATCCTACCAAGTATGATGCCATATCACCATAAGGACTTATAATGCAGTAACCCGGGCCATTCTCTTGGAAATTAGAAAACAATGCATCCGTTTCAGATATCAGTTTTTTAATTTCAGGAGAAATCTTTTTCCACTTTTCAGTGTCGCCGCAAGCAAACGCAACACTTGCCATAAACATTCCCACAGTGCAACCTCCTAATATAATCAATTACAGCTGGGCAGCTTCCCACTGCTCCATCAGTTCCATCAGCAGCATTTCCGCTTCTTCCTTTTCCCCCAACAAGCGGGTCAGCTCCTGATAGTCAGCAGCAGCCGCTTCGATCTTCCCATCGTACTCGGCAACAACCTGCTCCTGCTTTTCGATTTCCCGTTCCAGACGGCGGATCAGCTTGTCCTGCTCCTTTGTGCCGCCCTTTGGCTTTTCTTTTTTGTGTTTCGGCGCATCCGGGATCACGACTTTCGAAGCCGCTTCGTGTTCCAGAATCGAACGGTACTTACTGTAGCCACACTTAAAGTCCCGAATTTTACCATCTTCCAGAAGCCAAATACGCTCGGCAAACTTCTCAATAAAGTAGCGGTCATGGGATACAAACAGCAGTACACCTTCGAATTCCTCAATGGCTGCTTCGATCCATTCTCGGGAAGCAATGTCCAGATGGTT
The DNA here is from genome assembly GCA_045646265.1 of Faecousia sp. Classification (GTDB taxonomy): domain Bacteria; phylum Bacillota; class Clostridia; order Oscillospirales; family Oscillospiraceae; genus Faecousia. Next base: position 92,766 of record JAZRKL010000143.1, read on the forward strand.
AGTGGGTTCGTCCAGAATCAGCAGATTGATTTTCTCATCCATCAGCATGCACAGCCGCAGACGGGATTGCTCGCCGCCGGAGAGGGTTCCTACTGTCTTGAACACATCCTCGCCCTGGAACAGAAATGCGCCCAGACGGTCTCTGGCGGTCTGTGGGGTACAGTTCTTCTCATAGAGCATAGTGTCGTAGAGTGTCCGCTCCGGATGTGCGAAGCGAATTGTCTGTGGCAGGTATCCCCATTTGACCGTGGGCCCGAATTTGATTTTGCCTTCGCAATCCTCATCACCCAGAAGGCATCTAATAAAGGTCGTCTTGCCGGTGCCGTTATCTCCCAACAGAGCGATCCGTTCACCGCCTTCCACCGTCAGCTCCACATCCGAAAACAGTGTTCTGCCGTCATAGCCTTTCGCCATCCGCTTGGTTTCAAACACCAGATCGCCGGAAAAGTCCTTTTGCCCGAAGGTAGCTTTCATAGTCTTTTCAGTTTTCGGTTTTTCTGTCTTCTTAATGCGCTCCATTCGGTGCTGAATGGACATAGCTCGACGATACAGTGTGCGGTTATTGATACCCCAGCCTTTCATACGCTCAACAGTGTATCCCAACTGTTTCAGCTTAGCCTGTTCCTGCTCATACTGCTTCAGCTGCAAGTTAAACCGTGCCTGTTTTTCATCAATATAGAACGAATAGTTGCCGGAATAAAACTCCGCGTGACCGTCTACGATCTCAATAATTCTGTCCGCAACGGTGTCCAGAAAATAACGGTCGTGGGAAATGGTCAATACAGTTCCCTTGAACGCTTTCAAATAGCCTTCCAGCCATTCCACACTGTTTAAGTCCAGATGGTTTGTCGGCTCATCCAACAATAGTATATCGGTTTTTTCCAGAAGAAGGCGGGCCAAGTTCACTCTTGTCTTCTCACCACCGGACAGACTGTCAAAAAGCTGATCTCTCTGGGCAGCGGTAATACCAAGACCGTTGGATATCTTATCCACCTCAACATCCATGTCATAACCGCCACCGGCTTCGAAGGCAGCACCCAGACGGTCATATTCTTTTAACTGCTCATCAGTCACAACCGCAGCCATGGCAGTTTCCAATGCTTCCATCTTCCGCTTCATGTTAAGCAGCGGCGCATAGGCGCTGCGCAGCACATGCTCCACTGTGTAACCTTCCGGGAAGCGGGGAATCTGGGAGATCAAGCCGATGCGCTTATGGGGATTGACGAATACTTCCCCATCGTCATAGTCCATTTCCCCCGTGAGGATCTTAAAGAGGGTGGTCTTGCCGCAGCCGTTGCGGCCAAGGATCGCGACGCACTCCCCTTCCTGGATCTCAAAGGATAGGCCTTCCAAAAGGTTTTCACCGATGACAAAGAACTTTGTTAAATTGTTTACCTGTATATCAACCATTGTTTCTCTCCAACTGCGCCACCGTTTCTCTCAGTTCATTTAAGGTGTATAGCAGATTCAGTGCCTGCAGCATCGCATTAGCACTCATGTGTTCCGGCAATGAAAGCTTTTTCAGCAGTTCCAAACGCTTTGCACTGCTGTCAGGGCCGCCGGACAGGCCCAGTTCCATCAAATCCTGCTTGGTGATTTGATTCGATGCCGTATTACTTTCACCCTCGATGGTCGCGCCACAGCGCCGCAGGGCATCCAGAATGATCTCCGGGCGCATACCTTCTACGCCCAGCTTTCCTTCCTTGCCGGGAGCGGACTTTCTGCGCTCCTTGCCGGCAATATCCGGAATGTAAGCATGCTTCAGATATTTCCCTTCGATGGCACTTTTCACATAATTGCGAATCACAAATCCCGCGCCATCGGAGTCCGTAAACACAATCAATCCACGTGTCTCAGCTATTTTGCGCAGCAGATCCATTTGCTGCTTGTCTTTGAATATCCCAAAACCGTTGGTCTCCAATATCGGAGCATCCACGATCTGAGACAGTGTGTTTTTATCATACCGGCCTTCCACCAGAATGGCTTCCTTGATTTTAACCATTGCGGGCCTCCTGGGCAAGACGAAGGATCAGCAATTCCAAAAGGCGCTCCGGTTCGTCAAAGGACGTTTTGATCTGGTTATCTGTCTCCATCACCAGTTCGGCAGCCTTTGCATAAAACCGGGCAGAAAAACGGCCTGCAGCAGACATGGTCTTTCTGGCAGGATAATCCCCCAAGCCGCACAACCGCATCAGTTCCGACGAACCCTTTCCGTTATCCATCAAGATGCGCGCAGTGGCAAGCCGGCGGAAATGGGCACCTACCGCACCAAGAATGGACAGTGGCTCCTGCTGCATTTTCAGCAGCTGCTGCAGTTTCAGCAAAGCAGGTCCATACTCTCCCTGACTCAGCAAATCGGTCATTTGAAACACGATGGCATCCAGAACCGGCTCTGTTACCGCATCAATATCGCTTTTCCTGATGGTATCAGCGCCGGAATAGGCAGCGATCTTGTCGATTTCACCGCTGAGTGCGGTCATGGTACCGCCGGTAATATCGATCAGATATGCGCACAAGTCGTTGGATATCTGCTTCTTGCGGGCCGCAAAATGCCGAACCACCCAGGGAATCAGATCCCGCGGTTCCTGTTTGGCAAATTCAACGATGCATCCGTTTTTATCCACCGCATCCCACAGCTTCTTCAGTCGTTTATCCGGCTTCCAGACAGTTGTAATATAGGTAAAAACCACCGTACAGTATTCGGGAATATCCGACAGGATTTCAACCATTTTTTCTCTGTCGGTCTCATTCATCTTGAAAATATCGATCTCATCCACCCAAACAAAGGTGTTTTCTGCCATCATGGGAAGATTCTCAACACTGTCGGCAAAAGATTGTATATCAAAAGTTTCGTTATTGAGCTTATGAAAATTAAAGGATTCCGTCAGTTCGTCCAACAAAAGCTTTTTCAGCTGCTCCAGATAATGATGCAGCAGGAAGGTTTCTTCGCCATGAAAAAAATACAGACGCTGACACTGTTTGTTGCGGATGTCCAGTTTCAGTTGTTGCAGGTTATTGGGTTTTTCGGTCTGTTTTGCCATGGTTTCACCCCCTAAATATAATGGTTCCTTCTATGTCGGTGCGCCGGATTTGACAGCCATAGCTGATCAATCTATCAAGCACCTGCTGGGAAGGATGCTTATACGCATTGTCTTCGCCCACAGATATCAAGGCCGTTTTCGGTCTGGTTGCTTCCAGAAGCGCAGTTCCTGTAGAGCTGGCCGCACCGTGGTGGCCAACCACCAGCGCATCCAGCTGTGGAAGCGCCACTGTTTTCACAAGCACCTCTTCACCAACGGTACTGCGGTCTCCGGTTATGAGTATAGCACACTTTTCCGTTTGAAACAAGACGCACAAGCTGCTTTCATTGCTTGTTTCCGTGTTCCAACTAGGATACACGGTAATTTCAGCATCCGCCCAACCGATCCGCAGTTCTTTATCTCCACGAAGAACTGCTCCTGTATGGTGTTTGAACAAGGCTGGGTCCCAATCCTGCGCCTCATCGCCATCCGGCAGAATCAAAACATCCGCACCGATCCGATAAAGCAGATACGCAGCAGCACCTACATGATCCTTGTCATAGTGTGTCAGAATGATACCATCCAAATGCGTGATACCTTGTGAAAGCAGCATTGCAGCCGCTGAATCCGCAACGTCTTCATCATAATCACCGCCGCAATCTACCATGTAGGTTTTCCCCTTACTTTGCAGCAATACGCACTGACCCTGTCCCACGTCCAGCAGTGTTACCCGGTAATTATCCAAAAGCGGTTCTACCCAGGATGCCAGCAGAACAATACACAAGCTCAGTATCGCACAGCAGCTCAGAATTGCCGGTCTTTTTTCCTTACTAAAGATGAAAATGAACAGTAAAATGTACACAAAGACCAGCCACGCAACAACATACGGACTCTTTGTATAGACGACTGAAACAGGGATCGACGCGACAATTTTGGCAATGGACAAAATATATTTAATCAGCCATCCCAGAAGCCAAGCCACGCTCTTCCCCAACGGCATCCACATTGCGCCCAAAATACACGCAACAATAATGCCGCAAAACAGGATCGTAACGACCCACAGGCACAGCAGATTCGTCACTGCGCTCAGCAAACTGACACTGCCGAAATACCAGGCCGTCAGCGGTGTTGTGGCAATCAGCGCACTCAATGAAATGGACACGGACGAAGTAAACCCATTGACCAGTTTTGTTAATTGTTTATTCTTCTTCCATTTTCCAAAGCGCTTGGGATCTTGAAGCCAGCTATTGATCCTGCCGCAGAACAGGAAGATACCGGCTACGCTGGCGACACTTAACTGGAAACCGGTGGATGTCACTGTTAGCGGATTTACTGCCAGCATAACCAAAACCGCAAACGCCAGCGCCGTGGGTGGATCATACTCCCGCTTAAACAGCAGTGCCAAAAGCATCAGCAGCTGCATAAGGCTTGCACGGACAATAGATGGTGAAAAACCTGCCATGGCAGCAAAAATTAACAGCGTCGGGATTCCCACAAGCACTGTAAGTACCCTGCGTTTTCCGGAAAAAAGATATATAAGAGAAAACAGGATCGATACATGCAGGCCGGATACTGCCGCCACATGGCGAATGCCGCTAGCCGTCAGATCGGATTCTGTTTCGTAGCTCAATTCGGAGGTATCCCCCAACAATAGCGCCTTTCCAAAGGCAGATCCGTCTGCGGGAAACATGTCCGTAATCAAATTCAGCAAATATTGCCGCAAATATGCGGGAAGATAGTGAACAGGACGGTCTTGCGCCGGAAAAATTGCATGATCTCCTTTGGGATAGGCAAGCAATAGAATACCGTTACCGCTGTGATAGGTCGGGTCATCCTTACCACCAGGTGCTGTGTAACGCAAGCGGAATTCCCCTGTCACACGGTCTCCAGGTGAAAGCTGAAGCTTCTGATTCAAATAGAAACGAACTTGGCAGCGCTTACCTGCCACTTCCGTCATTCCGTCTGCCGTAATACCGTAGTCGGACTCAAAGGAAAAATCATTACATTCTATAGTAATCGTTCTGATTTCGCCATCTACTGATCTTACGGAAGAAAGCTTGGTGGCATCATATAGTCTATACCATAGTAAGCCAATTGCAATACCAATGCATAATACTGCCGAGATGCGTACCCAATCCTTTCTGCGAAGGCACAGCAAAGCGACTCCCATCACTAAAAGCAGCAAACCAAGCAGGAATGCGATACCTCCGGAAAGAAGATACACACCCAGTACACAGGCCGCGCAGAAGCCTATGCTGAACCACATCAGTTTTCTCATACGCGACCCTCCTTTTAGAAACAGGGACACCGCAAAGGCGGTGTCCCTGGAATATCAGTTCAGCTTAGAAGCTACAAAATCATCGACCTTAGCCAGGGCATCATCCATCTTGTTGATGTCCTTGCCGCCGCCCATAGCGCTGTCAGGCTTACCGCCGCCACTGCCGCCGCAGGCGGTGCAGACAAGCTTCACCAGATCACCGGCCTTGATTCCCTTGGCAACGGCCTCCTTGCCGCAGGCAGCCAGGAAGGTCAGCTTATCGCCGTTGACAGCGGCCAGTACCGCAACAACAGAAGGATCCTTGTCCCGCAGCAGGTCACCCATCTGGCGCAGCTTGCCGGCATCAGCATCGGGCACAGTTGCAGTAATCACATGAACGCCGCTGATGGTACGGGCGCCATACAGGAAACGCTCGGTCTCACCGGCAGTTTCTCTTGCCTTGAATGTTTCGATAGCACGCTTCAGACCCTTGATCTCTTCCACCTGTGCATGGATCTTATCTTCCAGTTCAGAGGGCTTTACCTTCAGCTGGGCGCAGGTGCTGTAGATCATCTCACGGTTCTTTTGCATATCTTCCAGACATGCCTTACCGGTAATTGCTTCAATACGGCGGACACCGGAGGCTACACTGCCTTCGCTCTCAATACGGAAGGGGCCAACCTTAGCGGTATTGTCCAGATGGGTGCCGCCACACAGCTCGATGGAGTAATTACCCATGTTAACAACACGAACGGTATCGCCGTACTTCTCACTGAACAGAGCGGTAGCGCCGATTTCCTTAGCCTTGTCAATGGACATTTCACGAACATCCACAGGATAGCCTTCCAGCACCGCAGCCTGGACGATTACATCTACCTTTGCCATTTCCTCGGGAGTCATAGCGGAGTAGTGGGTAAAGTCAAAACGCAGATGGTCGGGTTCTACAAGAGAACCGGCCTGATGGACGTGGTCGCCCAAAACAGCAGTCAGAGCCTTCTGCAGCAGGTGGGTTGCGGAGTGGGCACGCATGATAGCCTTACGGCGATCTACATCGATGGCAGCGCAGACGGTGTCATCTACCTTGATGGTGCCGCTGACCATCTTACCGTGGTGCAGATACTTGCCGCCCTTATCTTTCAAAACATTGGTGACTTCAAAACGGCTGTCACCGACCAGAATGGTGCCATGGTCAGCCACCTGGCCGCCCATTTCTGCATAGAAGGGAGTTCTGTCCAGAACGATAATGCCGCTTTCACCGCCGGTAATGGAACCGGTAACTTCTTCACCAACACAAACAGCCAGCACCTTGGCTTCGCTGTTGTAGTAGTCATAACCCAGGAACGCGGTGGGCGTGGTATCCAGGCCCAGGTCAATACCTGCCCAGCCCAGGTCACCCAGAGCCTTACGGGCCTCACGGGCACGAACCCGCTGCTCTTCACGGCACTCCACATACTTATCCATATCAATGGTCATGCCTTCATCTTCCAGCATTTCAGCAGTCAGGTCAATGGGGAAACCGTAGGTATCAGCCAGCAGGAAAGCGTCGGCACCGGAGAATACGGTCTCGCCCTTTTCCTTGTGGGCGGCCATCTTCTCAGCGAAAATGCGCATACCGGTATCGATGGTGCGGGCAAAATTCTCTTCCTCGATCTTGACGATACGGGTGATATACTCAGCGCGCTCCCGCAGGTAGCTGTAGTGAGTCTCATTTTCCTTGATAACAGTGCCAACAACTTCAAACAGGAAAGGCTTGTTCACGCCCAACAGTTTGCCATGGCGGGCAGCACGACGCAGCAAGCGGCGCAGAACATAGCCACGGCCTTCGTTGGAAGGCAGAACACCGTCCGCGATCATGAAGGTGGAAGCACGTACATGGTCGGTGATAACACGCAGGCTTACATCAGTTTTGAAGCTCTGGCCGTAGGAAGCGCCGGTGATCCGGGTCACATGATTGGTGATGTTCATGACGGTATCCACATCGAACAGGCTGTTAACACCCTGGCAGACAACTGCCACACGCTCCAGACCCATGCCGGTGTCAATGTTCTTCTGCACCAGCTCTGTATAGTTACCCTGTCCGTCGTTATCGAACTGGGAGAAAACGTTGTTCCAAACTTCCATGAAACGGTCGCAATCACAGCCGGGACGGCAATCGGGCTTGCCGCAACCGTACTTTTCACCACGGTCGTAGTGGATCTCGCTGCAGGGTCCGCAGGGACCTGCGCCATGCTCCCAGAAGTTGTCCTTCTTGCCCAGACGGGTCATTCGCTCTTCAGGAACACCGATCTCCTTGGTCCAGATGTCCCAAGCCTCATCGTCGTGCTCGTAGACGGTGGGATACATGCGCTCGGGGTCCAGACCTACCCACTCAGGGCTGGTCAGGAATTCCCAGCTCCAGCGCAGGGACTCCTTCTTAAAGTAATCACCAAAGGAGAAGTTACCCAGCATTTCGAAGTAGGTACCGTGGCGGGCAGTCTTACCGATGTTCTCGATATCACCAGTACGGATGCACTTCTGGCAGGTGCAGACTCGACGGCGGGGAGGCTCCACTTCGCCCTTAAAATAAGGCTTCATGGGTGCCATGCCGGAGTTGATCAGCAGCAGAGACTGGTCATTCTGCGGAATCAGAGAAAAGCTGGGAAGACGCAGATGGTTCTTGCTCTCGAAGAACTTCAAAAACATTTCGCGTAATTCGTTTACGCCAAAGGGTTTGGGATCCATAGGAATTACCTCCATAATAAATTACAAAAAATAAAAGCCGCCCCCAATAAATAGGGGCGACTCAAAATCGCGGTACCACCCTAATTCACCGCAAAAGCGGCATCTTAGATACTCTGTAACGGGAGTACCCGTCCCGGTCGTCCCGGGCGACGCAAAAAGTGGCTCGCAGCATTCCGGACGAGGGCTTTCACCGTTCCCCTCTCGCTAAAGACCTTTCTTCTGCTTGGCTTTCGCATTGTCTTTCCATATAAGCGCATCTATATGCCAAATTATTCTACCATAAATCCATGGAATGTCAATGATTATTCCGCAGATTTCCACATTTTTCTGATTAAATATGGTCTTCCAGCCATGTCTTCATGGCCAACCTTCCCTCTTCGGTAAGGGGGAAGGTTTCTTCCCCCTCCATTTCGCTTTTTTCGTAGCAGAAAGGACCATGCCAATACTGGCAAAAGATTGTGCTTTGTTCGAAATCCACTTCTTTGGGGGTTGCCATGACGACCTTGGGTTCTGCCTTGAACCGAAATTCGCCGCAGGAACCGGTAAAGGGGTTTTTCATTGCAAACCAGTGCAACGTGGGCAAGTAAACTTCTCTCATCACAGGTCCTTCGTCAGTTCTTCCATCTCATCCAACAGGCGGCCAAACAGCTGCAAAGCCTCATTGACAGGCTCGGGGCCGGTCATGTCGACACCAGCGCCCTTCAGAAGATCGATGGGACTCTTGGAGCAACCGCCGGACAGGAAGCCGATATAATCCTTCACAGCGCTCTCGCCTTCTGCCAGGATCTTACGGGACAGCGCAATCGCCGCAGAGTAGCCTGTAGCATACTGAAAGACATAGTAGTTGTAGTAGAAGTGAGGAATTCTTGCCCATTCCATAGCGATCTCGTCGTCCACGATCATATCGGGTCCGAAGTACAGCTCGTTCAGACGGCGATACTCAGCACACAGCAGATCGGCTGTTAGGGTCTTACCCTCGCTGACCATGCGGCCGATATTCAGCTCGAACTCAGCAAACATGGTCTGGCGGTACAGAGTACCCTTGAACTGATCCAGGAAGTGGTTGATGAGATATGCCCGCTCCTTCTTGTCGGTGGTCTTGCCCAGCAGGTACTCCATCAGCAGTGCTTCGTTACATGTAGAGGCCACTTCCGCCACGAAGATCACATAATCCGCGTCAATGGGATTCTGGTTCTTGTGGGACAGGTAGGAATGGAGCGCATGGCCCATTTCATGTGCCAGAGTGAACTGGCTGTCCAAAGTGCCGGTATAGTTCAGCAGCACAAAGGGATGGACGGCTGCACCGGCAGAATAAGCGCCGCTGCGCTTGCCTTCGTTCTGATATACATCGATCCAGCGGTTTTCGAAGCCTTTCTTCAGGATCTTGCGGTAATCTTCACCCAGAGGTGCCAGTGCATCATAAACGGTCTGCTTAGCTTCCTCAATGGGAATATACTTGTCTACGCCGTCGACCAAAGAAGTATAGACATCGTAAAAATGCAGTTCGTCAACGTCCAGCAGCTTCTTGCGCAGGCGGACATAACGGTGCATCTTGTCCATGTTCTGATGAACTGCTTCGATCAGGTTCAGATATACGGAAGTCGGCACGTTGGTGCGATCCAGCGATGCTTCAAAGGCATTGGGATATTTGCGAGCCTCAGCAAAATACTTCAGCTGCTTGTTCTGGCCGTTCAGCAGAGCGGCAGCGGTATTCTTAAACTTCAAATAAGTCCGGTACAGGCTTTCGTAGGCATTCTGGCGCAGAACCCGGTCATTGCTTTCCTCACACAGGACAAAGGTTCCCTGGCTGACGGGATGGGCCTTACCCTCGCTGTCCAACGCATCGGGGAAGGTCAGATCGGCATTGGAAAACTTACCGAACGCATCACTGGCAGTACCGGAGATCTCACCGGCAGCAGCGAGCAGCTTTTCCTCCGCAGCGGACAGCGTGTGTGCTCTGCGGCGGCGCATGTTGGTCAGATAACGGCGGTAGCGCTCCAGACCGGGCTGTGCGGCATAGAAGCCATCCAGAGTCTCATCGGAGATAGCCATAATTTCGGGAGTCTCGAAACTGCCGGCTGCACCCAGCGCGACCATGATGCTGCGGAACTTACCGCCCATGGCCTGATACACGGGATTGCGGGTATCTTCATCGCCCTTGCGCATGCAGTAGTTAGCCAGCAGAGAGATCTTTTCGTCCAGTTCTTCCATAAAAGTCAGGTATTCATACAACACATCAGCGCTTTCAGAAAGACGGCCGGCAAAGGACTGCAGCTTTTCCTGATCGGCACCGATGGTAGCCAGCTCCTGTTCCCATGCTTCGTCGCTGACAAACAGGTCTTCTGTTGCCCAGGTATCCTCTACAGGGATTTCAGAGCGCTTACGGATCTTGTTGGTTTGTTCCATAATAAATTCCTCCTTGCGTACTTTTTCTTCATTATACCACAGCTTTTGTAAATTGCAATTGAAAAGAGACGCAGGATGTGATAAACTGTCCTGCGGTGATAATATGAAAAAAAGAATTCAAGGCAGCGCGGTTTTACTCCTGGCTACATTTATCTGGGGTACCACTTTTATCGCGCAAAGCGTCGGCATGGATCATATCGGTCCTTTTACCTTCCAGGCTGTTCGCTGCGGTCTGGCTGTCATCGGATTGCTCCCCATTATCTGGCTGTTTGACAAAAAGGAACATAAAAGCTTTCAAAAAGGCTGGATGGACAAACGTTTGTGGAAAGCCGGTGTCCTTTGCGGAATCCCGCTGTTTCTGGCCTGCAATTTGCAGCAGATCGGTATCGTATATACCACTGCCGGCAAAGCAGCCTTTTTGACAGCCATGTACATCATCCTGGTGCCGGTATTGGGTCTGTTGCTAAAGAGAAAGCTCTCTTATATGGTACCCATCAGTGTCGTCATCGCTGTGGTTGGCCTTTATCTGCTCAGTTTTGCGGGTGTATCCAAAATCAATATCGGTGATATTTTGCTGCTGGGAAGCGCCATGATGTTTGCAGTGCAGATTCTGGCCGTCGATCACTTCGCCGGCGATACAGATGCACTTCGGCTTAACTGCCTGCAGGCAGCCGTCTGCGCGGTTGGCTCTGCCATTATCACATGTTTTGCCGAAGACGTTAGTGTTTCCAATCTATTAAACTGCTGGTTTCCCTTATGCTACGCAGGTTTTCTTTCTATGGGTGCCGCTTACTCCTTCCAGATCATAGGTCAGAAAAATGTGGAGCCTGCGGCTGCATCCCTCATTATGAGTATGGAATCGGTATTTGCGGTTCTTGCCGGATGGCTCATTTTAAAAGAGACTATGACACAGCAGGAAACATTAGGATGTGTGCTGATGTTTATAGCGGTGATTCTTTCCCAAATCCCGATAAAGCAAAAATCCGATATAAGCTTTTCAAAATAATAACTGGCCGTTGAAGAGACACACTCCTCAACGGCCAGTTATATTATTATCCTCTGTCTTGTGCAATGATACGCTTCATAGCTTCAATACCCACACGAATAGCGCCGGAGGTATCTTCCGTCATAGGCATGGTCATGCCAAGCTTTTCCCGTTCCTGATTCCATACAGCATGGAAGCAGCTTCCGCAGCGCACACCCAGTGCTGCCGCCACAACAAACAGCGCGGCGGATTCCATTTCACTGGCTTTGACGCCCAGGCGCTTCCAGCTTTCCCACTTCTGTTCCAGCTCGTAATACACAGGAGACTTCTGGGGCGCATGCTGGCCATAGAAGGAGTCCTTGCACTGGACGACACCCGTGTGGACCCGGAATCCCAAGTCCTTGCCTGCCTGCTGCAGCGCCAAGGCAATCTCGAAGTCCGCCACGGCAGGAAACTCAATGGGTGCGTACTCCATAGAAGTATGTTCATACCGGACAGCGCCGGTAGCAACCACCACATCGCCGGGCAGAACATTCAGATCAATTCCGCCGCAGGTACCCACACGGATAAAGGTATCCGCGCCGATGGCTGCCAGCTCTTCCATGGCAATGGAAGCGGAAGGGCCGCCGATACCGGTAGAGCAAACACTGACCTTTTCACCCAGCAGTGTACCGGTGTAGATGTTGTATTCCCGGTTCATGCCCACATGGACAGGATCATCAAAATGCTTTGCAATGGCTTCACAGCGGCCGGGGTCACCGGGCAGGAACACATACCGGCCCACATCCCCTTCCTTACAGCGAATATGAAACTGCATACCTATATCTTGCATATCAAAACCTCCTTAGAACAGGCTGACCTGGCTGGTTTCCGGCAGATCACCGAAAGCACCGGCCTCTTTGAGCATTTGCATATGGGTCTTGGACACTTTGGGACAGGCAGCCGCCACCTCTTCGATGGATATAAAGGACTTACCTTCCCTCCCCTCCATCAGATCCCAGGCAGCGCTTTCGCCAAGACCGGAGATAGCAACAAAAGGCGGAAGTATCTTTCCATCCTTAATCAGGAACTTGGTAGCGTGGCTGTCATAGATGCTGATGGGTGCGAATTCAAAACCACGCAGGTAGAATTCGTATACCACTTCCAGAGTCGTCAGCAGATCTTCGTCCTTGGCCGTGGCATCTTCATTATTGTCGATGGCATTGATATTGGCAAGGACAGCATCCATGCCGTTGGTCATCAGTACCGCGTCGAAGCCGCCTTTCTGGCTTCTGCGGTAGAAGTAAGCGGAATAGAATGCCAACGGATGGTAGACCTTAAACCACGCAATACGGAAAGCCATCATGCAGTAAGCAACCGCGTGGGCCTTGGGGAATAAATACTTGATCTTCTTACAGGAACCAATATACCAATCGGGAACACCGGCTGCCACCATCTCTTCTTCCGCGCCGGGAGGCAGACCTCTGCCTTTGCGGACAGACTCCATGATCTTAAATGCCCGTTTATCCGGCATGCCGCAAGAGATCAGGTAAATCATAATATCGTCACGGGCACCGATGGTCTGGTCAACAGTAGCTGTCTTGGAATTGATCAAATCCTTTGCGTTACCCAACCACACGTCGGTACCGTGGGTATATCCACAGATACGCACCAGGAAATCGAACTTGGTTGGCATGGTGTCCAACAGAACGCCACGGGTGAATCGGGTATTAAATTCGGGAACACCCACAGCGCCGGTAGGTCCCAGGAGTTTATCATTCTCGTATCCCAGGATCTTGGATGTAGTAAAGATGGACATGGTTCCTTTGTCATCCAAGGGAATGGTCTTGGCATCCACACCGGTCATATCCTCCATCATACGGATCATGGTGGGATCATCATGACCCAGCATATCCAGCTTCAGAAGATTTTCTTCCATGGAGTGATATTCAAAGTGGGTGGTGATCTGGTCGGATTTTGGGTCATCCGCCGGGTGCTGCACCGGGCAGAAATCCCAGATCTCATTTTCCTGTGGAATAACCACAAGGCCGCCGGGATGCTGGCCTGTGGTACGGCGCACGCCGACACAACCTGCCGCAAGTCGGTTCTTTTCCGCACTGGAAGCGGTTTTTCCCCGCTCTTCCAGATACTTTTTCACATAGCCAAAAGCTGTTTTCTCAGCAACCGTGCCGATGGTTCCCGCGCGGAACACATGGGAAGAACCAAACATGGAGATACAGTACTTGTGCGCTTCTGCCTGGTATTCGCCGGAGAAGTTCAGGTCGATATCCGGAACCTTGTCACCGCCGAAGCCAAGGAAGGTTTCGAAGGGAATGTTGAATCCGTCCTCTTCCAGTTGAGCGCCGCACAGAGGACATTTCATATCCGGCAGGTCCGCACCGCAGTTGAATTCCTTGGGTACATCCAAAATGGTATGCTTGCACTCCGGATTGGGACAGCGGTAGTGCGGCGGGAAGGAATTAACCTCCGTAATGCCGGACATAAAAGCCACGATTGACGAACCAACAGAACCACGGGAACCCACCAGATAGCCGTTTTCCAGAGAATTCTGCACCAGCCGCTGGGCGGACATATAGATCACATCGTAGTGGCAGGAAATAATATCGTGCAATTCCGTCTCCACACGCTTGACGAACAGCTCCGGGGGATTCTCACCGTAGAGTCGGTGAAGCTTTCCGTAGACCAGATCATTCAGATCTTCCACAGAATTCTCAATCTTGGGAGCGAACAGGTTATGGGGTACCGGGCGGATGGTCTCGCACATATCCGCAATGAGGTTGGTGTTGGTAACGACCACCTCATAGGCCTTTTCCGCTCCCAGATAGGAGAATTCCTTCAGCATCTCGTCGGTGGTTCTGAAGTACAGCGGATTTGGCTTGTCCGCATCATCAAACCCCTTAGTTGCCAAAAGAATGTGGCGGAAGATCTCATCCTCCGGATTCAGGAAGTGAACGTCTCCGGTAGCAACAACAGGCTTACCCAGTTCTTCACCAAGTCGGACAACGATTCTGTTATATTCTCTCAGCTCTTCCTCATCCTTGGCCAGGCCCTTTTCCAGCATAAAACGGTTATTGGACAAGGGCTGGATTTCCAGAAAATCGTAGAAAGAAGCAATACGCTTCAGTTCATCCTCGCTCTTTCTTGCCAAAATCGCCTGGAACAGTTCGCCGGCTTCGCAGGCAGAACCGATGATCAGACCTTCCCGAAGTCTGAGCAGCTCCGACTTGGGCATTCTGGGAACACGCTTAAAGTATTGCAGATTGGAAAGCGAAATCAACTGATAGAGATTCCTCAGTCCGATTTGGTTTTTCGCAAAGAGTATAATATGTCTTGCGTGGCGGTCACCGATACGATTTTGAGAGCGCAGACTCTCCATGGCAGGATTGATCTTTTGCAGGGTATCAATGCCGTGTTCCTCCATCAGCATCTGGAAGAACCGCGCCATGATCATACCGCAAATCACAGCGTCATCTGCCGCCCGGTGATGATTAAACTCCGGCAGGCTCAAAGCATTTGCCACAATGTCCAGCTTGTGCTTACCAAGCTGCGGCATCAAGTTCTGCGCAAGGATCAATGTATCGGCAGAAGTAATGGTATAGGGCAGACCAAGCTTATTACAGGCTGCCCGGACAAAACCGGTATCAAAATCGGCGTTGTGAGCCACCAAAACCCTTTCACCGCAGAATTCAAGGAATTTGGGGAGCACTTCCTCAATAGACGGCGCACCCTGCAGCATCTCATCGGTGATACCTGTCAGTTCAACGATCTTCTTATCCAGCGTTCTGTGGGGATCAACGAAGGTCTGGAAGCGATCAACTTCCTTACCGTCTTTCATAATCACAGCACCAATTTCGATGATCGTATCGGTCTGAGAAGACAGGCCGGTAGTCTCCAGGTCAAAGGCCACAAACTCTTGGTCAAAGGTCATATCCTGTTTGCCGTGGACCACGATACGGTCGTCCACATCGTTAACAAAATAGCCCTCGCAGCCGTGAAGGATCTTAATGGTGTCGTCAGTTCCCGCCACCTTGGGCGCGCCTTTCCAATCCTCCACCACATGTAGCGC
Source organism: Faecousia sp. (assembly GCA_045646265.1). Classification (GTDB taxonomy): domain Bacteria; phylum Bacillota; class Clostridia; order Oscillospirales; family Oscillospiraceae; genus Faecousia. The sequence goes on from JAZRKL010000143.1 coordinate 108,221, forward strand.
ATCGGTAAAGGATTGACAGCAGCCATGGTCCGTAATAGCAATGGCACGATGGCCCCAGGCAGCCGCCTGCTTGATGGCAGCTTTTGTGCTGGTCAGCGCATCCATATTACTCATGGATGTATGCAGGTGCAGTTCGATTCTCTTTTGGCGCTCCGCGGTATCCTTTCGCTTGGGCATGGTGCCGGGCATAATGGCATAGGGCTTCAGAACCATCTCATTGTCAAAGTTATTGACCATCAGCTTGCCCTGGACCCGAAGAACAGCGCCTTCTTTTACATTATCCAGAATCGGTTTTGCTTCACCGCTTTCCATGAAGCGGTTGATACGCACCGAACCCATATTGTCGGTCATGTCAAAATTGACCACCCAGGCATTGCGCTTTTTCAATTCCTTGTGTTCCACCGCAAAAACACGGCCCTCTACGATGACACTGCCCATATCCAGGTTCAGTTCCTGCATGGACACAGCATTCCCCTTAAAGGGTTTTCCGTAGATTGCTTCGCTGGGGGCAGCATTTTGCTGCTTCTTCTGCTCGGGTGCCACTGTTCTGGGAACCGATGTAAGGGTATCCGAACGAAGGCGCTCCATTTCCTCCAGAAGAGCCTTGCCCTCCAGATTCTTACCGGCAACAATTTCCACCGTTACATCAGCGGCAAAGCGCTCACGCAACTGGCGGCATACCAAAGGAACTGCTTCTTCCAGTTCCTTCTTTCCGTTTCCTGCCAGATGGACGGACAATTTCAGTCCTTCCCATTCCCAACGGGCACCCGCAAGGCTGCCCCGGTTCATGGAATTTTGCGCAACAAACAGCTCACGCAGTTCCTCCGGTTCCACATAATGGAGCTGATTCGACGGATGGGTGGAAGTAATTTGCAATTGATTCAGTCCATAATCGCTTACGATTTGTGTGGACACTTCGTTCAAAACCGCTCTGGTTATGTAAGTATCGGAATGAATGCACACATCCACACGGCGCTTGGCAGGGTCAATATCCGCAGCAACAACGGCCGCCTGAGAAAGGACGCTTTTCAGCGCCTCAGGCGGCTCGTAAAGAGAGAACATATTCAGCAAGCTTACGGATTCAGACATGGTATTTCCTCAAAATCTCTCAATTCTCTTTAGCAGGGCGGGCAAAAGCTGTTCATAAGGAAGTTTTTCAACCTCCTGTCCCTTTTCAAACAGCATGCCCCAGCCATCGCCGCCGGCAATGCCGATGTCAGCCTCACGGGCTTCACCGGGGCCGTTGACAACACAGCCCATAACCGCAACGGTAATGGGTTTTTCACAATTTTTCAGTGCCTCATCCACTTGGTTCACCAAGCCAATGAGATCAATACGGGTACGGCCGCAGGCGGGGCAGGAAATAATATTCACACCCTCTTTGCGCAAACCGGCAGCTTTTAAAATATCCTTGGCAGCATATACCTCTTCCACAGGATCATCAGTCAAGCTGACACGGATAGTATCGCCGATGCCGTCCAGCAGCAGTGCGCCAATACCCATCGCAGATTTCATAAGTCCCATCTTCACAGGACCGGTTTCCGTCACACCGATGTGCAGCGGATAGTCGCACTTCTGCCGGAACAGCCGGGAAGCCGCCACCATCGTAGGCACTGTAGAAGACTTCATAGATACGCAGGTATCGTAAAAATCAAACTTTTCCAGCAGCGCAATATGCTCGAAAGCGCTCTCCACCAAGGCCTCCGCTGTGGGATGGCAGTACTTCTCAAGCAGCTTTTTATCCAGGCTTCCGCCGTTGACACCGATGCGGATGGGAATATTCCGTTCTTTGCAGACCTTGACCACTGCTTCTACCCGATCTTCACCACCGATGTTGCCGGGGTTGATACGGATCTTGGCCGCACCGCCCTCGGCGGCTGCAATGGCCAGCTTATAGTCAAAGTGAATATCGGCCACCAAAGGAACTGGGCTTTTCTCACAGATCTTAGCAAAACCTCTTGCTGCTTCCATATTGGGCACAGCAAGGCGCACGATTTGGCAGCCGGCAGTCTGAAGCTTACGAATCTGCTCCAAAGATCCATCCACATCTGTCGTTTTGGTATTGAGCATAGATTGTATGGCAATGGGCGCACCGCCTCCGATAGGCACATTCCCAACCATGATTCTTCTTGTCATAGCCTTACCTCTTAAAAATCATAAAGACATCCTTAAACAGGATCAACGCCATCAGCGCAAGCAGCAATACCATGCCGGCACCGTGGATATAGCCCTCATACTTAGGATCCAGCTTCTTTCCGGTAACTGCTTCGACAGCAGTTGTCAAGACAACACCTACGACTCTGCCGCCATCCAGCGCAGGGATGGGTAGCAGGTTCATAACAGCAAGATTGACAGAGATCATTGCACCGAAATTCAAAAGGTTCATCAGTGCGGCAAAAGTCGTAGCGGATTGCTCCGCGGTTTCCGTCATCTGCTGCACAATGCCCACCGGACCGGACACATCCGTCATATCTGCCTGACCTGTAAACAGCATACTCAGGCTCAAGCGGGTGATACGCACATAATCCAACGCGGAAAACCAGGCAGTCTTTAATTTTCCCACAAAGGACAAGTCCTGAATATCGAAGGAAAAACCGTAGCGCATAGAGGTTGTGCCGTCGGCATTGGGAAACTCTGTACGCTGCATGTGAAAATCATCCAGAAACACTTTTTTTCCGTCACGAAGGATCTCCACATCGTGGTATTCCCCGCCATAGATGCTCATGAGCATAGAAAAGTCAGACTGGACATAGATTTTCTCTCCGTCAATGCTGTGAAAACGGTCTCCAACCTGTAAGCCGTCCTCTCCAGAGAGCAAGCAGCCTTCCTCCATATAGGCGATTTCCGGAACGATCATCTGCTGCGCGGGAAGGTATACCACCATCAGCAGAAATAATCCCGCTACAAAGTTCATAAAAGCACCGGCCACCAAAATGATCAGCCGCTTCCACCATGCCGCACGGGTAAAAGCTCTGGGGTTATCGCTGTCCCCATCTTCTCCTTCCATTGCGCAGTATCCGCCAAAAGGAATGCAGCGAATGGAATACAATGTTCCATTTCTTTCCCATTTCACAAGGGCAGGCCCCATAAAAATAGCAAATTCATTGACCTGAACACCGGAAAGCTTCGCAGCCACAAAATGGCCCAGCTCATGAACAAATACAAGCAAACTAAATAATAGGATCGCAAAGAGAATCGTCATAAATTGCCTCGAAATAATTAATAATTCTTCACCGCACTGCGGGCCAAACGGTCAGCTTCCAAAATCTGCTCCAGATCCGGATTCTGAACAAACGGAACGGTTTCCACCGCATGGGAAACACGCTTATAGATATCATAAAAACCGATCCTATCAGCCAGGAACATCCCGACAGCTTCCTCATTGGCACCATTCATGGCAGCGCAGGCGGTGCCGCCCAGCTTGGCACATTCCCGGGCCAAAGCCAGGCAAGGAAATGCTTCCATATCCGGCTCGCAGAAAGACAGAGGTCCGCATTTTACCAGATCCAGCGTGTCTACAACGCATGGTTTCCGTTCAGGATAGGTAAAAGCCAACTGGATCGGCAAACGCATATCCGGCGCGCCGAGCTGCGCCATCACAGCACCATCGGTAAATTCCACAAGGCTGTGAACGATGCTCTGCCTGTGGATCACCACATCCACCTGTTCCAAAGGCAGACCGTAAAGCCGCATAGCTTCAATGACCTCTAAGCCCTTGTTCATCAATGTGGCGCAATCGACGGTGATTTTGGGTCCCATCTTCCAGTTGGGATGTTTCAGCGCATCTGCCTTGGTTACAGAAGCCAATGCATTCTTATCCCTTCCAAAAAAAGGGCCACCGGAGCAGGTAAGAATCAGCCGCTTGATTTCCTTTTTATCATGGCTGCCCATCAAACACTGAAAAATCGCCGAATGCTCAGAGTCCACAGGAATGATCTCTGCACCGAACTTCTTGGCTTCTGCCATGACCAGTTCACCGGCGCAGACCAGCGTTTCTTTATTGGCAAGGCCGATCCGCTTTCCTTCACGGATCGCCGCAAGTGTCGGCTTCAGACCTAACATGCCCACAACAGCGGTGATCACGCAATCCGCATCAGCAATGGTTGCGGCACGGATCAATCCCTCTTCACCCCAGGCAATCTCAATCTTCAAATCAGAAATTTGCTTCGCAAGAGCCTGTGCGGACTCCTCTGTCGCCATAACAGCCAATTTCGGCAAAAATGCGCGGCACTGCTGTGCCATTCGCTCGACACTGGTACCGGCTGTCAATGCTGCAACGGGAATATTCAGATGCTTCACAATATCCAGGCTCTGGCGGCCGATAGAACCGGTGGAGCCTAAAATGCTTACACACTTTACCATATTTTACACCACCACAGGCAGTAATATTAACAAAATTTCAGTTAACGGGCCTACCATGAGCATAGAATCAAAGCGGTCAAGAATGCCACCGTGACCCGGGATCAAATTACCGTAATCCTTAATGCCGGTTTGCCGCTTTACAGAAGAAAGCATCAGATCGCCGAAAATGTCAGCCGCGGCACCAAATAGACCGTAAAGAAGCGCAATGGCATAGTCAACCTGTCTGTCAAATGCCAGATCCATGATCACAGAGTACAAAAGCATGCCCACAATGGCCGTAACTGCGGCTCCAACCGCGCCTTCAACGGTTTTGTTGGGGCTGATGACAGGCGCCAGTTTCCGCCGGCCAAAATATCTGCCGGCAAAATACGCGCCGCTGTCCGGCAAAAAGGCCAGGATAAACGGGATGATAATGGTGTACCGCCCGGTGTATGTACCCAGGATGCGGACAATGGAGGTCAACAAATACGGTATCAGCAGGCCGCCGACGATGCACAGGCAAATCTTATCAAACCTAACCTTCACATGATTCAGCATCATTTCTGCGAACAGCGCAGTGAGGAAAACCAACAGCCCAAGGGTACCCCATGCCCGATGCATATCAAAATAAGACCACAGCGACATCAAAAAGGCAGTGGCCACACAGTAAGCAACCAACCGTACATTCCGCACCAGACCGGTACGGTACAGCAGCTCATAGGCAGCAATGCCCGCAATGATGCCCAGCAAAATCGCACATACGATTTTGGGCAGCACCCAAATTACCAGAAACAGAACAGGAAGCAGCACCGCTGCTGAAATGATACGGGTTTTCATTTGTTAAACGCCTCCAAAACGGCGATTGCGCCGATGGTATTCTTCAATGGCCGCATCCAGATCTTTAGGACCAAAATCAGGCCACAGTACATTCATAAATACATATTCTGAGTAGGCAGACTGCCACAGCAGAAAATTACTGGTTCTCATTTCCCCGGAAGGGCGGATAATCAGTTCGGGATCCGGTACACCAGCAGAGTAAAGATAGTTATCAAACAGCTCCTCATCCAGATCATCAACGCAGCGTGTTCCCTCAGCCACTTCCTGTGCGAACCGTTTTGCCGCCTGGACGATTTCCAAGCGACCACCATAGTTCAGACAAAAGTTCACCTGCACATCGTATGCAGAAGATTGATTTTGCGCAGCCAGACACCTTGCTCTCAGTTCAGGACTGAGTCGGCTCAAATCACCGAAGAACCGAAAACGAACCCGGTTTTTCTCCATGTCTGCCAATGCCTCTTCCAAATATTTTCCCAGAAGCTTCATAATTCCGGAAACTTCCTCTTCCGACCGTTTCCAGTTTTCTGTAGAGAATGCGTATACGGTCAAATACTTTACACCTAACGTGCGGCAGTAATTTGCAATTTTACGAAAGGCTTCCGCACCTGCGGCATGGCCGGCAGTACGTGGCAGACCCCTTTTCTTCGCCCAACGGCCGTTGCCGTCCATAATAATCGCTATGTGTTTGGGCACATCCCGGGAATTCTTCTGAATGTCGGCTATAGCCATTGCAGTACCTCTTTCACGCTTTGGAATCATAACACGAGTTTGGGGGCGCGAGCGCCCCCAATGATCAAATCGCCATCAATTCTTTTTCTTTGGCTGCCAGAGCCTCATCGGCCTTCTTGGTGTATTTATCGAGCATATCCTGCAGATCCTTCTCTGCCTTTTTCTGCTCATCTTCAGTGATTTCAGAATTCTTCTTCAGCTTTTTCACATAATCCATGCCGTCACGGCGGATATTACGCATGGCGACCTTTGCTTCTTCAGAATACTTCTTGACCTGCTTGGCCAGTTCCTTACGGCGCTCCTCTGTCAGCTGGGGGAACACCAGGCGGATCACACGGCCGTCATTCTGGGGATTGATTCCCAGCTCACTGGTCTGAATTGCCTTCTGGATGTCCTTCAGCAGCTTGGTATCCCAGGGGGAGATCACCAGAGTACGGGCATCGGGAGAGGAAATGGTAGCAACACCGTTCAGAGGTGTCTCGCTTCCATAATACTCAACAGTGATACGGTCCAGAACCTTAGCGTTGGCGCGGCCTGCACGGACAGCACCGAATTCTTCCGCCAGATGGTCCAGAGCCTTTTCCATTTTTCTTCCATATTCCTTAAAATCAACGGGCATAATTCTTGTCCTCCTTAAAAATGATTCTGAACGGTAGTTCCGATCTGTTCACCACGGACTACCCGTACAATACTGTTTTCTTCGTCCAAACCGAAGCAAACCATCGTCATATCGTTATCCATAGCCAGAGCCATAGCTGTGATATCGGTTGCTTTCAGATTCTTAGCCAATGCTTCGGCATAAGTAAGCTGTGTGTACTTCACCGCGTTGGGATCCTTGGCAGGGTCAGCAGAGTAAATGGCATCCACATTCTTTGCCATCAAAATGGCATCCGCTTCGATCTCAACACCGCGCAGCACCGCACCGGTGTCTGTGGAGAAATAAGGATTGCCGGTACCGGCAGCAAACAGAACAACCTTGCCCTCATTCAAATAGCGTTCGGCAGTATCCCGGGTAAAGTATTCCGCAAACTTGTTCATTTCCACAGCACTGAGAACTCTGGCATCCATACCGTGCTTTTCCAGAGCATCCGCAACCGCAATGGCATTCATGACAGTACCAAGCATACCCATAGCGTCGGCATGGGAGCGCTGCATCTTGTCAGCGCCGTCCTTGACACCGCGCCAGAAATTACCGGCACCGATCACAAGACCGATCTGCACACCCATGTCCACACATTCTTTAATAGAAACGCACAGATTGTTAATGATGTTAAAATCCAGACCACGGTGCGCGGCACCGGCAAGTGCCTCACCGCTGACCTTCAGCAAAATCCGTTTATACTTAATTTCGCTCAAGTCTATCACTCCTCTCTATTCTATCCTATTCTAATATAAGACAGCCAAATTGACAACAAGAATTTCTGATTTTTCCAAAAAGTTTTCATATTTTTAAACTACACACTATCTCTAAAGCGATTATGTGTCTGTTTTGGAGCTGGATTCAGAAAAGTTTTCCTATCAGATGCGCTTTTCCGGTTGCAAAAATGAACAGTATCGGTTATAATAACTTGAATTATCTGCAAAAAAGAGAGGGTATTCTTTTATGGCTGAAATTACTGAAAGCAAAAATTTCATTCATGCCTTCATTGAAGAAGATATTGCCGAAGGCGGCCGTTACGCCGGTCAGACCGTGCATACCCGTTTTCCGCCCGAACCCAACGGCTATCTGCACATCGGTCACTGCAAGGCATTGATCATTGACTTCGGCACTGCCGAGAAGTTTAACGGCATGTGTAATCTCCGTATGGATGATACCAACCCCACCAAGGAAGATGTGGAGTTTGTAGAAGCCATCAAGGAAGACATCCACTGGCTGGGCTTTGACTGGGGTGACCGGTTCTACTACGGCTCTGACTATTTTGAGAAGGACTATGAGTATGCCGTGGAGCTGATCAAGAAGGGTCTGGCTTATGTCTGTGAGCTGACTCCCGAACAGGCAAAGGAATTCCGCGGCGATCTGAACACACCTGCTCAGTCCCCCTGGCGTGACCGCCCCATCGAGGAGAGTCTGGACTTATTCGCACGGATGCGTGCCGGTGAATTTGAGGACAACAAGTACACCTTGAGAGCCAAGATCGATCTGGCTTCCGGCAACTTTAATATGCGCGATCCCGTGATCTACCGCATTCGTCACATGCATCATCACCGTCAGGGTGACAAGTGGTGCATCTACCCTATGTACGACTTCGCACACCCCATCCAGGACGCGCTGGAAGGCATCACCCACAGTCTGTGCTCTCTGGAGTTTGAAAACCACCGCCCCCTGTATAACTGGGTGGTAGAAAACGTTTCCGTCCCCCATCATCCCCGTCAGATCGAATTTGCCCGTCTGGGCATCGACCACACCGTGCTCAGCAAGCGCAAGCTGAGAGCCCTGGTAGAAAACGGCTATGTCTCCGGCTGGGATGATCCCCGTATGCCCACTCTGTGCGGTCTGCGCCGCCGTGGCTATACCCCCGCGTCCATCCGTAATTTCTGTGACCGCGTAGGCGTTGCCAAGAGCCCCAACACCATCGAGTACGCATTTCTGGAATACTGCCTGCGTGAAGATCTGAACATGACTGCACGTCGTGCTATGGTAGTGTTGGATCCATTGAAAATCACCATTACCAACTATCCGGAAGGTCAGATTGAATATCTGGATGCAGAAATCAATCCAAACCAGCCGGAACTAGGCACCTACAAAATTCCGTTCGGCAGAGAAATCTATATCGAACAGGAAGATTTCAAAGAAGAAGCAAATAATAAATTCTTCCGCCTGAAACCGGGTAAAGAAGTTCGTCTGAAACATGCTTATATCATCCAGTGCGATGAAGTAGTAAAAGACGAAGCCGGCAATATCATCGAGCTGAAATGCACCTATGACCCTACCACCAGAAGCGGTATGGAAAATGCCAACCGTAAAGTAAAAGGCACACTGCACTGGGTAGAAGCTTCTACCGCATTGGATGCAGAAGTGCATATGCTGGATTTCCTGCTGCTGCCTGAACAGGGCGAAGGAGATTTTATGGAATATTTGAATCCAAACTCCTTAGTAGTAAAAACCGGCTGCAAAGCAACACCGGATATGAAAGAAGCAAAAGCCGGGGACAAATTCCAGTTCCTGCGTAATGGTTACTTCTGCGTAGATAGCAGATACTCTACACCGGAACATCTGGTATTCAACGAAACTGTATCCTTAAAAGGCAACTACAAACCTGAATAAAATCATGAAAAGCTGTCCATACGGGCAGCTTTTTTGCTTATTAGGTTTGATATAGTGTATAGAGATCGAAATTTGCTAATGTTTTACACAATTGATTGTAGAGACGTACGATAAGGTTTCCTATACTATAAATAGGGAT
>JAZRKL010000144.1:0-27219 GCA_045646265.1 Faecousia sp.
AAGGATGCTCGGTGTAAGCGAGCAACCCTTGCGCCTGTATCTTTCTATAAGGTTCCCAAACCCAAGGGTTTGCCTAAGCATCGCCCTGTGGTAGTTGGCTTTGGACCAGCAGGTATGTTCGCAGCTTTGATTTTGGCCATCAATGGCCTTTGCCCCATCGTTCTGGAGCGGGGCGAGGATGCAGCATCCCGCCATGAGAAGGTGCAGCATTTCTTCAAAACAGGTCAGCTGGATACCAAGAGTAACATTCAGTTTGGTGAAGGCGGTGCCGGCACCTTCTCCGATGGCAAGTTGAACACCGGTGTCAACAATCCTCGTATCGGCTGGGTGCTGGAGCAATTTGTGAAAGCCGGAGCAGGGGAGGATATCCTCTTTGACGCAAAGCCCCACGTGGGAACGGATGTGCTGCTGACGGTGGTACAGAATCTGCGTCAGCGGATCATCTCTTTAGGCGGTGAAGTCCGTTTTGAGAGTCAGGTAACGGCCATCAAAACGGATAATGGACAGGTTACCGGATTGGAGATCAACGGCAGCGAGGTTTTGCCTTGCGATCAGGTGGTGCTGGCCATCGGCCACAGCGCCAGAGATACCTTTGAAATGCTGAACGGCATGGGCATTCCTATGGAAAGCAAGCCTTTTGCCATGGGAGTGCGCATTGAGCATAAACAAAAGACGGTCAACGAGGCCCAGTACGGAAAGAATGATCCTGTACTGCCGCCTGCGGATTATAAGCTGGTAAAGCATCTGGATGAGGAAACGGTCTATACCTTCTGCATGTGTCCCGGTGGATATGTGGTGGCGGCGGCTTCCGAAGAGGGCAGGGTAGTCACCAACGGTATGAGCTATGCGGACCGTGGCGGCGAGAATGCCAACGCGGCGCTTTTGGTAAGTATCAATCCCAAGGATATTCCCGGGGATGGCCCTCTGGCGGGTATGTACTGGCAGCGCCAAATCGAGGAAGCAGCGTTCGCTGCCGGTGGCGGCGGTTACAAAGCTCCTGCTCAAAAGGTAGGCGACTTTCTGGCTGGTGTACCCAGTGAAGCATGCGGCAGTGTGCAGCCGACCTACCGCCCCGGTGTTACCTGGTGCGATTTGAACCAGGTGCTGCCCCATAAGATCACCCGGGCATTGAAAGAATCGCTTCCTCAACTGGAAGGCAATCTGAAAGGCTTTTCTGATCAGGACGCGGTGCTGACCGCACCGGAAACCAGAAGCTCCTCTCCCGTGAAGATCATCCGTGACGAAACAAGACAATCGGCCCTGCGGGGACTCTATCCCACCGGTGAGGGCGCAGGCTATGCCGGCGGCATCATGTCCGCCGCCTTGGACGGTATCCAAACCGCGGAGGCCATCATAGAAGCAATGCAATAATGATAAGCAGCGTGAAGATTTCTTCATGCTGCTTTTATAAAAATAAGGATCAATAGAATAATATGGACAGCCAGCATCAGCGGTAGTCCAATAGAGAATTTTGGGTGCAGCGTCTTGTGTCGAAACAGCCGCATGCCTATCACTGCGCCCAAGCTGCCGCCCAGAGCGGCAACACCCAAAAGCGTGGCTTCCGGGATGCGCCAAGCATTTTTTCTGGCTCTTCGCTTATCTGTAAGCATAAGAAGGAAGGCAAGCGCATTGATTATCAATAGGTAGTAAATCAGTATATCCATAATAACAGCCTTTCTGGAGGGATGCGGTATGAAAAAGCTCTGCCTTGGTGCGATGCTGATACTGATGTTGAGCGGGTGTAACACACCGGAGAGTTTTGAAACCATATCAGATTCGCCTATAGAGCCACAACTGCCACCGGCTCAGCAAACAAGCATGATCCTGGCGGAGGAAACAGTCCAAATTCAACAAGATACAGGAAATGAAAAGATATATCTGTGCGATGATTATTGCGTGGTGGTACAGACTTTCTCCGCGGGAGATCTGGATGCAACGATCCGCAGCATCACCGGATATCCCAGGGATAAGCTGACGGTCATGGAGCGGAAAACAGGCGGAATTGACCGGTATGAGTGCGTGTGGGTATCGGCAGGTGAGGGAGGTGACCAGGTAGGCAGAATGGTTCTTCTGGATGACGGCAATTATCACTATGCCTTGACCGTAATGGCTCCGGCAGACCAAGCCGGGGAGTTGACAGATACATGGCAGCTCCTGGTGGATTCTTTTACGATCGGTGAGCCGGAATCTACTAAAGGATAGCATTAAAAAATACCTTTGTCAAATGGGGGCGATTGCCCCCATTTGCTTTTTGCTTTGGTATGTGGTATAATCCGTTTCAAAGGAGAGATCAATATGCGTTATTTAGGTTGCCATCTTTCTGCCACAGGCGGTTATATGGGCATGATCAAAACAGCATTGGACATAGGTGCCAATACCTTTGCGTTCTTTACCAGAAACCCCAGAGGCAGCAAGGCCAAGCAGGAGGATCCTGAGGATGCGGCTGCCGCTGTCAATGCATTGAAAGAACATAGTTTCGGTACTTTGGTTGCTCACGGTTCTTATACTATGAACCTGTGCACGGCAGATCCGGAGGCCCGGGCCTTTGCCGCATCAGTTTTGGAGGATGATCTGCGTCGTATGGCAGCTGTGCCCGGACAGTTTTACAACTTCCACCCCGGCAGCCATGTGGGACAGGGTACCGAAGCAGGTATCGACTACATTGCTGAAGCCTTGAAGAATGCTCTGCGCCATGATTATCCGGTCACTGTGTTGCTGGAAACCATGGCTGGAAAAGGCAGTGAGGTTGGCGGTAAATTTGAAGAGCTGCGGGACATCATCGATGCTGTGGGCAGTGACTGTGTGGGTGTCTGTCTGGATAGCTGCCATGTCTTTGACGGCGGGTACGATATTGTGAATGATCTTGACGGTGTGCTGGCAGAATTTGACCGGATCATCGGTCTGGACAGGCTGCGGGCGCTGCATCTGAATGATTCCAAGAACGGTTTTGGAAGCCATAAAGACCGCCATGCATGTATCGGTGAGGGAAATCTGGGGTTGGATACCTTCCGGAATATCATCAATCATCCGGCTTTGGCGGACAAGCCTATGATTTTAGAAACACCCAATGAGCTTCCCGGTTATGCCAGGGAGATTCGCATGCTCCGGGATATGGAAGTATAATAAATTCTTAATTTGACAGGAATAACAAATGTATGTATCTTTTAACAATAGGAGGTGACAGTATGGATCGGTTTCTCGATATGATTGTCAGTGCAAGAGATACTTATTTATATGTATATATCGGCATTATGCGGTATTTGGCACCCATACTGGCCTTCATTTTGTTGCTGCGGTGCGCAAAACCGTTACTGACATTCCGACGGGAGCCTGAGATCTGGGCATGGCTATGCCTGGAAGATGGGAAAAAACTGCCCATTACCCATTGGGAAAATGTCATCGGCAGAAGTAAAAAAAGCGATATTGTCATTGATTTTCCTACTGTTTCCCGTAACCATGCGGTTCTGACCCGCTACGATGACGGCAGTTGGTCCATTGCGGATGCCCATTCCAAGAGTGGTGTCCGGCTCAACGGAAGAAACATAGAAATTGCAGAGGTCACACCGGAAGATACGGTCGAGATCGGCGGTATTCCCATGACGCTGCAGCCCATTTCACACCGTCAGGAGCTGCGTCTTGCCCAGCTTCGTACAAAGGCATCCGGTGTTGTGGGCAACCTGTTCAATGTGCTGTTGCTTTCTGTACTTCAATGCCTTTTGTGCCTTGGCTATCTGCTGGGCAGTGATGCCGAATTCGCCCGCCAGATCATTCTGGGTTTCGCGGGTATCATGGTCTGTCAGTGGACCTTGCTGGTCTTCTATATTTGTATTCGAAGATCGGCATTTGAACTGGAAACCATTGCTTTTTTTCTCTGCACCATGGGTATGGTGGCCATTGCTACTGTGAAACCCGGAGAGACCGGGAAGCAGCTGATCTCATTGCTGCTTGGCGTCGGTGTTTTCCTGCTGGTTGGCTGGTCGCTGCGGGATCTGGAACGGGCAAAGAAATTCCGCTATCTGGCAGCTGTTGCCGGTATCGGTTTTCTGGTGATCACCCTGGTGTTCGGTGAAGAATACTACGGTGCGAAGAACTGGCTGAAGATCGGTTCTATGACCCTGCAGCCTTCGGAATTGAGCAAAGTGTGCTTCGTATATGCCGGTGCTTCTGCCATGGACCGGATTATGAACAAACGCAATATTATTGGCTTTATCGCGTATTCAATTGTGATCTGTGGCTGCCTGGCACTGATGAATGACTTCGGCACTGCCTTGATCTTCTTTATGGCCTTTTTGATTATTGCGTTTTTGCGAAGCGGCAGTGTCGGCACCATTGCTTTGGCATGCACATCGTTAGGCTTTGCCGGTGTTGTTGCCTTGAAGATCGCACCTCATGCCATGCGGCGTTTCAATGCCTGGCGGCATGTGTGGGAATATCCCTTGTCCAGTGGCTACCAGCAGACCCGGTCACTGATGTGTATCGCGTCCGGTGGTCTGTTTGGTTTAGGTGCTACCCGTGGTTGGATGAAACATGTATTTGCGGCCGATTCGGATGTGGTGTTTGCTACCATCGCTGAAGAATGGGGACTTGTTATGTCCGTAATGCCGATTCTGTGTGTTTTGGCGCTGGGCATCTTTGCGGTACGGTCTGCTGCAGTGGGCAGAAGCAGTTTTTATACCATTGGTGCATGCACAGCGGCGGGCATCATGCTGATGCAGGTGATACTGAACGCGCTGGGAACGGTGGATGTGTTACCCTTGACAGGTGTTACATTCCCGTTTTTGTCCAACGGCGGCAGCAGTATGATCGGAGCCTGGGGATTGCTGGCCTTTGTCAAGGCAGCAGATACCCGGCAGAATGCCAGCTTTGCCGTGCGGCTGCATAAGGGCAGGGAGGACAGCGATGAATAGAATTGCGACGAGAGCTTTGGCTCTGTTGATATTGGTATTGGCCCTGGCGGCAGGTACGGTATTCTTTCTGTGTGAATATGTAGCCGATTCCAAAGAGTGGGTCATGTTTTCCGGTTCCCCTCATGTATATATCAACGGTAAAGTCAGCACAGGCACCTTGACAGACCGGAACGGTGAAATCCTTGTGGACTTGACCGATGGTCGCAGCTACCATGCAGACCAGTCGGTCCGCAAGGCGATGCTTCATTGGGTTGGAGACCGGCAGGGAAATATCCGGCTACCTTCTATTGACCACTATGCGGATGCTATGCTGGGCTATGATTTTATCAACGGTGTGTATGCTTACGGCGAGACCACCGGCACCATCAAGCTGACCCTGTCCGCAAAGCTTCAGGCCGTGGCTTTGGAGGCGATGGGTGATCATGTGGGCACGGTTGCGGTGTATAATTACAAAACAGGTGAAATTCTCTGCGCGGTGACAACACCGAATTTTGACCCCGATCAAGTTCCGGATATCGCGGGAGATACCACAGGCCGTTATGCCGGTGTATATCTGAATCGGTTTTTGCAATCCAAATACATTCCCGGATCAATTTTCAAGATCGTAACCTTGGCGGCTGCGTTGGAAAGCATTCCGGACATTGAGGACCGGACGTTCACCTGCGAGGGAAAGTATGTGGTCCAAAAGGGTGACATCACCTGCATCAGCGCTCATGGAAAGCAAACACTCAAAGAGTGTTTCTCCAATTCCTGTAACTGTGCCTTCGCACAGATCGTGGAGCTGATGGGAAGAGAAACCCTCCAGCGGTATGTGGAGTTGTTTGGCGTAACGGATGCCGTTTCCTTTGACGGCATTACCACAGCCACAGGCAACTTTGATTTAAAGGGAGCGACCGGTGAACAGGTTGCCTGGAGCGGTATCGGTCAGCACAAGGACCAGATCAATCCTTGTGCGTATCTGGCTTTTGTAGGCGCAATTGCCAATGGCGGCACCGGCATGGCACCTTATGTGGTGTCTGAGGTATCTGTAGGAAACGCAACGAACTACGAAGCGAAGCCTGCAAGCACCCAGCGCATTGTTTCCGGTGATACAGCACAAACAATCACTGAATATATGCAGAATAATGTTCAGGTCAAGTATGGAGCGGAGCATTTTCCGGGAATGATAGTTTGCGCCAAGTCCGGCACCGGTGAGGTTGGCGGCGGAAAGAAGCCAAATGCCATGTTTACTGGTTTTCTGGCAGATGAAAAATACCCATTGGCCTTCATTGTTACCATTGAAGAGGGCGGATTTGGTACACAAACCTGCCTGCCGGTGATCGCACAGGTGCTGGCAGAATGTGTCAACGAAATGAACCACTCCTGATTGTTTGAATTGCACAAAATATGTCAGCTTTGAATGTGCAATTTTTGCCAACTGGCAAATTGACAAATGTCCGTCTGTGAGATACAATGTGTACAAATTATCAAGGAGGTACATTGTAATGGCTGCTGGTTTTGCGACTATGCAACAGCATCCCAACTGCTGCTCTACTTCTGCAGCGGCTTGTACTTCTGCGCGTTTTAGCCTTATTCTGGACACTGTCTTTGCGGCAGTGTCCATTTTTATTGTTTTGCTCTGGGGCTTACTGCTGAGTGCTTAGACAATAGCAACTGTTATCTTGTATAAGAGGCGGTTGCAATTGCAGCCGCTTTTTTATATTATCCTTTGGAAAAATGAAAGGGAGAAAATTATGAAAAAGTTTATCGCATTGATTATGGCTGCCATGATGGTCATGGCTATGTTCGCGGGATGTGGCGCAACTAAGTACACCGCCAACAACACAGAATTTGTGATCGGCGTATCCGGTCCTCTGACCGGCGGTGCCGCCATTTACGGTATTGCTGTTAAGAATGCTGCACAGATGGCTGTTGACGAGATCAACGAGGCTGGCGGTCTGAACGGCATTAAGTTTAAGCTGATTGCCATGGACGACAAGCATGACCCCACACTGGTTTCCGGCAACTACTCCGCTTTGCTGGAAGGCGGTATGCAGCTGTCTTTGGGTACTGTTACCACTGACCCCGGCATGGAGTTTAAGAATCTGTCCGCTGAAGATAATGTGTTCTTCCTGACACCTTCCGCATCCGGCGACAAGATTCCCGAGAATCCCAACGGCTACCAGATGTGCTTCGCTGATGGCAACCAGGGTAAGGTCGCCGCTGACTTTGTTAACAAGAATTTCGCCGGCCAGACCATTGGTGTGTTCTATAAAGCTGACGAGACTTACTCCAAGGGTATTTTTGACCAGTTCAAGGCCAACCTGGATCCTTCTGTTACTATTGTTGAAACTTCCTTCACCAATGCAGGTGCTACCGACTTCAGCACCCAGATCGATACCCTGAAGAACTGTGAATTCATCTTCATGCCTACTTATTACGATCCTGCATCTCTGTTCATGACCCAGGCAAAGGACATTCTGAGCCCCACCGCTGTTTACTACGGCTGTGACGGCTTTGACGGCATCGACAGCAAGGAAGGCTTCGACATCAACGCAATTCCTCAGAAGGTCACTATGCTGTCCCACTTCAACTCCAAGGCCAGCGAAGGCGCCGCCAAGGAATTCATCGACAAGTATGTTGCCAAGTACGGCGCTGACACGCTGAATCAGTTCGGTGCTTCCGCATATGACAGCGTTTATGCCCTGTACGGCGCTATGAAGAAGGCTATGGACGCGGGCAAGAAGATTGATGTTACCATCAGCGCTTCCGACCTGTGTGAGATTCTGAAGGCTGAATTCGAAGGCGGCTACACCGTGACCAATGCCGTTACCGGCGACAGCATCACCTGGGAATCCACCGGTTACGTCAATAAGACTGCCATTCAGTACGTTATCAAGGACGCTAACTGATATTCTGGAATTTTTAAATTAATAACTGCACATACCGGTTGAAAAAACCGGTATGTGCAGTTATACTTAGCAATGCATCATAAAATAACGGGATGTGTTTGCGTCACTGTTTCGTGTTGCTGACCCCCGGACAAAAGTTGGGAAGACAATGGAAGCTATTTTATCCACATTGATAAACGGTTTAAGCCTCGGCGGTATCTATGCAATGATCGCGTTGGGTTATACCATGGTTTACGGTATTGCCAAACTGCTGAACTTTGCCCACGGTGATATTATCATGGTGGGCGGTTACCTGATCTATGTGTTTATGGCCACGAACAATCCTTTGCTGGCAGTGCTGCTGGCCTGTGTCGGTTGTTTGATTTTGGGTGTTACCGTAGAAAAAATCGCATACAAACCCCTCCGGGGCGCATCACCTCTGGCGGTGTTGATTACAGCCATCGGTGTCAGCTATTTGCTGCAGAGTCTGGCACAGATCATTTTCGGTTCTGCCTCCAAGATGGTAACCGTTTATGAGTTCGGCGCAGTGAAGTTTATGGGCGTTACTGTGCAGGTTTCTTCCCTGGTCACATTGGCTGTTACCGTTGTAGTAATGGCTGCATTGACACTGTTTGTCAAATTTACCCGTATTGGCCGTGCCATGATCGCGGTTTCTGAAGACAAGAGTGCCGCACAGCTGATGGGCATCAATGTTAATGGCATTATCACCATTACCTTTGCCATCGGTTCTGTTCTGGCAGCTCTGGCAGGCCTGTTTTACCTGCTGAAGGCTCCCAATGTTTCCAACACCATGGGCGCTATGCCCGGTATCAAGGCATTTACCGCTGCGGTTATCGGCGGTATCGGTTCGATTCCCGGCGCAATGCTCGGTGGTATTCTGCTGGGCATGGTTGAGAGTATTTCTTATAAGATCACAGCCATTGCGCCTTACACCGATGCCATTGAGTTTTCCATTCTGATCGTGATCCTGTTGGTCAGACCTACTGGATTCCTTGGTAAGAAACGGAGGGAGAAGGTATGAGAATCGGAAAGATCAAAGTAAGTCACTACATCAATTACGTTGTCATTGGCTTGCTGACCGTTGTTATGGGCAGTATTACGCTGGCTGGCGGACGAATTAACAATTCCTTGTTGTTCCTGATGGAAAAAATGGCCATCAGTATTATCCTTGCCGTATCCCTTTCTTTGGTTGTTGGCTTCCTGGGTGAGTTGTCCCTGGGCCATGCGGGTTTTATGTGCGTGGGTGCCTATCTTGGCGGCAAGGTTGCGGTTTTGCTGGCGCCTGTCTTTGGCAACACCTTGATTACATTCATTATTTCTCTTATTGCAGGCAGTGCCGCTGCAGCACTGTGCGGTGTGATCATCGGTATTCCCGCACTGCGTCTTCGTGGTGACTATCTGGCAATCGTGACCCTTGCCTTTGGTGAGATCGTAAAATCCCTGTTCCAGAACAGCTCCGATGAGTCCTTCGGCGGTACTCTGGGCCTGGAAACGCCCCGCTACAATAAGCAGTACTTGTTTATTATTGCGTTCGTTCTGGTTTTGATCACACTGGCTGTGATTCAAAACTTTATCCGTTCCAAGCATGGCAGAGCCGTGACCGCTGTCCGTGACAATGAGATCGCCGCAAAAGCAACCGGTATTAATGTCACGAAGTACAAGCTGATCACCTTTACCATTTCCGCTGCGTTTGCCGGTGTAGCCGGTGTTCTGTACAGCTTCAGTAATTACACGGTGCAAAGCGCCAAGTTCAGTTATAACTACTCTATAGAGATCCTGGTTATGGTGGTCTTGGGCAGCATGGGCAGCATCAATGGCTCCATCGTCGCTGCCGCGCTGATCACATGGCTCAATACCTGGCTTCCCACAAAACTGACCGGTGATTTGGCGGTGCTGCAGAATCTGCTGTACGCGCTGATTCTGATCGTTCTGGTTATCTATAATAATGCTCCCGCGCTGAAGTGGGTGCGCGACAAGTATAATCTCAGCGCGTTGGTCAGTAAGCTGCAGAAGCATGATCCGTCCCGAATCCATGATGATAAGGCAAAATGGGATGTGGTACCCACCAAGATCAGCATGGATGAGATTCTGTCCATCGACATTACCCCGCAGAATCTTTCTGCAGACAAAGAAAAGGGAGGTAAGAACTGATGGCTGAATATGTTCTTGAAACAAAAAACCTCGGTATCTCCTTTGGCGGTCTGCAGGCGGCACAGAATGTGAACATCCGCATCAAGAAAAATCAGATCTATGGCTTGATCGGCCCTAACGGTGCCGGTAAAACTACGATTTTCAATCTGTTGACCTGTGTGTATAAGCCGACACAGGGAACGTTTTATCTTGACGGTGAAGAGATGAAGGGTCTGTCTCCTGAAAGAATCAACCAAAAGGGTATTGCCCGAACCTTCCAGAATATTCGTCTGTTCAACAATATGACAGTTGTGCGTAATGTTATGGTCGGTCTGCACAATCAGCCGGAGTTTAAATGTGGCTTGCTGACATCTATACTCCGTCTGCCCCGGCATTTCAAAACGGAAAAGGCCATGCGTGAACGGGCAAAGGAGTTGCTTCGCATTTTCGGCCTCGAAGAAGAGCGGAACAATCTGGCATGTAACCTGCCTTACGGCAAACAGCGCAAGCTGGAAATTGCAAGAGCCTTGGCAACCAATCCGAAGCTCCTTCTGCTGGATGAACCGGCGGCCGGTATGAATCCCCACGAAACGGAGGATCTTGCCCAGACCATCCGTTTTATCCGGGACAACTTTGATATGACCATCCTGCTGATTGAACATGACATGAGTTTCGTGTCCCAGCTTTGTGACGAACTGACCGTGCTGAGCTTTGGCACTGTACTTTCCCAGGGCGATACAAAAGCTGTGCTTCAGGATCCGGAAGTCATCAACGCGTATATCGGAGGGTGATGCTATGGCAATGTTGGAAGTAAAGAATCTTGAAGTCTACTATGGTGTTATCTGCGCGCTGAAAGGTATCAGCTTCGAAGTCAATGAAGGCGAAATCGTATCTTTGATCGGCGCAAACGGTGCCGGTAAAACGACCATGATGCAAAGCGTTGTAGGATTGCTCCCTAAAAAGGCCGGATCGGTTGTTTTTAGCGGTCAGGATATTACAAAGACTCCCTGCCATAAGATCGTGCAGCTTGGCATGACTCAGGTTCCGGAAGGCCGCCGGATTTTCCAGGAGCTTTCTGTTTATGAGAATCTGATGATGGGTGCTTATACCATCAAGGATCAGCAGCAGTTCAAAGCGGATATTGAATCCATTTTTGAGCGGTTCCCCAGACTAAAGGAGCGCCGTAATCAGATCGCCGGTACCCTGTCCGGCGGTGAACAACAAATGCTGGCCATGAGCCGTGCGCTGATGAGTCACCCCAAACTGCTGATGCTGGATGAGCCTTCTATGGGCCTTGCGCCGATTCTGGTAGATCAGATATTTGAAATTATCAAAGAATTGCATGCTGCCGGTACGACCATTTTGCTGGTGGAGCAGAATGCTACAAAGGCTCTGCAGATCGCCGACCGTGCTTATGTGCTGGAGAATGGTTTGATCACACTCAGCGGAACCGGTGTTGAACTGTCTCAAAGTGATGAAGTGAGAAAGGCATACCTGGGCGGTTAATTCTATCATATCCCCTGCATACACTGTGTGCAGGGGGTGTTTTTATGTGCCGTCAAAATCAGCTTCGAGGTTTTAACTGTTTGGCATTCGGTTTGGGACTATTGGTTGGCTGCTGTATCGAGTCCGGCTTTTGGTGCTGTATCCTTGGGGTAGCGGCTATGGTATTCGGTTTTTTACAACTGCAAAAAAAGTGAGCATAACCTTGTCCTGCAAGGAATACAATCCAGTAGCAATGGACGATAAGGAGTGATGGCAATGGAATTGCAGTTTCCGAAAAATGCCTTTGGCTATTTGCGCAGGGCGGCGTGGGAAATAAAGAATGAGGAACAGACTCAGGAAATCAGACTCGCCGACTCATTTCCCGATATTGGCAAAATCGTTGGCGCATGGGGACAGCCACTGGTGCGCAGTAAAGAATGGATGGGCAGCAGCATGCGTATTTCCGGTGGGGTAATGGCATGGGTCCTTTATGTGCCGGAAGAGGGGGAAGCCTTACGGTGTGTGGAAACATGGATACCCTTTCAGATTCACTGGGATTTTCCACAGACGCAGCATGACGGCACAATGCGTGTGATGTGTTTGATGAAGGGCATTGACGCAAGGTCCGTTTCTGCCCGAAAAATCATGGTACGCTCTCTGATCAGCACGGTTGGGGAAGCTTTGGAACCGGTCAATACAGAAATTTACTGCCCGGATACGGTGCCCGATGATATACAGTTATTGAAGAAAAGCTTCCCGGTTCAACTTCCGGTTGAGGCGGGTGAAACCGTAATTACATTGGACGAAGAGTTAACACCGAATTCTTCTGACGGGCAGATCCATAGAATCATTTATTGCAGTGTGGAGCCGGAAATAACAGATCAGAAAGTGTTAGCGGACAAAGTAGTATACAGAGGCAATGCGCTGATACATTTTCTATGTGAATATGAGAATGAACAGATCTGCAGCTTTGATTTCGATGTACCGTTTTCCCAATATGCGCAGTTGGAACAGGAATATCGTTCCGACACATCTGCGGATGTGATGCCTGCCATAACGAATTTGGAAACCGAGATTCAGGAAAATGGAAAATTGCGTCTAAAGCTGGGCATTGCCGGGCAATATGTAATTTATGACAAACCTGTTTTGGAAGTTGTAACAGACGCATACAGCACAAAGCGGCCGGTGGTACTGCGTCAGCAGGAATTAGCATTGCCTGCGGTGCTGGATATGGGTCACGAAATTCTAAAAGTGGAAGTTTCTATGGACGATGACATACAGATGCTGGATGCCGCAATGGTTCTGTCTCATCCAATACAACACAGGGGACCCGGGAAAGTAGAAATGGAAATCCCCGGATCCTTCCAAATCTTTGGTTACGGGAATGACCATTCGGCCATAGGAAACTCCATTCGCTGGGAGCGGAAATCAGAAATTCCAATGTATGACGGTACTGCGCTTTTTGCCAGAAGCAGTTCCAGAGGAAAGAAAATGATACTGAGTACGACAGTGAATGGCGAGCTGGCTGTGGACACATTGCTGACAGGCCTAACGGATATTCCTATGGTTACCGGCATGGAACTGGGAGAACAGACAGAAGCAAAATCAGACAGACCCAGTTTGATTTTACGGCGTGTGGGGAATAGTTCTTTGTGGGATATTGCAAAGGCTTATTGCACAACGGTAGAAACGATCCGGGAAGCAAACGGCATAACAGATGAACCGTCTGATGATCAAGTGCTGCTGATTCCGGTATCATAAGAATAGCCGCCGCTGCGTGGGAGATACGCGGCGGCGGTTTGGCGGTTGTCGCATTGGGGAAATCCGCCTGCATAAAGAGTACCCTCTATTTCCTGGTGGATGCAAGGGGAATCTGTCGAAGGATTGAAATTCCCCTTGCAATGGGAAAAAAGAGTGGTATAATAACATAGAAATTTTATGTACAGAAGGTGCGTATCAATGACTAAAATCGATATTTACTCCGGTTTTCTGGGAGCGGGTAAGACAACGCTGATCAAGAAAATGATTGCGGAAGGGTACTGCGGCCAAAAGCTGGTGCTGATCGAGAATGAATTTGGTGAGATCGGTATCGACGGCGGCTTTTTGCAGGATGCAGGTATTAACATTACTGAAATGAACTCCGGCTGTATTTGTTGCAGCCTGGTTGGTGATTTCGGTAAGGCCTTGGAACAAGTAATTGCTGAGTACAATCCTGACAGGGTGATCATTGAACCCTCCGGCGTTGGTAAACTGTCCGATGTGATTGGCGCGGTGGAAAAGGTAGACGGTGTCGAGCTTGGTTATACCGTTGCGGTGGCAGATGCCGGTAAAGTAAAGGTATACATGAAGAATTTTGGCGAGTTCTACAACAACCAGATCGAAACTGCAACCACCATTATTCTGTCCAGAACCGATGCTATTGCACAGGATAAGCTGGATAAGGCTGTGGCTATGCTCCGGGAGCATAACGAGGCTGCGACTGTCGTTACCACACCTTGGAATGAACTGACCGGAGTCCAGTTGATCACTGCCATGGAAGGCAAAGCAACCGTGGCGGCTGCTCTGGAAGAATTGGAACATGCACATCATCATGAGCATCATCACCACCATGACCACGACGAGCATTGCTGCTGTGGTCACGATCATGAGCACGAGCATCATCACCACCATGACCATGACGAGCATTGCTGCTGCGGTCACGACCATGAGCACGAGCATCATCACCACCATGACCATGACGAGCATTGCTGCTGCGGTCACGACCATGAGCACGAGCATCATCACCACCACGACCACGACGAGCATTGCTGCTGCGGTCACGACCATGAACACGAGCATCATCACCACCATGACCACGACGAGCATTGCTGCTGCGGTCACGACCATGCGCACGAGCATCATCACCATCATGAACATGGTGAGCATTGTTCCTGTGGCCACGATCATCACCATCATCATGCCGACGAAGTGTTCACTTCCTGGGGTGCGGAAACCGCCAAGAAGTACACCGTTCAGCAGGTCAATGAGGCTCTGGATGCACTGGATTCCGGAAAGTACGGTATGGTTCTGCGCGCCAAGGGTATCGTAGCCTGTGCAGAAGGCGGCTGGATCCACTTCGACTTTGTACCGGAAGAAAAGAACGTTCGTATGGGCAGCGCTGATATTATCGGTAAGCTTTGTGTCATCGGTTCCAAGCTGGATGAGGCAGGCATTGCCGCATTGTTTCATGCGTAAGGAGTAGACCTATGCAGCAGATTCCTGTTTATGTATTTACCGGCTTTCTGGATTCCGGTAAGACCAAGTTTATCCAGGAAACATTGGAAGATCCGCGGTTCAACAACGGTGAGAGAACACTGCTTCTGGTGTTTGAAGAGGGTGAGGAAGAGTATGATTTCTCTGCTTACCCGAAACAGAATGTTTTTATGGAAGTACTGGACCAGCAGACTGTGACTACCAAGGAACTGCAGGTCCTTTCCAAAAAGTATAAGGCGGAGCGTGTGGTCGCGGAGCTGAACGGTATGCAGCTTGTGGGCGAGATCTATTCCCGGTTCCCCGAGGAATGGGTGGTAGCGCAGGAAGTTATGTTTGCGGATACCACTACCTTCATGACCTATAATGCCAACATGCGCAATTTGGTCATGGACAAGCTGGTTGGTGCGCAAATGGTGGTTTTCAACCGTTTGCAGCCCGGGTCTGATACCTTGGAATTCCACAAGTTGGCCCGTGCTGCCAACCGCCGGATTGACATTCTCTATGATTACATGGATGGTACGACCGCTCTGGATGAGCTGGTAGATCCTCTGCCCTTTGATATTAACGCAGAAGTTATTGAGATCAAAGATCCGGATTATGCCCTCTGGTACCGGGATGTGACAGAGGAACCTCAAAAGTATGACGGTAAAACGGTATCTTTTAAAGCGCAGGTGGCATTGCTCCGCAGGGATAAGAACGGTATGTTTGCTCCCGGACGATTCGTGATGACCTGTTGCGTGGATGATATTGAGTTTTGCGGTGTGCCTTGCCGCTATGAACAGGCAAAGACCCTCCAGACCAGAAGCTGGGTCATGGTGAAGGCAAAGGTCAGCGCAGAGAAGCACATCCTCTATAAAGGAGACATTGGTCCGGTTCTGACGGCTATTGAAGTGACAACCGGTGCCCAGCCTGCAGACCCGGATGTAGCAACATTTTAAGGAAAATCCCTCTTCGTAACACGAAGAGGGATTTTGAAAAATTGCAGCCGCCAAAAGGTGGCTGCAATTAATTATTTTAGCGGATTATGGTTTCTTCAGAATAGCCGCAACAGTCAAAAGCTGTCCAATAGACCCTTTGCATTACCATACATGATATCGTTGATATCCTCTTTTGATAATTGCAGCTTCGTTGCCACACGCTTCAGCGCAAGCAGCTGCTCATAAATCATGATGGTTATATTGGTCTCATCGGATTCACGCATATGTGTCTGATTGGAAATGTCACCATACAATCCCCTCGGTACCACATTGTAATATACACCGTCTTCCACAATTCTGTACATGCGCATGATCGCAATCGGAAGATCGGAACCAAATATTAACCGTTTTGTACCAAAAGTTCTAATGCATGCTTCGATAGCATCGTCACACAGATTGGCAGTGAAATCAAAATACATTTTCTGGGTCTTGCTTAATACTTCAAAAGCATCCCCAAAATCCTCTTTTGCGTATGCCCGGCCAATGTGTGCAATGATCAATTTCACATTCGGATATTTCTCTTCAATTTCCAACAGTTGCGCAAGATTTACCGGGTCCTTGAATCTCATGTCTCTTGGAATGTGAAGCATGATGATCCAACCGTGTTTGTTCGCAACCTGCAAATGCTCATGGGGCAAAAAATCAAAAATCCGAATTTCCTTTACCGGAATGTAGGGCGGACAATTGCTAAGATAAGGTTTTAAACCCAGAAATCCACCCGTTATTACCTGCTGTTCAATATCACTGGCGGACATTTCATATGACGTACGCAGCAAGATTGGATAATGGTATTGCTCAGCAGTGGCTTGCACATAGCTGTTTAACGTAGGGATATTATGCCAGCACGATCCGAAAACAAGCGGCGTTACCTTGTTATGAGGAAAAAGCTTGCGGTATAGCTCCAGCATGTCTTCTGCCTGCATTTCTTCATAGACGAGTTTTGTCCAGGATGACCCACCGTTGCGGCTTCCTGCAGATGCCATTTCCTTTTTGTTGATATGTACATGGAAATCAATAAACTCTTTGGGAAGAAAGTCTTTTAACTCATTTTCATATACATGCCGATCATAATCTGTTAATTCATATTTCAGCATCTTTATTTCCTCCTATCGTCTTTTGGGCGATCCGCGCAGCACCAACTGCACCGGCAAAGCTTTGATGCTTTGTCTCTACTGTAATATTGCAAATTTGCTGTATCAAAGTCACCCAATAAGGATCTTCTGATGGTCCGCCAACCATCACTGCCTCCGTAGCTGAAATGCCTACTTTTGCTAAGCTGTCTAACCGTTCCTTCAGTAATCCCACAGCACTTTCCATAATGGCCCGCGCGATATCCTGTTTAGAGACACCTGCTATGATGTCATCATCCGGTGTTGCCAGCAGATTTATTCTCAATCCGTTCGCTCCTGCTATGCTATGCTGCGCCAACTCTGACATGATTTGAAAAGCCCGTTCAGAGTCATCAATATAGCGACTTACATACAGCTTTAGCCGTTCAGACAAGGACGATATAGAGGTCATCGCGCCCCAGCAGCCGTCCGGGGAGAGAAACGGATCAATGAGCATTTTTGCAGCCACCGCCTTTTTTCTGTCGCGGATCGGAAAAAATGCTACCCAGGAGGTACCGCAGGATAAAAGCATTTGCCCCTCTTTTGTTACACCAACCCCTCGCGCTGCTGAAGGATGGTCAAAACTTCCCAAAATGATTGGTGTGTTTTGGGGAAGACCGCATAATAATGCCGCATCGGGTTTTACATATCCTACAATTGCACCGCAAGGCATAATGAGAGGCAGTTTTTCTGTTGTCAAACCCAATGGATGCAAAACAGACGGAATGTATTCACCTGTTACCTGATTCAACAGAAAAGAGGGTGTTCCTGCGGATGTGCTGATGCCCCATTTCCCTGTAAGCATATAGTATAGATACTCTGTGCTCATGCATACCATGCTGCAGTTTTCCAGTTTGTCCGGGGTATGTTTCTTTATGTAGCAGAGCTGTGCAAGTGGGAATTTCCGGCCTCCAAAGGGCCAGCCAACCTGACAATAGAATGTCTCACTGTTTATAGGGCCTAATACCTCCTCAGATTCGCATGTAACACGACTATCCTGCCAGCCAATAATGTTGCACATAGGAGTGAAATTTGCATCCAGCAGCAGAAGATTTCCGCTGGCCGAGGAAGCACAGACACCTTGAATGACACCGTCGCCCACACAAGAAGCTAATTGGCGAATTGTTCCATAGCACACCTGTAAATAGCTTTCAGGCGACAGTTCTACAATGCCATCATTGGTTTGTATATAGGAAAATGATCCTTTGGCTGTACGCACCACAGTGCCATCTTCGGTAGTCAATACACCTTTGACAGAAGAAGTTCCGATATCCAAACCGATTACGTAGTACATATAACCCCTCTTTACTCTCCAATCACCATGACTTGCACGGTTCTTTGACGGGCTCTTGTGTTGTCGAAATCAATGAAATGGATAAATCCGAAATCACCCAAATCCATTTCTCCATTTTCGATAACAATTGTCTCGCTTCTACCGATGATAGAAGATCGTAAATGCGCATCCGTGTTATGGCATCCCCATGCATCCTCATCATGTTCCGCCGCAAAAGCCAATGCTTTTGGACCGGGATGCAGATACATTCCTTCATATTTGCATTCCGGTATGATCTTGTCCATAACGTTGACAAGATCCTGCTGTAATGTTTCTAATCCCGTCATTGACATATCAAACGCACATTCCTGTGTAATCACACAGCAGGTAGTATGATGAGAATAGATAACGGCAATACCATCTTTTACCCCGGATTTTTTCACGATCGCCTTAGCTTGTGCTGTCACGTCATGGAAAGAATATGCCCGATCTCTGGATTGCACTTTAAAGGACTCTCTGTATACCATAACTGTTACCTACTTTCCATTTTCTTAAGATCATCCGCCGCACGTCTGGTAGCACCGATCATCTCATCAATCATAGCAATGGGATCCTCCGCATTCATAATGCCCGAAGCAGCGCCGGCAGCCTCGGAACCAGCCATTATGAAATCATAAACCTGTTGTCCATTTGTAATTCCGGCAGCCTGTTCCACCATAATATCCGGGTAGATATCCTTAATGGCCTTGATGGAATCCTTTACATAAGCCATGGGACTGACACCGTTTCCTCCGCCAATGATCTCCGAAGGCTCAGGATTGATGATATCCGGATGGAGCTGCGCAATAGCCCTCGCTTCATCCAATGTATCAGCACAGGCAAACACCAACATATCCAATTCTCTTGCCCGATCAATGGTTGCCTTCATTTGGGGAAGGCTCATAGGCTTTTCGCAATGGTTAATGACCACGCCTTGTGCGCCCGCTGCCTTCAGACCCTCCGGCAGGATATCTGCCATGCCTCTGCCCGGGC
Source organism: Faecousia sp. (assembly GCA_045646265.1). Taxonomy (GTDB): domain Bacteria; phylum Bacillota; class Clostridia; order Oscillospirales; family Oscillospiraceae; genus Faecousia. Next base: position 19,057 of record JAZRKL010000144.1, read on the forward strand.
GGAGCGTATCCATATATGGGGCCAGTACGATCAGATTTTCGGTATTCTCGCAAACCCGGCGGATCTCCACAGCAGGGCAGATAAACAGTACATCAATATCGTATTTTTTTGCCGCTTTGTCCGCGGCCAAAGCATATTCCAATACTTTATCGCCATATATGTAGTTCTTGGTTCCAATTTCAAAGTACGGAGTCCGAATTATTTTTTTCATAGCATATATTTCCTTTTCATTAAAGAATGACAATGTCCATACCAAGGAGCTGGCCTATAAATGATAATTCTCCAACCGTTGCGCCATATACGAATATGCTGTGATGCGTAGCACCATTCCGGCTATGGGCTTCCAGAAATTCCGCCGTTGTTTTATGAAAAGGCTTCATCCAGCCACGGATACATTTATCAAAGTTGTCCGAAGGATACTCCTGCATTTCAGCAGCAGCCAGAAACATCTGATAGTTGTCCATTCCACGGCTGATGTTTACATATACACCTTCTCCGCCCTTCATTGGCGCATATGCCGCGACGGTATCTACATGGCCACCCTTTTTGCATAGTAAGGGTTTACCTCTCGTCACCCGGTAGTTTACTTCTCCCATGTGGCTCAGGAATAATGTGTTGTTTTTCCAGTCGGGACAGAAAACTTCAACAAAGGTTGTTTCAGGATAGGCAGACATAAGCGCACCGACAAACGGTGAAGTGAGGCCATCTCCTTCCCCCGCGTAGCCAATACCGCGCTCCATCGCCTTACAGCATTCAACGAAAGGAATATTGGCCATTTCACGGAAATTGACAGAAAAAGCAGTGTAGCCATTATGGGATAGACATTGACGGAGTGCAAGGCACGTCTTAACCGACTTCTCGTAATCATCCCGAGATAGCTCTTCATCAAACAAAAAACGGCCTTTATTTTCTTCCAATTCGGCTTGCAACATGTCAGGCGTAACTTGCCTGCAGTATTCTTCCAATACACTGATATCCACATTTTCTACACAAATGGCAAACCGCTCTTTCAATTCCGAAGGATCCACGCAAAAATCGCCCATTCCGTCAAAGGAGCCGCCAAACAATCCGACACGGGCACCATGCAGGGCTTTCACAACGGAGGCGGCACGCACATAACCACATGCCTTTTCAATGTATCCGCTTTCCTCGTAATGTCCGGCAAGAATGGCGTACGGCTTACCTCTCCGCTTGAGCATACTGCACATATCCATAACACCATGGATGCCATGGTTGTAACTGATTTCAATGCTGTCTTGCTCGTTGGTAAAGTCCGGCGCTTCCGTAGTATCTAACACAATAATCGGAAGGTTGGTCGCGCACAGAGCATCTATGGATTCCAAAGAGGGAGAGTATGCCATATGCAGGGTAACAAGGGCATCCGCACCCTCCTTTTCGAACTTTGCAATGGCTGATTCAAATTCTGAACGCAGACGGCAAAAGTCTGAAGTGATAACGCGAAAACCCTGTTCTTCGAATTTAGAAACAATCTTCTTGTAGAATTCATACAATCTGATTCTTCTTTCCTTAGCTGTCCGATCATACAACTCGATATACAGTGGCATTAATCCGATACATTTTGTCTGCATATTCATCACCTCATTATATTTTGTTATCTACTTCTACTGATAACCGTTTTTAAGTATATCAACAGTAAAGTTCCTTAACAATGGAATAATTCTATACATATCATTAAAATAGTTATCAATTTGTTGATAAAGTAAGCAAAACAATTTGCCTCTGCATCCTATTTTAGCTGAAAGCTGAAATAGGATGCAGAGGCATTTGTTGTGGCATAACTGCACAAGGAGCAATGACGCTGTTAATGTAGCAGCTGCCAGTTGCATGGCACATATCAACGGTCACGGCAACATATTCTATGTAATAGCCATCCAATCGCGCAGCACCAACTGCCCTCGTGAAAGTCGTTTTGAATGTTATATTGCCCCCACGCCCAGATCATGCAACCATAGCTGCGTCCCGGACAAAAAGAATAAGGAGATATAATAAATGTTAGATTCCTTCTTTGAATCCATTTCCTGGCCTGCTGTGTGCCTTGGTGCAGGCTGATCTGTCGGATACAAAACAGAAATCTGCTACTCCGCAAAAAACAAGCGGCATTCCAATCCTATGAAAGAAGAAACGTGCGCCGGATTATACCGCAATGGCATTAAGTTAAGCTGTCATCCTGATCGAAGTCGAAGGATATCCCTCCTATAAAGGGCATTCTTCGTCGCACAGCTTCCTCAGAATGACAGCTATTGAACAAATTTTCGAAATATAAAAAATAATGGTGCATTTTTGGAATGAGTATGCTATAATCTATAAAAACGGAAAGGAGCAGCCTATGTATCAGCCGCTTGCGGATCTTTTGAGACCAACCACATTGGATGAAGTATACGGTCAGGAGCATATTCTGGGGCAGGGTGCAGTGCTGCGCCGTCTGATCGATTCCGGGAAGATTCCAAACATGATCTTTTACGGACCCAGCGGAACGGGAAAGACCACGGTAGCAAATATTATCGCGGAGCAAACCAACCGCACACTGTATAAGCTGAACGCTACCACAGCATCTACTGCTGATATTAAGAATATTGTGGCTCAGCTGGATACCTTTATGGCTCCCAATGGTGTGCTACTGTATTTGGACGAGATCCAGTCCTTTAATAAAAAGCAACAACAGTCATTGCTGGAGTATATTGAGAACGGGAAAATAACACTGATTGCGTCCACAACGGAGAATCCTTATTTTTATGTCTTCAATGCTATTTTAAGCCGGTCTACTGTTTTTGAATTCAAGCAGATCGATTCCAAGGCTGCGTTGCAGGCAATTAAACGGGCGGTTTCCTATCTGGAAAACCGTACCGCATTGAACGCACAGCCGGAAGAAGGGGCGCTGGAATATATTGCCGGTGCCTGCGGTGGTGATATCCGCAAGGCAATGAATGCCGTTGAAGTGTTGTTCTCTGCCGGTCAACCGGTGGGGGATATCCTGCCTTTGACATTGGCGGATGCCAAGGCCGTGACCCAAAAGAGCGCCCTGCGGGCAGACAGAGACGGCGATAACTATTATGATCTGCTTTCTGCGCTGCAAAAGTCTATTCGTGGCTCTGATCCGGATGCGGCGGTTCATTATCTGGCCAGATTACTGGAAGCGGGACAGATGCAATCTGCCTGCCGCCGTCTGATGGTCATTGCTGCCGAGGATGTAGGTCTTGCGTATCCTATGATCATTCCCATCGTCAACGCCTGTGTGGATATGGCGCTGAAGTTGGGCATGCCGGAAGCCAGGATTGCCCTTGGTGACGCGGCTGTGCTGATGGCGACCTCTCCAAAATCAAACAGCGGACATGTTGCTTTGGACACTGCCATTGAAGATGTACGCAAGGGTAAGGGAGGGGATTTCCCCCGTCATTTGCAGAATATGCATGCGGACACCTACACAATGGAACGGGAACAGGGATACCTGTACCCCCATAGCTTCCCTGGTAACTGGGTAAAACAGCAGTACCTGCCGGATGAATTGGTAGGGACTCGCTACTATGAGCCGGGCAATAATAAGCTGGAACAGGCGGCAAAGCAATATTGGGATGCCATTAAAAAGGAGTAACTGCCTATGGATGTTCGGCTGAATGATATTCTTGTGATGAAGAAACCCCATCCCTGCGGAAGCAAGGAATGGCTGGTTCTGCGTACCGGTGCGGACTTTCGCCTGCGCTGTAAGGGCTGCGGTCATGAGGTGATGCAGCCAAGGCATAAATTCGAAAAAAATATCAAACAAATATTGCGAGAGGAACCTCGACAGAATGAAACGGCGGCTGAGTAAATCAGCTGCCGTTTTTTTGCATAGTCAATTGCCTTTCACAGAATCCGGCTTAGACAGGCCGATTCCTGCCCTGAAACGCTGCCGTTGATGCGACCGACTTTTTTGAAGCGGGTGATTATACTGTGGGTACAACCTATGAAGGAGGCGCTGCGTGAGAGGTTTCGTTACTGTTGTCCTGCTGATCAATTTTTCTGTTGATCTGCTCTTGCTCCTTGCGGTCAATCACATCAGCGGAAGGCCTGCCCCGATCGGAAGATATTTCTTGGCTGCGGCCATAGGTGGGGTCTATGGAGGCGCCTGTACGCTGCCGGGTTTCGCGTTTCTGGGGAATCCCCTGTGGCGATTGGTTGTCCTTGGATCTATCAGCCTTATTGCCTTTGGATTCGGTAAAAACTGCATACACGAAGGTGCGCTGTTTATGCTATTAAGTATGGCATTGGGCGGTATTGTACAGGCAATGGGAGAAGATAAAATGTCATCTTTACTGCTTGGTGTCACATTTCTTTTGGGTTTATGCGTTTTTGGATTTCATGGAAAAATGTCACATCAGGAATTTGTGGAGGTTGAACTGTTTGCGCAAGGAAAGCAAGAGAAGCTGCTTGCGCTCAGAGACACTGGTAACGGCTTACGTGATCCGATCACGGGGCAAAATGTGCTAGTTGCGGATGCAGAAAGCGCAAGAACGCTGTTCGGACTCAATAAACAGCAGCTCCGTTGCCCAATTGAAACGGTGGCGGCCGGTATTATTCCGGGATTGCGGCTGATTCCATACCGTACAGTTGGGCAATCCACGGGAATGCTTGTAGCAATTCGTTTGGAGCAGGTGAGAATCGGCAAGTGGCAGGGGAGTACCCTGGTAGCTTTTGCGCCGGAGGGATTAGGCGAGAATGAAACATATCGGGCATTGACAGGAGGAATAGCATGACGCATAAACTGATGGAACTGCTAAGAAAACTCGGATTGTTACAGATGCAAAGTATCTACTATATAGGCGGAACGGATGTGCTGCCGCCCCCACTGAAAGGAGATGAAGAACAGGCGGTGCTGAAGGAAATGGAGGAGGGAAGTGAGAGCGCCAAACAGAAGCTGATTGAACGGAATTTGCGTTTGGTTGTATTTATAGCAAGACGATTTGAAAATACGGGTGTCAATCTTGAGGATTTGATCTCAATCGGTACTATCGGTTTGATCAAGGCAGTTGGCACATATCGTATGGATAAGAATATCAAGCTGGCTACGTATGCGTCACGCTGCATCGAAAATGAAATTCTCATGCATATTCGCAAGATCGCTAACCAAAAAGCGGAAATATCGCTGGATGAACCGATCAATATGGACTACGACGGTAACGAACTGCTGTTGTCTGATATATTGGGTACAGATGAGGACATGATTCTAAAGCCGATGGAGGATGATCTGGATATTCGTCTGCTGCGCCAAGCGGTAAAGGAACTGCCTGCCAGAGAACGGGAAATTGTAGTGATGCGTTTTGGCCTTGAGGGGCAGCAGGAGTTGACCCAAAAGGAAGTAGCGCAAAAAATGGGGATTTCCCAATCCTATATTTCCAGATTGGAAAAGCGGATCATGCTGAGACTCAAAAAGGAACTGATCCGACAAACAAGCTGCGCTTAGAATCAATTCTTTACCAAAGAGTAATAAAATTTACCTTGCTTTCCATAAAATATGTGCTATAATCGATATAGTTTTATATCGATATAAAAATGTATCGAATGGCGATGATTGGAAGGTAAGATTATGGAACGGAAGGAAATTTCAAAATCCGTATTGAAGCGGCTGCCAGGATATGTGACATACCTGCGCAGTATTCCGGATGGAGGATCGCCCTATATTTCCGCAACGGCTTTGGCAAACGCTCTGGGTATGGGTGAGGTGCAGGTACGTAAGGATCTGGCAATGGTCTCTGACGGCGGCAGGCCGAAGATCGGCTATCTGCGGGAAAGTCTGATCGAGGATATCGAACAGTTTTTGGGATATGACAATACGACGGATGCTGTACTTATCGGTGCCGGTAAGCTGGGTCAGGCGCTTTTGGGCTATAGTGGCTTTGCCGCCTACGGCTTAAATATTCTGGCAGCCTTTGACGCAAATCCCACTACGGATGCCACAGACGACGGAAAGCCGATATATCACATCTCCCAGCTGGACAGCTTCTGCCGTGCCAATAAGATTCTGATGGGTATTATCACGGTTCCTGCGCAGCATGCGCAGGCGGTCTGCGATCAATTGATTGCCTGCGGTATTAAGGCTGTCTGGAATTTTGCAGCCACCCATTTGGAGGTACCGGAGCATATTCTGGTGCAAAACGAGAATATGGCAACCTCGCTGGCAGTGCTGTCTATGCACCTGCAGGCACATATGAAAGAGAAAAAATAAAGAAAGTCCGTACCCGGTGAGGGTACGGACTTTCTCAGCTTGTCAAAAAAGTATTTTTGACAAGCTGCCTGCGTTTTTCAAACTTTTTAAAAGTTTGAAAAACGGTTTGATTGAACGCGAAAGACAACCCTGACGGTTTTCTTTCACACTATCTTTCCCTCCGAAGCCTTCGGCGAGGTATGTTTTTTGACAGACTCTTACTTATTCAACTTCCAATTCCATTTGTGCAAGGTAATTCTTGATTTTTCTGCCGTCATAGCCATTGGAAACGGCTCTTCTGTAGTAGGTTTTGTATTCTTCCTCACGTCCGGTTAAAGCACAGCAGAGGGCAGCGTTACTGAGCGCCTGTACCATACCGGCATCCATCGCAAGCACTTGCTCTGATAATGCCAATGATTCCTCATAATCGCCACGGCGAAAATGCAGCACTGCCAGATTGGTAAGTGCATACGTGTTTTTCGGATCTATCTGTATTGCTTGATGATAGGCGGCTTCCGCATCCTCAAATTGCCCGATCCGCTGATACGCAAGACCAAGGTTGGATGATACGGTAGAGTTGTTTCGGATACGGGAGGCTGCTTCATAATACTGGATGGCTTCGGGAAAAGCCCCCATATCGTCACAGCTCAGACCGAGAAAAACCGTAACTGCGTAGAGATCGGCGGTGCGTTGACACTGCTTTCTCAGTTTTTCCAGCTTGGGAATTGCGGAGGATGGCTTATTGTGATTATAGTCATCAATGGCGCTGTAAAGCTTTCTTTCCAGCTTGGGATCATCGGAAAATGCGTTCTGGATGAATGGGCCGTATGCCTTTTGATAGAGTGCTTTTTTGTTGACAACGGTGCGCTTCTTGGTTGGTTTCAGCATACCGATGACGGCACCGGCAACGATCAGCAGACATTTGGCAATATTGGTGGGGGTGAGATCCTGCTCCACGAAAATGTAATAACAAAGAAGTCCTACTGCAGCAAGCATCACCAGACTGTACAAAACATATTTCAATGCTTTCATATGTATGCTCCTTTATAGAAAGTCCCGCGGCCAGTTTGGCGCGGGACTTGTCATTATTTACCGGGCTTGAAGCTGTCCTTCAAGCTGACAGAACGGTTGAATACCAGATGCTCAGGAGAGGAATCCTTGCTGTCGGGGCAGAAATAACCCAGACGCATGAACTGGAAAGAAGCAGGAGCCTTGGCATCACGCAGGCTGGCTTCCACTTTGCAGCCTTCCAGAACCTCCAGAGAGTTGGGGTTCATGCAGGCCAGGAAATCCTTACCGGCCGCGTCGGGATCGGGATCGTCAAACAGATTGCTGTACTGACGGACCTCGGCATCCACGCAGGTCTCGGCATCCACCCAGTGGATGGTAGCGCCCTTGATCTTTCTGCCATCAGCGGGATCACCGCCCTTGGAGTTGGGATCGTAGGTAGCCAGAACTTCCACAACATTGCCGTTTTCATCCTTCACACAACCGGTACACTGAATCACGTAAGCACCCTTCAGGCGGCACTCGGGGCCTTCAGGATACAGACGCTTATACTTGGGCACGGGCTCAGCCAGGAAGTCATCAGCTTCGATCCACAGATTCCGGGAGAAGGTGACCTCGCGGGTACCTGCCTCGGGATCGTTGGGGTTGTTCTCCACCTGGAACACTTCGCTCTGACCTTCGGGGTAGTTGGTGATGGTCAGCTTGATGGGCTTGAGAACTGCCATGACACGCTGTGCGGTCTCGTTCAGGTCCTCACGCAGGCAGTACTCCAGGAAAGCGTACTCGATGGTGTTGGGGCTCTTAGCAACGCCAACACGGTCGCAGAAATTACGGATGGAAGCGGGGGTGTAGCCACGGCGGCGCAGACCGCACAGTGTGGGCATACGGGGATCGTCCCAGCCGGAAACATAGTTGTTCTCCACCAAAGCTCTCAGCTTACGCTTAGAAAGCACAGT
>JAZRKL010000145.1:0-46277 GCA_045646265.1 Faecousia sp.
CTTTTCGGCGGCTTCGGTGATGTCCTTGCATTCCTGGGGAGTGGGGGCCATGGGCTTTTCCAGCAGCAGGTGGTAGCCCTTTTCAATCAGTGCCAGAGCAACCTCATGGTGCATGTTGTCCTGCACGGTGACCATGGCGAAATCGGCCATCTTGGGTTTTGCGGCCAGATCCTTCCAATCAACGTACATACCCTCTGCGGGGATGTTGTGGCGTGTCCGGGCGGTCTCCTGGCGAATGGGATTGGGGTCGGCAATGGCGACGATCTCCAGTTCCTCGGGATGATCTACGGAATACTGACCGTAAGCGTAGCCACGGTTGCCGTAGCCGATGATAACAGCGGTAAGCTTTTTCATAAAATAAACCTCCAGTACAATATTGACAAATTGTGCGGGTACTGCTACCATTATGGAGTAGATGAATTCAAAAGTAAATACAAGATTGTATAAAAAATGTTTGAATTTGTATGAAAGCGTGTTCGATATGTATGGCTATGTGGATATGACCGACGTGTTTCGGATCAAAACCTTATACACAGCATTTACGGAAGTGATCGGCAGCGATTATTTCTTTGTGGGAGAACGCCATAATTTCTGGGAACTGGTGATCGTGGCAGACGGTGAAGTCGGTGTTACGGCGGGAGAAAATGCTTGGGTGCTGCACAAGGGACAGGTAATTTTGCATCCGCCTATGGAATTTCACCGGGTCTGGTTCAGCGGCAATTCGGGGCGCATTATCGTATTTTCCTTTGGCGCTGAGGGATTACCAATGGACGTGGGCGGAAGCTTTGCGGTGCGTGATCCACAGCAGGCGGATGTGCTGCTGAAGCGGCTGGAGGAATGCTTTCAGCGCAAGGGAATCAATATAGTAGGTATGGTGCAGCCTCAAAGCAGTGCCCATATTTTGTTAAAGCAATGGGAACTGTTTATTCTGGAGCTGTTGGGGCAGAAAAAACAACTGCGGCACGAAGAGCGGTCCAGAACGGCAAAAAACTATGCAGCCATTGTAAAGGTGCTGGAAGAGCATGTCCACGAGAACCTTACCATTGCCCAGATCGCTGAGCTTTGCAATATGGGCCAGGTCAGCATGAAGCAGACATTTTCCCGGTATACGGGCATGGGAGTTATCAACTATTTCAACCGTCTGAAGATCGAACGTGCCACGCACATGCTGCAAAACGGAAGCTCCGTGCAGGAAACCGCGGATGCTCTGGGCTTTTCCAGCCAGAATTATTTCTCTACCGTGTTCAAACGCATTATGGGAAAAACACCGACCGCATATAAATGAAGACAAAAGCCGGCCCGAAATCGGGCCTGCTTTGCAATTGCATTAACCCAACATCCGGTAGAACAGATCCATGTACTTCTGTGCAGGCTTGTTCCAACTGAAGTCCTGACACATATCGGTATGTTGCAGCGCCCGGAAAGCATCCGGGTTGTAGTTATACAGATCCAGGCAGCGCTTCAAAGCAGCATAGAAATCGTCACCGTTATAGCTCTGGAATGTGAAGCCGAGGCCGTTCTGACCGTTTTCATCAGCGCCGGGAACGGTGTCCTTCAGACCGCCGGTGGCATGGACTACGGGCACAGTGCCGTAGCGCATAGCGTTCATCTGGCTCAGACCGCAGGGTTCACTCTTGGAGGGCATCAGGTAGATATCGCCGCCGGCATAGATCCGGGCAGCCAGCCCCAGATTAAAGGTGATCTTGGCAGCCACCCGATCGGGGAATTCAGCAGCCAGTTCCCGGAAGAAGGCTTCGTACTGAGCCTCACCGGTACCCAGGATCAAAAGCTGGGCATTCTCCTCGTGCATCACACGGCGGGCAATGTAGCACAGCAGATCCAGACCCTTGTGACCTGCCAGACGGGTGACCATGACCATCAGCGGCACATCGGCCTTAACGGGCAGACCCACTTCTTCCTGCAGAGCGGACTTGCAGGCGGCCTTGCCTTCTGCAAAGGTGTCAGCATTGTAATGGACAGGCAGAGCCGGATCGGTCTCGGGATTGAAGGTGCCTACATCAATGCCGTTGGTGATGCCGGTGAGCTTCCAGGCTGCATTGGTGAGAATGCCGTCCAGACCGTGGGCATAGTAGGGGTACATCAGCTCCCGGGCATAGGTCTCGGAAACGGTGGTCACCAAATCGGCGTTTTCAATGGCGCCCTTCATCATATTTACAGAATTGTTCATATCCAGTGTGCCGCGCCAATTCCAGGGAAGACCCAGGACATCATCAAAGAAATTGCCGCTGGCCCAGCCCTGATATTCCACATTGTGGATGGTGAACATGATCTTGGTGTTGGGGAATGTATTGCGGTACAGGGCATTCAGGAAGGTAGGCACCAATGCGGTCTGCCAGTCGTTACACTGGATCACATCGGGAATGAAGCCTACGGCGCTAAGAGTGTCCAGACAGGCTCTGGAGAAGTAGGCATAGCGCTCGGAATCATCACTGTCGCCGTAAATGGCACCGCTGCGTCCGCCGAAATAGTACAGATTGTCAATGAAGTAGACCTGCACACCGTCAGTACGGTTTTGGAGCTTCATGACACCGGTGTACTGCTTGCGCCAACCCAGTGTGGTTTCAAATTTAAAAATTCGTTCCACCTGATAGGCGTCATTTTCCAGAATCTTTTTATAATAGGGAAGAATCAGCACTACCTCGTTGCCGGGAATCCGTGCAAGGGCAGCGGGGAGAGCCTCCATCACATCACCCAGACCGCCGGATTTGGCATAGGGTGCGCCTTCGGAAGCCAGAATGGCGATTCTCATACGATTTCTCCTCTTCTGATGATAATAGGTGCCTTGGGAGAACCGATCAGCTTGGCACCGGGACGGACAACAACATCCTTGTCCAGGATGACATACTTCAGTTCAGCACCTTCGCCGATAACGGCATCATTCATAATGATGCTGTCTTCCACTTCAGCACCGGGGCAGACGGTGACCTGACGGAACAGAACAGAGTTCTCTACTTCGCCCTCCAGCATGCAGCCGTCAGCAACGATGCAGTTCTCAATCTCACATTCTTCGCCGTAGTAGCTGGGAACGCGGTCACGGACCTTGGTGTAGACGGGGTGGTTGTAGTGGAACAGATCGTTACGGATCTCCTTGCAGTTCAAAGCCAGAGAGTTACGGTAGTACTCTTCGACGGACTCATTGAACATGGTATGACCCTTGAACTGATAAACATTGATGGAAGAGGGATCGCTATGCCACAGACCCAGAACCAGGTCACGGTCCATGTGATACAGCGCATGCGCGATATGCTCTTTGACCTGCTTGATCAGCCACTTCTTGCTCAGCACGAAGATGTCCATGGATGCCACATAGTCTTCGGAAGCTACATAGTCAACGGCCATATCAGCAATAGAACCATCGGCGTTCAGCTTCAGAGCCAGATCCAACTGCTTGGTGCCGTTGGCAATACCTTCCTTGGTAACGACGGTCAAAGCCTTGCCGCTGGCAATATGGGAAGACAGAACGTCGTTCAAATCGATATTACTCAGAATGGCAGAGTCAATCATGATCACATACTCGTCTTCATCACCGTACCCCAGGAAAGCCATGGCGGAATGCAGAGATTCCAGCTTGCCGCGGTAATTGTCGGTGCGGCTCATGGCGTAGGGAGTCAAAAATTCCAGACCGCCCTCTTCCAGCTCCAGCCCCCACTCTTCGCCGGAGCCGATATGGTTCATCAGGCTCTGGTAGCTGTGACGGGTGATAATGCCAATATGGCGCACGCCGGCGGCGGAAAGATTGGAAAGAGCAAAGTCCACCTGACGGTAACGGCCGCCGAAGGGCAGACTGGCCATGGTGCGCTTTTCGGTCAGGGAACCGATAGTGCCGTCATTTGCGAAAATAATACCCATTGCTTTCATAGCGGTTTCCCTCCTTACATCATATCACCGGGCAGCAGCACGGTGTTGGCTTCCACTACAGCGCCCTTGGAAGTGACGCTGATCTGCTTATCTTCGTTCTCATCAAAGGCACCGCCCACAACTGCGTTGCGGCATACCTTGCTGTTTTCGCCAAGAATGGCATGGCGGACAATGGCACCGGATTCGATAACAACACCGGGCATCAGGACACTGTCCTCTACCAGAGCATCTTCGCCGATGTAGCAGCCCACAGAGATGACGCTGTGACGAACAGTACCATAGACTTCACTGCCTTCAGCGATGAAGCAGTTAACGGTCTTGGCGTTCTCGTCGATATAAGAAGAGGGCATTGCGTCATTACGGGCATAAATCTTGCTGTGTTCGTCGCCGCGGATATTGAATTCAGGATCCTTGCCCAGCAGCTCCATGTTGGCTTCCCACAGGGAGTCGATGGTACCGACATCCTTCCAGTAACCGTCGAAGTTGTAAGCCATCATCTTATGACCGGCATTCAACAGGTTGGGAATGATATTCTTGCCAAAGTCGTTGGAGGACTTTTCGTCATCTTCGTCAGCGATCAGGGCTTCCCGCAGTACATTCCAGTTAAATACGTAGATACCCATGGAGGCATTGGTGGACTTGGGCTTCTTGGGTTTCTCTTCGAATTCGTAGATAGAATTGTCGGGATTGGTGTTCAGGATACCAAAACGGGAAGCTTCCTTCAGGGGAACGGTACGCACAGCGATGGTGCAGGAAGCGTTATTCTTCTCATGGTATTCCACCATAGCGGCGTAGTCCATCTTATAGATGTGATCGCCGGAGAGAATCACTACATAGTCAGGGTCAAAGCGCTCAATGAAATCAATGTTCTGATAGATGGCATTGGCAGTGCCCTTATACCAGCCGCTCTTTTTGTCGTGGCGCTCGTAGGGGGGCAGAACTTGTGCGCAGCTGTGGGTCTTGTTCAGACCCCAGGGCTGACCGTTGCCGATATATTCGTTCAGCTCCAATGGCTGATACTGGGTCAGAATACCTACAGTATCAATGCCGGAATTGACACAGTTAGAAAGGGGAAAGTCGATAATGCGATACTTACCGCCGAAGGGTACGGCAGGCTTGGCGGTTTTCTCCGTCAGAACCTTCAGCCGGCTGCCCTGGCCACCGGCCAGAAGCATTGCGATGCAGCGTTTTTTCTGAAAATACATGGTCACAGCTCCTTATGTTGAAATAATAGTTCGCAGGTATTACAGCTACCGGAAGTGGTTTGTTCCGGCCATATTTCTCCATGCATAACATACCACATTTTTGTGGATTAAGAAAGGGACAAATTGTCTAAAATCTCTGTAAAGTTTTTGTTGTTTTGTACAAAACTGGGGAAACTTACCGGCATATTACTGGGCATTTCGGCAGGATTCAGCCGTTTTTCCATCCAAATGATACCCAAACACTTGTTATGCTTATAGGCACAGCGGGAAAACTCGGCCAGCATGGAATAACCCATGGATTTATGGAAAGCCTGAGATGCGGTATTTTCTGAAGTGATAATGGCATAGCTGACATGGTAACCCTGCATCCGCAGAATATTTTCCAAAGCGGTATATAGCTTCCGTCCGATGCCCTTGCCACGGAATTCCGGGCGCAGGTAAATGGAAGGCTCTGCGCACCAGCTGTATGCGGCTCTGGAAAAAGGCGCGCAGGCATAGGTATAGCCGGCAATGATACCGTTTTCCTCCCACACCAGCCAGGGAAACTGCTGCGTGAATGTCTCAAAGCGTGTACGGAATTCTTCCATGGTGGGAACTTCGTATTCAAAGCTGACAGTGGTATTTTCCACATACGGTCCGTAAATGGAAAGGATTTGCGGCAGATCTTTTTCGGTTGCGATTCGTATTCCCATAACAATTCTCCCTCAATCATGCTTTCTTTCTATTTTATCGGGAGAATTCCTGTGCGTCAAGGTTGACAAGCAGAGTTTTTCGGAATAAAATAAACGTATCTGTGTAAAAAGGAGGGACACCATGGATACAGGCTCAGGCGGCAGTATACCCGGCCGAAGTAGACGGCTTACCCCATGGTGGGTCCGTCTTTCTTAATTGGGTGTAGCTGCCTTACAAACACATTTTATTTGTAAGGAGGAAACACAGTGGCAGAGCGTTTTGAAATTATGGAAAAAGCGCTTGTCCAGATGCTGACAGATAAGAAGTACGCAACCTTGCGGGATATTCTGGTGACCATGAATCCCAATGACATTGCGGGCCTTTTCGGTGATCTGGAGGATAAGCAGATACCCCTTCTGTTCCGCCTTCTCCCCAAGGAGCTGGCGGCAGAGACCTTTGTAGAAATGGAAACCGATGCCCAGGAATTGTTGATTCGGGGTTTTTCGGATAATGAGCTGAAAGCAATCGTAGACGAACTGTACGCCGACGACGCGGCAGACCTGGTAGAGGAAATGCCGGCCAATGTGGTCAAGCGTATTTTGCGTCAGGCAGATCCGGAAATGCGTAATGCCATCAACCAGCTTCTGCGCTATGAGGAAAACACGGCAGGTTCCATTATGACCACGGAATATGTTTCCCTGCGGCCGGAAATGACCGTAGAGGAAGCAATCCTTCGGATCCGCCGTCAGGGCGTGGATAAGGAGACCATCTATACTTGCTATGTGACTCAGAACAGAACCTTGATCGGTATGGTCACCGTAAAGGATCTGCTGTTGGCTCCGGATGATGAAATGCGAATCGCGGAGCTGATGTTTACCAATCTGATCTCGGTGACTACCCAGACGGATAAAGAAGAAGCAGCCAGAATGCTCAGTAAGTATAACTTCCTGGCACTGCCGGTAGTGGATGGCGAAAACCGAATGGTCGGTATCGTGACCTTCGATGACGCAATGGACGTCATGGAAGAAGAGGCCACCGAGGATATGGAACTGATGAACGCTATTACGCCTTCGGAAAAGACCTACCTCAAAAGCTCTTCTTTTGAACTGTTTAAAAACCGTGTGCCCTGGTTGATGATCCTGATGGTGTCCGCTACCTTTACAGGCTTGATCATCACTGCCTTTGAGGGTGCACTGGCTGCCCAGGTGGCACTGACAGCCTTTATTCCCATGCTGATGGGTACCGGCGGTAACTCCGGTTCCCAATCCTCTGTGACAGTGATCCGTGCGCTGAGCCTGGACGAGCTGCAGCTGAAGGATCTGTGGCGTGTGCTTTGGAAAGAACTGCGTACCGCGATCCTGTGCGGTATCGCACTGGCTGCGGTTTGCTTTGTAAAGATCCTGCTGGTGGATCGGATGATGATGGGCAACAGTGATATTACACTGATGGTCGATGCGGTGGTATGCTTGACTCTGGCTGTAACAGTGGTCATTGCTAAGCTGGTGGGCAGCGCCCTGCCTCTGGCAGCAAAAGCGCTGCATTTGGACCCTGCCGTTATGGCAAGTCCTTTCATTTCCACCATCGTCGATGCGCTTTCGCTGCTGGTATATTTCTTGTTTGCAAAGGCCCTGTTGGGTGTATAAGATCAGGGGCAGCGTTGCTGCCCCTGTGCTTTTAAGGAGAAAACTATGGTCGATTGTCATATCCATATGGTGCTGGACGGGCAGTACTGGAAAAGTGCCCTTGCCCGGCACAGTGAGCAGGTGGATATTTCGTGGATCCGGGCGGTGCTGGAAACCTACCGGGATGCGGGATTTACCTATCTGCGGGATTGCGGAGACCGCTGGGGTGTAGGAAAAACCGCCCGGGAAATGGCAAAGGATTACGGGATCACTTACCGCACCCCTCTGGCTTCCCTGTACAAAAAAGGTCACTACGGCGGCATTATTGGAAAACCCTTTGAAACAACAAAAGAATTTGTTGCCTTGGTGCGGCAGAACAGGGACGCGGGTGCCGATTTTATCAAGATTATGATCTCCGGACTCATGGATTTTGACCGCTTTGGGGTCTTGACAGAAGAGGGTCTGGAATCCGGTGAGATACAAGAGCTGATTCATATTGCCCACGAAGAGGGCATGGCGGTGTCCGTTCATGGCAACGGTGGAAAGAATGTACTGGCTGCCGCCAAAGCCGGTGTGGACAGCCTGGAACATGGCGCTTATTTGACAGAAGAAGCGCTTTGTGCCATGGCCGAAGCCGGAACGGTGTGGGTACCCACCTTAAGTACCATCGGCAATCTGCGGGGCACGGGCCGCTTTTCGGAAACAGATGTGGAAAGAATCCTGGAAAGCGCCCTTCAGAATGTATCCCGGTTTGCACAGCTTGGTGGATTGATCGCACCGGGCACCGATGCGGGCGCTTGGGCAGTGCCCCACGGAATGAAATCGGAATTTGCGCTGCTTCAGCAGGCATTGGGAAACGATTGGGAAAGCTGTGCGCAACATGGCACCCGAAAAATTATGGAAAAATTTTAAGCACCCATTGCAGACATACCGTCTGCAATGGGTTCTTTCTTATTCGGCGAACAGGTTTTTTTGAAAGAGTTGTGCAATGTTTTCCAGCCGTCCGCCTGCAAAGGGACTTTCCAGGTCGTATCTTTCGGCAAAATCAAGCAGGTAACTGCTTTCGTCGGTTAAGCACTGCAGGTACAATTGCAAGCCGGCACCTTGTTCGCCTTGCTCCAGTTGATATAGCTGCAGAGCCAGATCATTGCTGACCACATAGCTGATATTATACAGCGGATCTGTAAAAATGTGCGTAAAGGCGATCAGCTCCCGCGGATCCCATTGGCGGCTGTCAAAACCGAACTGTTTTCCAATCTGCTCATATATACGCAAAATGTTTTCTGCGGTCAAGTCGCTGCCGGTCAGCCGGTACAGCTGATGTTCAAACAATGTATAGGCGCTGCACTCCACATAAGTGTAAAGGCTGTCTGCCATCTTCAGTTTTGTCAGCGTTTGAACATCCTTGCCGTAGCAAAGACTCAGGTATTCAAATCCCTGAGAATGGATCTCCGCAATGTCCGTACCTGCATAGGTTCCATAGCACAGATAGTCACTGACAAAATGACCGAATTCATGGGCAAAGGTCAGCTTATCCCCTTGGTCTCCATAGGGATATATAAACACATAAGGAGATGCATAGCTCCAAAGATACAGTTCAAAGGAGGCTGGATATTTGTTGTCGCTATGTCCAATATCATAGAGCTTGCTGTCGGACAGCGCCTGAAAGGCTTCCTGAATATCGCCGCCCATAGCATTGGCAACCTGGGATACATACTGAAATGTTTCGTCCCCCGCACACTGGGACAAGGCTTCCTGCCATATGCCGGAGTTATTTACCCGCGCATACAAGTCGGAGAAAGTGTCACTGATTCGCAGGACATAATCCTCTGCCTGGGCCGGGGAATAATCTCTGGCATAATTGCAGGCATAGGCATATTCCACATAATCCGCGTAGCCGGTATGAGCAGCGATCTTCTGCCGCACGGTCACAAGCTTCACTAAAAGCTCAGTTACAGGAACGGTATACTTGGAAAAGTATTCCTCAGAGTAGGTTTCCAGGTCCGATCCCTCACTGGTCAGTGCGTAATACTGATTGACCAGTTCTGCTTCTTCCTCCAACAGCGAAAGATAAACGCTGTCATAGATATCCTCTGATTCGTATGGGACAAAGAAGTCAGCGCCAAAGTAGTCATCCTGCTCCAATTGCTGCCGGAAGGGCGATTTGGCAAGCTCCTGATACAGGTCTTCCAGTGCCGCATGCATTGCCGGTTCCGCTTCCGCACAGAAATCGTTTTGTTTGCGCCAATAGATATCATTCATGCTGGCGCAATAGTGGATATTGGCAAGGGCGCAATTGGTGAAAAACCGGTCGTAGTAACTGTAAAAGTCATTAATGGCGGAAAGAACATCCTCTAAGGTGGCTGCGTTTTGGCAGCGGTCCAGAATGGTATCCAATGTTGTTTGCAGCTCCGTCAGATCCGGACGGGTATACTCCATTTGCGCAAAGGGCGTGGTATCATAACGGCCATAGAAGACATCCCGAAGCCGGTTATAGTCTACACAGCCGCTGAGCAATAAGGAGAGTATCAGCAGCAGACATAAAAAACGTCTAAACTTCATGCGTGCGCTCCTTTCTGACAAATAATTACTTCTTTGGACACAATTATAGCATATACCGGCGCACAGCACAATAGTTTCTATTGCGCGAATCATCCGCGTGTGGTACACTACAATGAAAAAGGAGGGATCCATATGAACTGGAAACTATTGATCCTAATTTTGGTAACTGTGCAGCATGTCTACCAATTGGTGCTGCATATTGTGCAAAACCGATCCGCAAACAATCCGACCCCTGCCAATGTGGCGGATGTCTATGACACCGAAACCTATGAAAAATGGAAGCGCTACAGCGCGGAAAAGGGCCGCCTGGGCATTATCTCCACTTTGGTCTCCTGGGTCATGATGATGGTGCTGCTCTGCACCAATGCTTATGCCGTGGCGGCAGACCTGTTCCCCAGCGGTGTATTCATGCAACTGCTGGCAGTACTGCTGCTCCATGCTGTTGTAGAAGCGGTGGTCAATGCGGGATTAAACTATGTGTCAACCATGATCATTGAAGAAAAATACGGCTTTAACCGCTCCACCATGAAGACCTTTATTACCGACCAGATCCGGAATTTTCTGCTGGAAGTGCTGCTGAGTGTGGGTTTGACGTGGATCTTGTCCGGTTTGCACCGGGGCTTGGGTGATTGGATGATCCTGCTGTTTGCGGGCGTTGTGTTCTGTATTACTCTGCTGATCTCCTTCCTGTATCCTCTTTTCAGCCGTATCGGCAACAAGTTTGTGCCGCTGGAAGAGGGGGAACTGCGGGATAAGCTGATGGCACTGCTGAATAAGCATGGCTACCGGGTCAAGGCCATTGAAGTGATGGATGCCTCCCGCCGCACCACCAAACTCAATGCCTATTTTACCGGCTTTGGAAAAATGAAGACCATTGTTTTGTATGATAATCTGGTCAACACCATGTCCACCGATGAAATCTGCGCGGTGTTTGCCCATGAGCTGGGCCACGGCCTGCACAAGGATGTGCTGAAGCAGCAGATCATGAATTTCGGCAATCTGCTGCTGATGGCTCTGGTGGTATGGCTGGCGGTGCGGGAACCGCTGATACATGCAGCCTTCGGCTTCACACAGGTCAACTACGGCTTTGCCTATATCCTGCTGGGCGCCGGTCTCGGCCTGATCCAGCCCCTAACCGGCATGGCCATGAGCGCTTACAGCCGCTTTGCGGAGTATCGGGCTGACCGGCAGGCAGTGCAGGAAGGCTACGGCGAAGCCCTGGTAAAGGGACTGAAGATCCTTGCAAAGGAAAACTTTGTCCATTTGGCACCGGCCAAGCTGCTGGTGGTTCTGGAATACAGCCATCCTCCGCTCAGTGAGCGCATTGGCGCCATTGAGATGGCGCAAGGTGAAAAAGCTTCGGCAAACCGTGCTACCTCCCGCAATGCACACTAATTAAGAACGATACCTCCGGAGATTGATTGATATAGTCCCCTTAGAGTAAGCACTCAAAAGTATTGTTGTTTTGAGTACTTACTCTAAGGGGACTATATTATCGTACGTGCGGACAAAGCTTTATGCGTTTGGTACATTGCAAGCGGGAAAAAATAGATTGATACACTGTGGTTGCAAATTAAAGGGGAGCATGATATAGTAACAAAAAAGAAACTGTGATGGGAGGTGCGCCGTATGCCGATCAGACATGAAAAGATAAAACATAATTTAACTGTCAGAAAAACGACCGGATCCGGTTTTGGCATTGACCACTGGCATCGGCGGGCG
Source organism: Faecousia sp. (assembly GCA_045646265.1). Lineage (GTDB taxonomy): Bacteria > Bacillota > Clostridia > Oscillospirales > Oscillospiraceae > Faecousia. The sequence goes on from JAZRKL010000145.1 coordinate 11,663, forward strand.
GAATTTGTCTATGTTTTGGAAGGTGAATGCCTGATCTGTGTGGGCAAACAGCGGCGGCTTTGCGGTCCGGGAGACCTGGCAGTGATCCGCAGCGGTGAGATACACTCCCTTTCGGATTTCCGTTTGACTTACATTTTTACCTTTGACCCTGCAATGTTTTCTCAGTTTTTACCTGAGTTCCGTTTTCCCAAAAGCTTTATTTCTGCCGAAGAACAAAAAGAAGCGGGTCTGGATAGGGAGATCGCACGGCTGTTTGATGAGATCTATCGGGAGAAAGTGGCAGAGGAGCCTTTGTGCGAGCCCATCATGCGGGCGGATGTCCTTCGACTTTATAGCCTTTTGATCCGGCACTTTGAGGATAGCACCCCCAGAGATGAGAAATCGCTGGCGCGGCTTCAGCAGTTTCAAACGGCCTTGGAATATATCGCGGAGCATTACGCACAGCCCATTACACTGGCGGATGTAGCAGAGGTCATCAACTATACGCCTTCTTATGTTTCAACACTGTTTGTATCCTGTGCAGGTGTCAATTTTAAGACCTATCTGGATAATTTCCGAATCAAAAAAGCTGCAGATCTGCTCTGCTCCACCCACCAGACTGTTACGGATATTGCCCTGCAATGTGGCTTTGAAAATGTCCGTACCTTCAATAATGTGTTCCGCCGCATTACAGGTCAAAGCCCAAGTCAACTCCGAAAAACCAATGTATGATGTATTTGCCGTCATTGGATGCATGTGCCAACTTGCTTCCGATGGCGGCTTTTTCTTGTACCCTTAGCAATATAAATGATCGTTTACCGCACCAACTATCGATGGTGCTTGTAGGGGCGGCTAATAGCCGCCCGCACGGGCGACCAATGGTCGCCCCTACGAATTCTATCGACAATTGCCGCAAAAACGACACCGAGCGGCCGCGAGCCTGACCGCCGCCGGTGGCGGATAAAGGGAAGGCGCAGCGTGTGCAGCGGTCAAAATTTCATGAGCGGATAGCGAATAAGAAATTTTGGGCACCGCAAACGGACACAGGAAGTAACGATTAGTACCGCACCATGCACGAATTGGCTGCGGGCACTGCCCACATAAACGATCATTTGCAGCAAGGCGCTTTGTTAAAAAACTTTCCGGTTTTGACAAAGTACTTTCTTGTTTGATTTACTGATTGCCCCTATAATAATATTTAGTAATATGGAAGGAGGGAAGGCAGATGGATTTTTTCATGCGGTTTCCGGGTGGACGGAGAAAAGCGCTGACACTGAGTTACGATGACGGCACCCAGCAGGACATCCGGCTCATTGAGATCATGAAAAAGCATGGACTAAAGGGAACTTTCAATCTCAACAGCGGTATGTATCCGCCGGAGGACACGGTATTTCCGGAAGACAGAATTTACCGCAAAATGACAAAATCCCAAGCTACCGAGACTTTTACGGGCAGTGGTATGGAAGTTGCTGTGCACGGCATGATGCACCCTTTTTTGGAGCAGCTGCCGACCAATCTGGGTTTGCGGGATATTCTGAAGGACCGGGAGAATCTGGAAGAGCAGTTTGATACGATTATCCGGGGCATGGCCTATCCCTACGGAACGTACAATGATCAGGTGATCGATTGCTTGCGCTATGCCGGGATCCTCTATTCCAGAACGATCCATGAAACACATGCATTTGATATGCCAGCCAACTGGCTTCTTTGGGATCCCACCTGCCATCATGCGGATCCGGTCCTTATGGAGCTGGCGCAAAAATTTGTGGAGAAACCTGTGGGCAGAGATCCGTGGTTGTTCTATGTTTGGGGACATACCTACGAATTTGACGCACGGAACAATTGGCACGTGATCGAGGCGTTTGCAGAGTATATCGGAAACAGGAAAGATATCTGGTACGCGACCAATATTGAAATCTGCGAATATGCTGAAGCATACAACAGGCTGGTCTTCAGTATGGATGAGCATAGAATTTATAATCCAACCGCATTTACCCTTTGGTTTGAAAAGGTGCCTGTGTTCTGGAATCAGGACAGTGCGATGTACTGCATCAAACCGGGTGAAATAATTAATATCTAAAGGAGAAAAGTATGAATAAAATTGATTTTTTAGGTAAGAAAGTTTCTAAGCTGATCGTAGGCGACAATCCGATGAGCGGACATTCCTATATCGTGGATAAAACTCCCGGCGCGGAAATGCTGGAATTCTATACTGCCAGCAAGATCATCGACACCATGTTTGAAATCGAGGAAACCGGTATCAATACCATGCTGCCTCTGTCCGATCCGTTTATGATCCGCCTGATCAAGGAATATGAACGTGCCGGCGGTAAGATGCAGTGGATCTTCCAGCCCTATATGCCTCTGATGGAAGCTGTTGATATGCGCAATATGACAAGCCTTCAGAACACCATCGGTGTTTACCATCAAGGAACGACAACTGACCATCGGTTTGAAACCGGCCAGACGCAGGAGATTATTGACCGGATTGCCCGTTATAAAACCATGGGAATCCCTGTGGGTGTGGGAACACATCGCCCGGATGTAATTGAAACATCTGAGAAGGAAGGCTGGGGTGCAGACTTCTACATGGCATGCATGTACAATGCCCGCAGAAACCGGGAAGGCGTAGAAAGTGGCTTCATCACTGGTAAGAGCAAGGCACACTTGCAGTTCCGTCCCGATGACCGCCAGATCATGCTGGATACCCTGAAGAAATGTGACAAGCCTATCATCGCTTTTAAGATTTTTGCCGGCGGCCAGATGTTCCTGAACCGGACCCCGGAGGAGATCCGCGCCAACATCAAGGACGCCTACAACACCATCTTCACTGCGCTGAAGCCCAATGATATTGCCGCGTTCGGCGTATTCCAGCGTGACAAGAACGAGCTTGCTGAGGACGTGGAAGTATACGAAGAATGGTACCGGGAGACCCATTCGGAGGAAAATGCATGAGCAAAGCGTTGAGAGTTGCTGTCATTGGTGCGGGAACAATCTCTAAACGGCATCTGGATGCCTATAAGGTGACCCCCGGCGTAACTCTGGCTGCCGTTTGCGACCTGAATGAAGCTCGGGCAAGAGAGCTGGCAGAGGAATACGGTGCAGAAAAGGCCTGTGCCGATTATCACGAAGTGCTGAATGATCCTACTATTGAAGCTGTCAGTATTGTTACTCCCACTTTTACACACGGAAAGATCGTAAAGGAAGCGCTGGCTGCCGGAAAGCACGTGCTGTGCGAAAAACCCCCGGCACTGACCTATGAGGAAGCACTTCAAAATGAGGAAGCTGCCAAGAAGGCAGGAAAAGTATTGATGTACGGCTTTGTCGTCCGGTTTATGCCCAACAGCCGCTTTATTAAGGAATACATTGATGCGGGCCGTTTGGGTGAGATCTACTATGCTGAAACATCCCGGATGGCCAACAGCGCCGATATTGGCGGTTGGTTCCGTGATAAGACCAAGTCCGGTGGCGGTATGCTGATGGACGCGGCGATCCACCAGTTGGACCTGCTGCTGTGGTTCATGGGTTATCCCAAGGTCAAGAGTGTCAAAGGTTTTACCAGTGATGTGAACAAGGATCTGCCGGAACGGCTGCGCGGTTACGGATCAGGCTATGCGTCGGCAGATAACACCCCCATCCCCAGAACCATTGAAAGCTTCGCCACAGGCTACATCACCTTTGAGGACGGGAAAAACCTTGTTATTAAGGCTGCTCATATTGCCAACACACCAAACCCCGGTACCCGGTTTGAACTGTTGGGAGACAAGGGTGGTATCTCCAGCGAGGATGACAAGCTGAAATTCCTGACCATTGATGCGTCTGATTATTTTGCGAATTTCCAGCCAGTCATCTATGAAAAGTCAAAGCACTTTGAAGATGAGATCCGCCATTTTGTAGACTGCTGCCATGGAGATGCCCAGTGTATCCCCAATGCCAGCCAAGGCTCCCAGATCATCCGGATTCTGAACGCCATCTATGAATCCGCCGAAACCGGCCGGGAAATTCTGTTCTAAATTTAAATACTGCCTACATAAAAAGGATGAGATCAAACGATCTCATCCTTTTCTTGGTAATTGTGTATAGGGGATTATTTATCTGCCAAAGTAATATCCAGCGGGATAGCCATATTCCAGGTATTTGCGCAATCCATAATTCCCATCCCGTTCTTGCTGTCGGAAGTTGCGAAGAATGCACAGATGGGTTTCCCGTCCTCAAACAGGATAAAGGGACGTTCCATATTACCCACTTCGCGGATCACACCGTCTGACCACAGCACCTTTCTGCTGTAGAAAATGTTGTCCTTTTCTACTGTCCAATGAACTCCATCCTGACTTAGTCCATGGAAACCAGCATATTTTTCTCCGCAGATGCTGCCGGTCATATCCTTGGCCATCAGATTGTAGCCGTCTTCGTCTTTCCACAGGAATGGATCCTCCACTTCGAAACCTTCACAGATTTCGATAGGCTCGTCTGTCAATCGCTGATACTCGCCATCAAAACGGCTGGCTTTTAACACACCAAGCTGCATATCTCCGTGTATATCACCGTTACGGGGAGGATCAATATAACCTCTCGACTTGTACACCATCAGAATTTCTCCGTTCTCATCCTGGCAGGGTGCCGGATTGGAAACCAGAAAACTGTCAAACGCATGGGGTCTGGTCGTCACGATCGGCTGATCCATGCGTTTCCATGGGCCGAATACGGATTTGGATGTTGCCATACCGATTCGTTTGTTGGCGCGGGTAACGATGGTTCTGGGATCCTGCAAGGTAAGCATTGCCGGGTCTTCCAGTGCCGCGAAGGGATGGGTGGTTCCGATGTAGTAAAGCACATAGGTATCGCCGCTTTTCATAATGAACGGATTATGCACAGAGATACCGTCCCAGTATTGCGCGCCTCTATGGCCGAGTACCACCTCCGCAAATTCATAGGGTCCTTCAGGCTTGTCTGAAACCGCTCTTACGATCTCACAGGCCAACAGCCAACCTGGATGCATCGGGTATGTCTTGGGCCATCTGGAGGCGAACATGTGGTATCTGCCGTCTTCACCTTTGATAACACTTCCGCACCAGACCCAATATCCCTCCATGGAGAATCCGCCGCCTACCGGAGCAGGTTTCATAATTGATGATAAGCTGTATTTCATAATCATCCTCCGTTCTTGTTCTTTCATGTAAGGATATCATACACAAGTTTTGACAGGTTTTCAACTGTTATTGTTAGAGGAACTCCCCCTGATATTCAAGGAAAACCAGGGGGAGTATCTGTTTCTCACTGGTAACTGTAGAACCAAACGGCACTGTTGGCCTTTTGCATGGTAACGATAAATCTGCCGTCGTCAGTAATTTCGAAAGAGCCGTCATTGTTGCTGTCTTCAAAGGTATATACAGCATTCTGGTCAAAGTGGGGATACAATACGCAGTGGTCATCCGGATTACAGCTGTTGTTGACTACGTGAATGAAGCCGGTTTTATTTTCCACATCCTCAAACTGTGCGGCGTAGAAGTCTCTGGGACTTCCATGGCATTCGGTCAGAGGATAATAATCGCCGCCGATCATGATCGTTGCAGCTCTTCTCCAAACCGGAATGAAGTTAAGAGAAACCTCGTTGAACCGATTTGTTCCGAAACTGGCCACCGGTGACAGATTGTTCCGGAGTGTGAACAGGTCGGGATCTTTGGTTCTGCCGCTGTCAAAGGGATGGTAAATGCCATTCTCATCCCGCCAATCCAAGGGGGAGCAGCGATAGTAGGGGATCCACTCATTCATCATACGAAGCTGCTGCTGCCGCACAGGGTGGATACCGTAAGCAACATCGGAATAATGGAGGGGCACACCCCGTTTGATGGTTTCCATATCATTGCGTCTGCCACCGCCTGCGCAGGAGTCGATCAGCAGCCCAGGTACCCGTTCCAGCAGGCCGTCCCAATACTTCAGATATCCCTGTACATGGGCATTCTCCACGGCACCGAACCGCTCTTCGCTTTCGTTTTCCCGCCACATGGTCTGCAGATCCAGATTAAAGTCCTGCCGGTAAATGGTGATATGATTTTCCTTCAAGAAGCTGGAAACTGTGTCTATCAGCCATTCCACACATTCCGGATCACCCATATTGATCAGGCAATCTTCAAACATTTTTCCTTTATACAGGTGCTTGCTGCAGGGTAAATACCACTGGGGATGCTCCGTTGTGAGCTGTGTTCCCCGCTTGGCCCGCTCCGGTTCAAACCATACAAGGAAATCGCAGCCGATTTCCTTGCACCGCTGACCGATGGGCCGCAGGCTGTTGGGAAACCGCTCCGGATCCGCATACCAATCGCCGGTATTGGTCCAGGAGTTTCCGCAGGGATACCAGCCTGCGTCGATCCACCAAACATCCGGGGTAACGCCGTAGGCTAAAAATTCGTTTATACCATCGAGCTGCTGCTGTTCGGTAGCATGGATAAATTCAGCGCCGGTGGATGGGGGCGCATGCACGGTGATCATGGGCTCCAGGCGCTTACCGGCTTTCTTAGGCATGATATGGGCAAAATACCATCTTCTCCACAAATTGATGCCCTTGTTGTCATCACCTTCATAACACATGATGGTCAGGCTGGGCGTACGAATGGTTTCCCCCGCCTTCAACCGGATATAACAGCGCTTCTGCGTGACACCCAGATTGACGCCATTTCGCTCGGGGTACATGCTCATTTTCCAGGTGCCGGGCCAGCCTACTGCCAGACGCATGTTGAATTCATCAAAATTCAATTTCATGAACGGGGAAGCGCCGTTGCAGGGATTGCCGTCTGCCGGGGAAAGATGGAACATATACAATAGATCCAGTGTGGTGTAATGATATCCCCGGATGTCTGTTGTGTCACCGGTGCCATAGGTGAGGATGGGATTGGTTCCGGCAACCGTTTTGCGAAACGCGCATGGCTCTGCCACGATATCGCTTTCTGTGCCAGCGGTGTTGGTGAAGAAAGCGACATACTCCACAACGGGAAAATCCAGATACTGCGTGATTTCGTACCGAATCAGCAGACCCTTGCTGTCCAAGGCGGAATAGACGGTCTTAACCACACCGTCTTTCTCCGTTTTTGTAATCTCAGTTTTGAAGTCGTCAGGGATTCCGTGAATGTCCTTGCCGCCGTAATAAAACTGCAGAGGCAGATCGCTTAGTTGGTCATAAATCATATTTGCCTGTAAAATATCCATGTCCTTTTTTGTGACGATGCTGCTCATTACACAAAACCTCCTAAATATATATTCTTATCCTACTAAAAACATAATAACACCGGCAAGACTGAAAAAGACACCAGCAATTTGCTCTTTATTCAAATGCTCCCGGTAGAAGAGCCATGGCAAAAGTGTACTCAGCAAAATGTTCAAGCCTGTTCCCAAGGGAGAGGTGATGACAATAGGCAGTACTGTGCTGGTAAAGAGAGTGATGATGTAGCAACCACCCGAAATCAGGGAAGATGCTGCGGCATATCCGATAGCTGGTCTTGGAAATTGGACATTTGGTTTACCGTTTCGTAAAAGCTGTATAGCAGCAATCATGCCAAACAAAACTGTTCGAATCACAGCTACCCATACGCTAAAGCTCAAGGTGTCTATGGTGGTAAAATGCGTTTCCACCTGATGCTGTTTGTTTAGAATGGAAACAGCACTTCCCAGTAAGGTCATAAAAATAACGGCAAGATAAAATCGGATTGCACCCTTTTTGGTACTGTCGTTTTTCTCAGTACGAATCAGTATGGTAGAAAGCAACATGACGCCAATCGCAACAGCCTTAGGAACGGACAGGGATTCCCGTAATACAAAAATACCCCACGCACATGACAAAATGATTCCGCCGACGGTGCTTAGAATATTGACTGTGGCAATCTTTCCCAACGCATAAGCTTTCATGTGTGATATGGTGCCAAGAGCGGAACAGATGACGATTGCCAGCGCAACAAGAATAGAATAGGTAGAGCACTGTAGGCTTTCACCGCGAATGAGCAATAGGATTATGGGAAAAATTGCGGAAACAATGCCGTTGATAATCAAATATATGGTGTTGGCCCATAGTGAGGTCCCGGCAGTTAATTGATATTTTTTGTACAAATAGAATGAGTTAACCGCATTTAGCAGAACAGAGAAAATATACAGAGAAAAAAACTGAGTCATAATGGACTTCCTTTTTATAAGGTTTCTTGGCAACTGCCAGTGCTATCTATATAGTAATCAGAAAAATTTCCTATTTATAGTATGTTTATTGCAAAAAATAGGCTAAAATGATCAAAAATTCCCTCTTGCAGAAGCAAGAGGGAATTTCGGGTCAACGAAGGCAAAACAGTTCCTCTGCGGTTTGGATCTGTTCATCTGTGGGTAGAATTGCCGGTAACGTGTTCTGCATACCCAATGCAGTATATTTCGAACCCGCGTAGTTGTGATAGGGAAGAACCTTGACAGCTTTCACATGCTTAAGGGGTTTTAGGAAGTGAGCAATCTTACTGATTTGTGTATCATTAAAACCGGGAACATAGGGAATGCGTATTTCAATGGACTTTCCGCATCCATCCAGATACCGCAAATTTTCCAAGATTTGTTTGTTAGATTGGTCGGTACAGCGGATATGCACATCTTCGTCAATTGCTTTCACATCATAAAGAAATATATCGGTATAGGGAACAATTTTATCAAGGGCGCTTTGTGGTACAAATCCGCAGGTGTCGACCGCAGTGTGGATACCCTCTTGTTTTAATGCCTGCATAAGTTCGGCGCAAAAGTCGGCCTGACAAAGGCATTCGCCGCCGGAAAGAGTTACCCCACCCCCTGAGGTCTCATAAAAATCTCTGTCCTCTAAAAGTAGGGGCAGTAACTCTTGAACGGTTACGGCTTTTCCATACAAGGTCAACGCAGATCCCAGACACACCTGTGCGCATTTTCCGCAGGTGCAGCAAAGTGCGTTATCAAAGCTATGACCAGTGTCCTCCAGCTTATGTGCATGTGTTGGACATACTTCGACACATTCTCCGCAATGGATGCACTTACTGGCATAATATGCCAACTGAGGCCGGAAGGATATCGCTTCCGGATTATGGCACCATACGCACTTCAGCGGACAGCCCTTCAAAAAAACGGTGGTTCGAATGCCGTCGCCGTCGTGAACGGCGAAACGTTTGATATCGGTAATGAATCCTGTTGTCATAGTGCCTGCTCCAGATATGTCAGAGTGACGGCATTATCATCGATGAACAGCGTACTCCCCCTTGTTGCAAAGGCGGTTTGACCCTTTCTGTAGGCCAGCAATCCGGTATGGCTTCCGTGTATCCGTTTTCCATCCAGTTCAAAATCGAAAGCACAGGCCTTTTTCGTTAAAAGGCTGTCTGTAACCAGCGTAAAACTGCCGTCGGCATAAACACAGCCATGGTCAATGGCGCTTCTGCCGCAGCCAATCTGCGTGAGGATATCCATGCTGAAATCGTCAAAGCACGGCACGTCAAGCTGTACCGTTTTGCCTTCAAAATCGATACCGCTGTCACCCACAACCGCAAGCTTGACGCCTTGTGCGTGGGCATCGTTCAAAAACGCGTAGGTCTCTGCCTTTGCGTATTTTGGATACAGGAACAGAACTTGCGAAAAAGCGTATCCGCTAAAACATAATTTATCACCATTCTGGGTGATCCGGCCATCTTCAATGGCATAATCCGGTACCAATGCACAGCGGTAACCGGTATTCCACATGTGCTGGCATTTTTCCATAATTTTTAATGAACCGTCAATATCCCAAAGATTTCTTGCGGAATGATTGGGATACCAATTGTTCTGCGCAGCCGCGCCAAAAATCACCAGCAGATCCATTTTGGGATACACAGTTTGGAAGTCGTTTAATGTAGCCACTGTCTCATCCAAATAACGGATGTTTTTTAAAAACTCCGCATTCCGGAAGCTGGAACCCCAATAAAAGTCGTTGAAGGCATGATGGAACTCCCGGCAATTGTAGGGAGCGCCTTCAATAATGTGACCATAATGGGTCTCACTCTTTTTGGAGTAATACATATCAAACATGATGGGATGTTTGCAGGCCAGCATAACGCCCCACCGGACAGGGAAGCAGATGTTTTCATCGGTGTGACCGAATTCACGGGGGATATCCCACCAATTACATGCGGTGCGCCAGATCTCATCGTTGTCAAGGTTATTGTGGAAAGTGTTGTGACAGGAAACGTAGATGTTCTCACCAAAAACCTGCTTTGCATAGGTACAGGCCTGCTTTTCGACTTCCAACGGGAAATGCCGCAAAGTTTCAAAGTAGATATTAATGGCCTTGATTCTTTGCTGCTCCTCATCCTCCGGAGCATACCGCATATCGAAAAGCAAACGGGGAAGATCGGTGTGCAGTGTCTGCCGGTAATAACGGTCCATGCCCTTGGAATAGTGCCGGCCTCTGAAGGGAGGCTCGATGCCCTTCTTGATCGGTTCGGTATTCAGGGGCAGATAGCCGTATTCATCCATGGTGATGCCATCCAAAGGAATATCGGAATATGCATCCATCAGTTTTTTGAGACCTTCCCACGCATCGGACATGGACGGATAGTTATAGTACTGAGCCAGCAGAACAAAAATGTTCTTATTGGTATTTTCTTTGCCCAGATGGATTTCGAAGCTGGTTTCAGCAGTTCTGGAGTCCGTTATGATTAGCGAATCGGTAACATCAGAAAGGGTACCGGGCCGGTAAAAACCGTCCTTCGTTTTCTCAAAGGCATAGGCTTTGAGGATCTCCGAATAGATTGGCATAATCTTTGAACGACCCCATTGAGCAGTGAATGTATACTGAGCAAAACCGTTCTCGTCGGCTACCAGTTCGATATCATTTGCAATGGCGGCGGCTTTTTCGGGGTCAGGGATGGGAAATACCTCCACCTGATCTACTGGGGCAACATTGCCAGTTGAGAATATGGCGTTATAGAAACCCTTGCTGTCTGTAAGATGCAGGGATACTTTGAGATCGAGCTTGTGGGCGTATTCCACTAGCTCTTTCATGACACCGTGACACTGCTGGGTGTTCTGCAACTGTACACCGTTGCGAACGGAAACCGTAATATGATCGACAGCGGTATTTTCCTTAATAAAATCCAGATCCTTCAGGTAATTCTTATTTCTAAGATCATAAGACTCAAAGATCCACAGCAAAGAATTGGGGATTTCTTTTTGCATCTTCATTCACCTCAGGCATAATTTTCAGACTGTTTGATGAAGCAGTCCTGTTCGACTTTGCTCAGATTTACAAAATAGGCATTCCAACCGCAAACCCGTACTTGCAAATTTTTGTAGCGCTCCGGATCCTGCTGCGCTTTTTTCAGATCATCGGGGTTGAATATATTTCCGTGCATCGCCATACCACCTTTGCGCATATAGGTTTTGAGCAGTACATAAAAGGCATCCAAACCATCGTTTCCGGATACGGCAGAGGGATGCAGAACGATATCCAGAACGGTGCCGTTGGGAAATTTTCTGTGATCCATTTGGGAAACAGAGTTAATCAATGCGGTGACTCCCTGTTTGTCCATGCCAACTGTGGCGCACAAATTCTTAGAAAGAATCTCGCCTGCCATTCGGCCGTCGGGTGTTGCCATGGTTTGCTGACCGTAGTATACAAAATGGTCGATACTGAACATGGCAGCTTTAAAGACACCGCCTCTGCTGTTCGGTTGATTATTCACAAGGGAACTGCAATAATCAGAAAACTCTCTTGTAATGGCATCTGCAGTGGGATTGCTGTTTCCATATTTTTCAGGGATGTTTTTTGCAATCAGCCGCAGGCGCTGGTTGTTCGCCCAATCGCTTTTTAGAATTTCGCAAAGGAAAGAAAATGTAACACGCCCTTCTTCAAAAACAAGTCGTTTTACAGCGCAGACGGAATCAACAAGGCTTGCGATGGAATAAAAACTGAGAGAGGAATTGTTGTATTCAGCACCGCCTTCGTAAACATCGATACCGTTTTCCACACTCTTACCATAAGTAGCAGACAGTAACGGATCGGGACCGATTTGCCCATAGTACCGTTCGATTTTACGTATATAATCCAGTGCCTGCTGGGTCATATAACGGATATGCGACTTGACCGCAGAAAGAAAATCTTCATATGTATGAATATCACCGGTCTGGATGCTGATCTGTGCGCCGGTCTTTAAATCGATGCCGTTTGTGATTGCAAATTCAACGGCTTTTGCCAAATTCACACCGGCGTTGCCTGTGCAGCCCAGCTCTTTGCCCCATACAGCAGGTTCATAACAACCAATGGGAACGTAGTTTCTGGCATCCTGCTCCTGAATACCAACGTACAACAGGCTTTTTATAACCGTATCATCGTTTACAAAAACAAAGCTGCTGTTGCCGCCCCGAATGTATTTCAGTACCAGCTTTACGAAGTCTTCCGGTGTCTGATCCGATACACGGATATGGATTTTAGGGCTGTGGATATCCAGTTCATTATAGGTTTCCACAAGCAGATAGGTCAATTCATTTGTGACCTCGTTTCCGCTCTCGTCTATACCGCCAAGACACAGGGGTAAATCAAATGGAACCTTTGCTGCCCAGAATTTATGAAAGAAAAACTTAATCATTTCTTTTATCTCGGCTCTGGTATAAGTGCTATTTTCAATGTCTGATTTGAAGAAAGGATATAGCAGAACATCCAGCCTGCCAAGGGTCCGTATTCTTGTAGCACCTAGGTTCTCATGGAGGAAAAAGTAAATCACCAAAAGCTGCATGGCTTCGTAAATGTTGCGTGGCTTACCCTCAGCAATGTTGTAAAGAGCAGTGCTGTTTTCCGGATTGATGGGTTCAATCGCTTTGGCGAGCCTTTTGATAAAGCCAATAGCGGCCTCAAGGGAAATTCTGCAAGACTCGTAAAACGCCTTTTGATTTTGAGTTAAATTGTCCTTTGCGGCATAATGATTGACTCTGGCCAAAAGACCGGAAAAACCAACATCCAGCAAAAGCTGCGAGTTGGGCGAGGTGTGACCGAAATCACTGCTCGCGGTATAGGCACCTGATTGGTACGCCTCTTGGATTTTATGGAATTCGTCTTTCAAAGCGGCTTCACGGATTTCTTGTTCCCAGTGATACCGCTGCATCGCCATGATCCCACCCCATTTCTTGCCTTGACGAACCTTATCCTGAAAAATGTCATCAGGATCAAGGGCAATCTGGGCGTTTTGCAGGATCGTTGCAAAGGTTTTTGCCTTTAAGATGTTTCTGGGAAGGTGACCGTTCTCTTCTGTCAGTTTCTGATACAGTTGGTCCAACTCTTCGGGAGAAACACCGCTTTGTGCGATCCAGTTTATGTTTTGAAACTGATTGCAAAGTCTGTCATTTGTTTTGTCAAATACTTTCATGGCAACACCACATTTCAAAAGAACACCAGCATTGTGCTGTAAATTCAATATATAATAAAACAAAGGTTATTTCCATGAATAAATGGAAAATACTTGACTATTTCGAAACAAAACCGTAAAATGAAAGAGGTGATTGTATGAGGGACTTTATGGAGCATGATTTTGCTGTCGGGAAAATAGAACTTACCTGTTTTGTGGAAGCGGGAAAAGGAAACAACACCCATAAAAATAGGGCGAGCCATGGCATTGCCGTCTTTTTAGATGGTGAGATGACGATTTGTTTCGATTGCAAAAAAATAAGAGTAACGAAAAATACCATTGTATATTTTCCAAAAGGATCAAATTATATCATTAAATATAAAAAAGTCCCGGATTGCTATTGCATCAATTTTCAAATGGTAGACGACGCGGTTTTTGAACCCTTTGGCTTTAAGATAAAAAACATCAACAACTATATGGAAAGCTTTAAGCAGAGTGAAAAAATCTGGTCAAAGAAGAATCCCGGACATTCCGCAAAGGTGAAAGCAGAGCTGTATCAAATCATTTACAACATGCAAACGGAATACCGTATTCCTTACGTGAACACTGCGGTTGTACAACCGGCAGTGGATTATATTCATTCCAATTACGACAGGGAAGCGATCAGTGTCTCTCACTTGGCTGAGATCTGTCACATCAGCACCGTTCATCTGCGAAATACCTTTGTCAAAAGCTTTGCCGTTCCACCGGTCCAATATATCAATCATTTGAGATTATCCCGGGCTAAGGAGCTGCTTGATTCTCGGATGTATACCGTTAGCGAAACCTGTTTTCTTTCGGGCTATAACGATGAAAGCTACTTTTCACGGGAGTTTAAAAGGCATTTTGGTACACCCCCAAGTGAATACGCGAAAAGGACTGCTGCAAGATGAAATGCAGCAGTCCTTTTGTCACTATTTTGCCATATGCTCTTTCACAAAGGGGAATTTTTCCTCCTCTGTCAGATCCAAAGCATCGATCAAGAGCCGGAATTCTTCCTTTCTCGGTGCAAATTCTTCCGGTACGTGGGCATCGCCGCCCAGATAGAATTTACAACCCATCTCTTTGGCGAATCGATATGGCCTTAAGATACGTTCCTGTTCCTGCTGTGTGTAATTTGCAGGAAAACCCCATTGGTTTAATTCGATTCCGATACCACGTTTGGCAGCAAGGCCGAAAATTTCGCGGAATTCTTCGTCCGTAAACTGGTCAATGGCTGCTGTTTTTCCTTCATCGCAGGTCAGACAGGAAGTGAAATGGGCAATGCCGCATTTGTGGAAAGGCAGATCCATATTCAGAATTTGCAGCAGCCGTTCTTTATAGAATGCTTTGTATTCCGCGGCTGTGCGTCCTACTGTTGCGCCGTTGCGTGCGAAGCCTTCCGCATGCAGGTGACTTGGGGATAAAATGATGAAATCAAAGGTATCATAGTTTGCTTCGGAAATTCCTACATTTCCCAGAAAGTCTATATCGGCTTCAATGCCGAACAAAAAGTTGCATTTTCTGCTCTGGGGAAGGGGCAGGATCTCTTTAGCTTTTTCGCAATCCAGATTTCGTTTCAGCCACCAGTTATTCACGGGTTCGGGCGATGGTACCTTGCGGTCCCAAATGTGATCCGTCACGCAAAGCAGGCCGTATTGATTGGTCAGGCCGTAAGTAAGGATGGCTTCTTTTGTTTGGCGGGGGTCATAGCCGGCACAGGGACTGATATAAGAATGGATATGTAAATCATGGTCGATCTGAAATTTCATAGATACCTCCCGATACACCATTATGGTGTTATTATATCCCGGTGTGAAGGGTTGTCAACAATGGAGGATGGATTTCTACCGGTATGTTTTTTAAACATCCTGGAGAAATTGGATTCATCTTCATAGCCCGTCAAATGGGCGGCTTCCTTGACACTGCACCCACGAAGCAGCAGGCGCTCCGCTTCTTCCAGCCGTGTGCGGATCAGATATTCCTGAATGGAAAGGCCGGTTTCTCCTTTAAACAGCCGGGAAAGATAGCGCCGGTCGAGGCCCAGCTCCGATGCCATTTGAGCCACCCGGATGGGGTACATATAGTTGGAACGGATGTAGTTTTCTACCCGGTGTATATGGCGGCTGCCGCCTTGATTCCGGGCAAACAAATAGGCATAAAGGGAAAACAGCTCACCGGCCAGCAGGTACTCTGCTGTGGCTGGATTGGTACACAGGTGCATGATCCGGCTGAACAGCGTTTCCGGCAGAGTCAGTACCGGCGGAAGCTTTGAAAACCACCTGCACATATTTCCGTCAAAGCCGATCCACCGGTAGTGCCAGGGGTCATCCAGATCTGCCGTATAGGTGGTGATCTCATCAGGCAGAATGACAAAGGCCTGCCCGGCATGTACCGGATGCACACCGCCCCGGGCATAGAAGGTGCCCTTACCCCGAAGAACATAATGGATGAGGGTATATTGACGCACCGCAGGGCCGAAGCTATGACCCGGCAGGCAATCTTCCTCACCGGCGATCAAGGGATTCAAGTCCTGCAGTTTACGGTCAGTTAGAAGTATATCCCTACGGCCCATGGCGGATCCTCCTCTTGATAATAGTGACATTATACCATGAAAGAGTTACTAAAAGCAATTCCCTTTCTCTTGAAATCTGCTATGATTTTATTGTAAAAACTTCAATGAGAAAGGATGTTTTCCATGAAAATTACCTTTATGGGTGCGGGCAGCACCGTGTTTTTGAAAAATGTGTTAGGTGACACAATGCTGACCCCTGCTCTGTGGGATGCGGAGTTTGCCCTGTACGATATCGACGCACAGCGGCTGGAAGACTCCACCATGGTTATCAATGCCATGAACCACAGCCTGAATCAGGACCGTGCGAAAGTGGTTTCCTATCTGGGTGTGGAGAACCGGAAGGATGCCCTGCGGAACGCGGATTTTGTAATCTGCGCCATACAGGTGGGCGGCTATGAACCCTGCACCGTTATTGATTTTGAGATTCCCAAAAAGTACGGCCTGCGCCAGACCATCGGCGATACTCTGGGCATCGGCGGTATTTTCCGTGCCTTGCGTACCATTCCCGTGATTCGGGACTTCGCCCGGGATATGGAAGAGGTCTGCCCCAATGCGTGGCTGCTGAACTATGCTAACCCCATGGCAATGCTGACCGGCTATGTGCAGCGCTATACAGGTGCAAAAACCATCGGCCTTTGCCACAGCGTGCAGGTGTGCGTATCCCACCTTCTGGGAAATCTGGATATGCAGGAGTATGAGAACGATCATATTGCTCAGATCGCCGGTATCAACCACATGGCATGGCTGCTGAAGTTGACCGACCGGCAGGGTCGGGATCTGTACCCGGCGGTGCGCCGCCGCGCCAAGGAAAGAAATGCCCGGGAAAAGCATGGTGACATGGTACGCTTCGACTACATTGACAAGTTCGGTTATTACTGCACCGAATCCAGTGAGCACAATGCCGAGTACAATCCTTTCTACATCAAGGCAGGCCGGGATGACCTGATCGAAAAGTTTAACATTCCTTTGGATGAATATCCCCGCCGCTGTATCAACCAGATCAAGGATTGGGAAACCCGGCGGGAATCTCTGCTGGCCGGCGAAGGCCTGGAGCATCAGCGTTCCCGTGAGTACGCGTCCCGGATCATGGAGGCTATGGTTACGGATACCCCCTATACCATTGGCGGCAATGTGATCAACAACGGTGTGATCTCCAATTTGCCCAGGGAAGCCTGCGTGGAAGTGCCTTGTGTGGTCAATGCCAGTGGCATTACACCCTGCTATGTGGGCGACCTGCCCCTGCAGCTGGCGGCTATGAACTCCAGCAACATCTATCCCCAGCTTTTGACCATCGAAGCTGCCCATACCGGCAAGCGGGATCTGATCTATCAGGCAGCCATGATGGATCCTCATACCGGCGCACAGCTTTCTACCGATGAGATTGTCGCCATGTGCGATGACCTGATCGCCGCCCATACCGCAGCCGGATTTCCTGTTCTTGGCATTTAAACGCAAATAAGGAGGGTAGCAAAGCTTGACAATTGGATGCAGGTTTACTATATTGAATGTGTAAATTGTTCAAAAGGAGATATGCATCATGTCCAGCTTTGAAAATCTGCGTGTGGTAGATAATTTCTACCAGACATCCCTGTTCTTTCCCATGCCTACGGTGGTTATCAGCACTTTGTGCGAGGATGGCACCACTACATTAGGCCCTTACAGCCTGGTACAGCCGTACTATGTGGCCGGCAAGGACTACTATGCCATGCTGCTTTCCTGCCGCAACTCTTCCAACACCGCCCAGAACATCCTGCGCAACGGCAAGTGCGCACTGAACTTTGTAGACGACAAGCCCAAGACCTTTGCGGAGTGTGTCAAGCTTTCCTGGCCCGGTGACAAGCCTGAAGACAAAATGCCGGGTTGCAATTTCAAGCTGGAAAAGGGCCAGGCAGAGGGAGAACGTCCCATGGTCCTGACCGATGCCATTCAGGTCATTGAATGTACATGGGTTCGGGAACTGGACGGCGCAGAAAATGATCTGCCCGGTCAGCTCAACGGCTATGAGCCGCCCTATCACGACTTCAACGGCATTACATCCAAGTTTGGCGCTCACTTCATTCTGAAGGTCGATAAGATCCTAATGAAGAAGAAATATTCCGATGCCATCATCAACGGTGTGAAGGCTAAGGATTTTCCCAATCTGCCCGTTGACTACGGCTACCGGGATTCCAAAAACTTCTGGTTCCATCGCAAGACCCGTATGCGCGCGGAGTTGCTGCCCATGCGCAAGCAGAGTCTGGAATCCGTCCGCTATGCCGCAGACCGGGCCGATGACAAGGTCAAGTTCTCCGATGATGCTTTGGAAATGATCCTCAATGTGCCCCGTGTGTTCCTGCCGCTGGTGCTGAAGGGCTGCGTAGAGTGGGCAAGGGAGAACGGCTGTGAGATGGTCACGGCTAAGGAAATGCAGATTATTAACGACAAACGGGCCAAGGAAAAGAATAAAAAGTAAGGGACTGGTTTTTGCCCCGGGAGGTGCAAACTGCATCTCCGGCCAAATAAAAGGTCCGTTGCGAAAACAATGTCATTAAGCTTAGGATGCCGTTGCGAGCACCGAAGGTGCGTGGCAATCCCGTTCTTGTTGGAAAGACGAAAGGCCGCAAAAGAGGCACTGGTGCCCCTTGCCTGGGCGATCAAGCACCATCTGACCGCACTCAGCGAAACGGAAAATGACCCAAACTATTTGGATAAGGCAGCGCAGATACAGAATATCCTGTTTCCGGAAAACGATATATAAGTAAATATTGGCATCACTTGTCAAATATGGGTGTAGGGGCGGTCATCGACCGCCCGCAATAATCAGAGAATGATCGTTGCGGGCGATTGATAATCACCCCTACAAATTCTATATGCTAGTGTTCCGCTTTTTCAACGCAACCCCGATATCTAAAACGGGATACCTGTTATTGGTACACCTTGATGGGATACTTGTTTTCCGCTTCCCGGTCGATCAACTGGGATGGATTTCCGCTGTGGAGCAGCGTCACATCGAAATGCTGGGCGGAGCTATTATTGTAGATCGTCAGATAAATGCCGCCCAGAAGGTAGCACGAATCCAGCCTTGTGCTGATCTGCAGATCAACGGTTGCCAGATTCTGCAGCCGCAAAACCCGGTCATTGTCCTCACTGCCCAGAAACAGGCAGTGTTTAAAAAAGAGGGAAGGCGCGTTTTCGGGATGACTGTGGCCGTCTTCGTGGGTATAAAAGGCAGAGTGCTTGCCGCCGCCAACAAACTGGTAGGTACAATCCTCAAACTCGAATTTGCAGCCCTGGGCCATGCCGTTGCCGATGGTGTAGGAATCCCTGACTGCTTGTATTCACGGTATATATCATAGATACCGGCATCGACATAAATCGTTTTTTTTGCTTTCGTCCTGCGCAAGGTCAAGAAACAACTGGGTAAGGCTGGTATGCTCCAGGCTGGGGCCTACATAATAAATGCGATCGTTATCCCTAAAAATGCCTCCTATTGTGATACAATTCTTAAGCAAGCACACGCCACAGCTCCACCACGATGGGGATCAGCAGGGCGGGCAACATATTTGCAACCTGGAAAGTTTTCTCCCGCACCAGGTTGACACCCACGCAGAAGATCAAGGCGCTGCCTACGAAAGACAGCTCTTCAATAAGAACATCCCGAATTACGGAACCGAACAGCGCCGCGATCAAGGTGATGGTACCTTGATACACAAAGATCGGAATGGCGGAGAAGACCACACCTACACCGTAGGCTGCGGCAAGGATTGCCACCAGCACAAAGTCCAACAGCGCCTTGGCGATGAGCATGGAACTGTCGCCGGAAAGGCCATCCTGCATGGAACCCACAATGGCCATGGCACCGACGCAGATGATCAGCGAAGATGTTACAAACCCTTCCACAAAGCGGTTGTCATTTTTGATACGCACTGCTGCTTTCAGCCTGACACCGATGGCCTCCATTTTGGATTCGATATCGATCCACTGTCCCAACAGACAGCCGATGACTAGACTGAAGATCAGCAGCATTGTGCCACGGGTGGCGAGACTACCGTTTTCCAAAACCAGCATATATTTCAGTACACCGCTGATACCGATGAAGACGGTGGCAAGACCCAGACCTTGCATCAGAATCTTCTCAAACCGCTTCGCGATGCCGTTTTTCAGCACCAATCCCAACAGTCCGCCCACAATGACGGCGGCGGTATTGACAATTGTCCCCAATCCGATCATAGGATCCTCCGACCAAAGAAGAGATTTTTCTCATTATATCACACAATTCAGAAAAAGACAGGGGATATGAAAATAAATCTGGGATATTTTGGCTGATATCAAGATACTCTGAACTTGATAAAATATGCGTTGTCTGCTACAATGAGACAACACATATGTTGTTAAGGGGTGATTGTATGCTCGGCTTAAAACGGGGGACGGTTGTGTTGTATCCGCACCGGATGCAATGGGATGAAACGGCACAGGAAACAATCCGATTGCTAAATGAATTGCTGAAGGATGTGGCCGTAGATATTCAGCATGTTGGCAGCACTGCAATTCGGCATGTATGCGCGAAACCGATTATCGATATTGCGGTTGGTGTACGGTCACCGGATGCAATTAAACCATATATTGCTTTACTGGAGCAGAACGGAGTGATCTTCCGCAAGGAAGATGTAAGCGAGCAACTGCTGTTCGTAATCGGTGATATGGAAAAGGAAATTCGCACCCATCACATTCATGTGGTACAGTGGGATAGCGCAGCCTGGAATAACTACATCAATTTCCGGGATTATCTCAATGCGTTTCCGGAGTGTGCAAAAGAGTATGACGCATTAAAGAAAAAACTGGCTTCGGAGTATGCGGACAACCGAGGTGTGTACACAGCGGGAAAGCATGATTTGATAGACAAACTGCTCAAGCAGGCATATTTGTGGAGACGGGAAGCACATCAGTAGGTGACGACGTCTCAATCGTCCCGCAAAAACGATTTGAATACTGGGAGCGATAGCAATGAATGAAATGAAAAATAGAATATCCCAGCGGTGGATGTATCTGACCATCGGTGTGGCTGCGATGTTGTTTGCGGGAGTTCTGTACGCATGGTCTATTTTGAAAGCACCGCTGGCGGCGGAGTTTGGTTGGGGTGCTTCGGAGCTGGCGCTGAATTTTACGCTGGCAATGAGCTTCTTCTGCATCGGCGGCCTGTTGGGCGCGCAGCTTTCCAGACGGGCGGGACACCGGGTCACACTGATCATCGCCGGTGGTTTATCGGCGGCAGGCTTTATTCTGACCGCTGCTCTGAAGGATACCTCTGTAGTGGTGCTGTATTTGACCTACGGTGTGTTGGCAGGTGTGGGTATCGGCATTGCCTACAATGTGGTCATTGCCACAGTCAGCGCGTGGTTTCCGGATAAGAAGGGCCTGTGCTCCGGCTGTCTGATGATGGGCTTTGGCGCTTCTGCTTTGATTTTGGGCAACGCAGCGGATGCGCTGTTCAAAAGCACCGTTGGCTGGCGCGTTACCTATGTGATTCTGGGCGGCGCTATCTGCGTGGTTCTGGTTTTGGCGGGTATTCTGCTGAAGAAACCCGATTCTCAGACAATTCTACCCCAGAAGAAGGCCACTAAGAATGCCGCAGAGGAAGCCTTTGAACGGCGGGACTATACCTCTGGCCAGATGCTCTGCCGCCCATCTTTCTGGATGGCCTTTGCCAGTATCTCTTTTCTGGCTGCCGTGGGCAGCTCGGTTATCAGCTTTGCCAAGGATCTGGCTCTTTCTGTCCGTGCCCCCGAGGCACTGGCGGTTTCGCTGGTGGGTGTACTGTCAGTGTGCAACGGCATCGGTCGAATCCTGACCGGTGCGCTCTTTGATGCCATTGGCCGCCGCAAGACTATGCTGTGGGCCAATGTGTTTACGATCGGCGCTGCCGCTGTTACACTGTTGGCGGTTTCCATCGGCTCACTGCCCCTTTGCATTGCGGGATTGTGTTTGACGGGCCTGTCCTACGGTGCATGTCCGACCATCACCGCCGCATTCACCTCCTCTTTCTTTGGTATGAAGTATTTCTCTACCAATATGGCCTTTATGACCTTCACGGTTATGGGAGGTTCCCTCATTGCTACGGTGTCCAACAAGGTTCTGGAAGTCACCGGCGGTTATACAGCAACATTTGTGATGCTGCTGTTACTGACCTTTGTGGCATTGATTTTGAATGCCTTTATTCGCAAACCCTGAATATGCGCATGTGTTACCCCCCTGTTTTGGCCTAACAAAACAGGGGGGTTCTTTGATAGATTGCAGCAGGAGCAGTTGCCCCTGCTTTATTGCATGGTGCCGTTTGCAAGGCCTGCCACAAGGGAATACATTTCCTTTTCAGAGCGGACGTTGTGGGCCTTGTTCAGAATGTCCTGCTTCTGTGCTTCGGTCAAATGGGCATAGCGGTTCATGGCGGCAGTGTTCTGCGCCAGCGCCATGCCAAAACCAATGGGGACTTTGTAGAAATCCATAATTGATACTCCTTTTCTATTTTGAGAGAACGGATTCTTCGACTCGCCTGCAGCTTGCTCAGAATGACACGGTTTTCGATAGAAGTAGTGGCTATCGTTCTTTTGTGTTGTTGCGAGCCAGTGCGCACGCAGGGCACCAAAACAGGAGAGCCGGACACGCAGATGTCAGGTAGGGGACAATAAATCTTGTGTTTTTCTGCGGTTTTTATGCGCTTTTTTGAGCAACCGTGACTGCGATTTCATGGTTCCTATATATTGCAAAAAAACAGGGGCGATCTGTGATACCCCATCGATCTGCCGCACCAAGCGTGCATTTTACGCTACAGAAACAAAAGAAATCCCCGCGCATACGCGCGGGGATAAGCTTATACGTTATAGAATGCTACGCACCAAATAACCGTGAAGACGATTCCAATGAAAAGGAAGATAAGTCCTGTTACAAGAATATAGCTGTTGTCATGCTTTTTAGCATTGCTGAGCTTACGGGCACGGTAGTCGGCATATCGTTCGTGTCTTGCTCTGCCCATAGGGATAAAGGCAAGCACAACGTTTCTGAGAACGAAGCTGATGCCGATGAGCGCTCCTTCACCGCTGACATACATCATACCCGCGAACAGCGTCATCAATATGCCCGCAACGAAGAAAGCATCGGATAAGATTTGGATATTTACCGCTGCGCTGTGTGTGAAAAAGCCCTTGGACCAAATCACAAGAAACGCGATCAATGCCTCAATGCCAAAACAAATAGCATAATTTCTTAATGTTACTTTGGTTTCCTGTTTCACTGCTGTTAACCATCCTGTTATTTGACCTGCTGCTTATACTTTTCCTCTTCGGCATTATTGCAGTATACGAAATGGCCCGGAGTGATCTCCCGGAAAGAGGGGGTGTCTTCGGTATAATCGTGTTCTGCAATGGGGTTGTAGTGGATTCTCGTGCGCTGCTTCTCGTATACGGGGTCGGGCAGCGGAATAGCGGAGAGAAGAGATCTGGTATAAGGATGCAGGGGATTCTTAAAGAGTTCGTCGGAATCGGCAAGCTCAACCATCTTACCAAAGTACATGACGCCGATTCGGTCGGAGAAGTACTTAACCACCGACAGGTCGTGGGCAATGAACATAATGGTAAGACCCAAACGATCCCGCAGATCGTTGAGCAGGTTGATAACCTGTGCCTGAATGGACACGTCAAGCGCGGAGATAGGCTCGTCGGCGATGATCATTTCAGGCTGCATGATAACAGCTCTGGCGATACCAATACGCTGGCGCTGACCGCCGGAGAACTCGTGGGGATAACGGTCTGCGTGCTCACGCACAAGACCGACCATCTCAAGGATCTCGTAGACCTTCTCGTTGATATAATCCTTATCGGTGATGCCGTTGATTACAAGGCCTTCAGCGATGATATCACGAACGGTCATACGGGGGTCAAGGGAAGCGATAGGATCCTGGAAAATCATCTGAATCTGGGTGATGAGCTTGCTCTTCTTTGCTACGCGGCATCGGTTGTTGAATTCCTTCTTGAGAGCCTTAAGCTTCTCACTGTCGCCAGCTGCCTCCGCGGCGAGGAACTTCTGGGAGTACTCTGCCTCCAGTGCTTTGAGAAGAGACTGGACGTACTGCTTGTCAACGTCCTTGCTGTCGGATTTGGCATCCTTAATGAGCTTGCGGTTCTTGTCAACGACATCACCAAGCTCCTCGTTGACCTTTTTGATTTCTTCCTGAATCTCAGCCTTTCTTGCCGCGTCCACATTCTTTTCGGCACGGAGAGCCTTGATCTTTTTGGCAGCATCGGCACGGGCAGCGGTGATCGCGTCCTGGTAAGCGCGGGTTCCTGCGCCGATTCTCTGACCCTTGAAATATACATTACCGGAGGTGATGTCATACAGCTTAATGATGGAACGGCCGGTAGTGGTCTTTCCGCAGCCGGATTCACCGACCAGACCAAAGGTCTCACCCTTCCGAATCTCAAAGCTCACATCATCAACGGCCTTAAGGTCCTTACGTCCCAAACGGAAATACTGGCAAAGGTGGTCCACTTTCAACAATACTTCACGATTATTCTCCATGGTTGCCACCTCTTTCTTTCATGCGCCGGATACGCTCGGTAATGATCTTGGGGATTTCCACCTTGGGTGCGTTGGGATGGAGCAGCCATGTGGCAGCAAAGTGTGTGGGGGAAACCTCATACATGGGGGGCTGCATCTCAAAGTCAATCTCCATTGCGTACTTATTTCTTTCAGCAAACGCATCGCCAACAGGGGGATATATCATGTTCGGGGGTGTGCCGGGGATCGCATCCAACCGTTCGTTGGTATCAAGGTCAGGCATAGAGGAAAGCAGTGCCCAGGTGTAGGGATGCTGAGGATTATAGAAGACCTCTTCCGCAGTGCCGTACTCTACGATCTTACCTGCATACATAACAGCAATTCTGTCTGCCATGTTGGCAACGACACCCAGGTCGTGGGTGATGAAGATGATAGACAGGTTGTGCTCGCGCTTCAGCCGGTTGATCAGCTCCAGGATCTGTGCCTGGATCGTAACGTCAAGTGCAGTGGTGGGCTCGTCGCAAATGAGAATATCGGGGTTAGCGGAAAGGGCGATGGCAATAACAATACGCTGACGCATACCGCCGGAGAACTCGAAGGGATACTGTCTGTAACGCATTCTTGCCTCAGGAATACCAACCTCTTCCATGAGCTTGATAGCCTTTTCCTTTGCGATCCGCTTGGTAAGTGTATAAACTACCTGAGATGCCTTTTCTTTGAGGTAATCGATAATCTCCAAGCAACGCTTATCCGCGTCAAAGCTCTCTGCGTTGGCAACATCTGCCTTAAACTTGTTCATGACACGGGCGAGAACAGAAACGATGGTCTCGATCTGTACCTCGGGCTCGATAACCGACTTGGGAACGATCTTCCAGTCAACCTTCTTGCCCTTTGCCAGCAGAGCTTCTCTCTGGGCGGTCTGACGGGCAAAGCGTGCTTCCTCCTTGGGATTGTTCTTAATGTAGAAGAAATACTTCTCCACTTCTCTGCGGAGGGCACCGCCAAAGGTGTAAGCCACATTATCCTTGACAATGGCAAGGGGATCGATGGCCGCCAGAACGCTCTTGTTTACGTTCTTGCAGGTCTCATCTGCTTCCTGCGCGGAGAATGTTCCGGCTCTGAAGAACTTGATCGTATTCTCGAGGGTATCAATAGCAGTCTTCTTGTTTTCAAGGGTCTTGTTAAAGGAATACTGCACCGCGATCTTCATCAGATCGATGAAGTCATCCATAAAGTTCTCATCAAGGAACTTACCGGCCATCTCGTTAGCTTCATCGGCGGACATCCGGCTCAGATCGGTCTCGGGGTGCTTGTATACATAATAACCGATTCTAAAGAAGTTGTACTGGGGCTGCTCAAGCATTTCCTTTGCGGTTGCCTTAAGCGCCTTAAGCACATCGATAGTCTCAGGAGACACCTCATTTTTGGACGTACTGGCGCTCCAGACCTTCTTAGCAAAATCAACAAAGCTTACCTTGCTGCGCTCTGTACGCAAAACACCGTCAACGGCTGTAGCGTGTGCTTTCAAAGCCTGCTCGTAATTGGCAGTGAAGTACTTATCGGTGATGTCCTTCAGGCTGCGCTTGATAAGACCGAGGGTGGACACCACGTCGACCTTTTGCTTGTTTTCTGCCATGAAAAGCAGGTCTTCAATGACCGCGATCATTTCTTCCGCGGCGGTGCGTGCCGCGTTGTAGCTGTTCTCCAGCTTGATGGCCTGAATATTGAAGTTGTCGAAGGTCTTGATTTGCTTATCAACATCCGAAGCGGATACGGTGGCATTGGGAGTCTCAGCAAGGGCCTTTTTGATCATTTCGGACAGTTCCGCAAGGGTCTTATTAAAGGTAATACGGCCTTCTTTGCGGTTTGCCTTGTTTTTCAGAAGCATAGCCTCGGTGATCTGCTTGCCGATTCGCATGATGGGGTTCAGAGAGGACAGGGGATCCTGGAAGATCATAGCGATCTTATCGCCACGAAGCTTGTGCATCTCTTCCTCAGGAATACGGGTCAGGTCTTGTCCGTCATAGAGAATCTCGCCGCCCTCATAAATAGAGTTGACCGCGGAAATACCCATGATCGCCTTGGAGGTAACGGACTTACCGGATCCGGATTCGCCAACGATGGCAAGGGTCTCGCCCTTGTAAAGATCGAAGGAAATGTTGCGTACTGCCTGCACTTTGCCGGCATCTGTACGGAAGGAGATCTTAAGATCATTTACAGATAATTTAATTTCTTTATTCATGCTTAATCCTCCGTTCCTCTGAGTGACGGGTTAAACGCATCGCGCAATCCGTTGCCGAACAAATTGAAGCTGAGCATCAAAAGAACCAGGAACACACAGGGGAAGAGTGCCACATAGCCGGCATTTGCCATAATGGACCGCTGTCCTGCTGCGATCAGAGTACCGACAGAGGTAGTGATGGCTGCTTCCAGATTGATGATACCCAGATAAGAAAGGCTTGTCTCCGAGTAGATCATGGAAGGAATGACCAGAGCGACGCTGGTTACGATGGTACCGAGACCGTTGGGGAAGATATGCTTAAACATAATTCTCGTATCCCGGGCACCCAGTGTTCTTGCGGCCAGAACATATTCCTGATTCTTGAAACGGTAGAACTGCATACGGGTTCTGCCCGCCATACCGATCCAGCCCGTGGCAAAGAACGCGATAAACAAGACTAATGCTTGGCTTGACGAACCCATATGGTATTTCAGAAGCGTAATAACGATCATTGTAGGCACGCTGCCCAGAATTTCGGCAAATCTTTCCATAAACAGGTCGACCTTACCGCCGGAGTAACCGGAAATGGAACCCCAGATAACACCCACAATAAAGTTTACCATTGCGACAATCGTCGCGAAAACAAAGGAGAATCTTGCACCGTAAGCAAGGCAGGCAAAGATATCCTTACCGGTTTCGGTAGTACCGAACAGGAAAAGGGGCTCACCGATGCCGTCCTTCAGCACCTCGTTATGCTGATAGGTATAGTATTCGTAGTACTCCGCTCTGATTTCAATACCGCCGTCTACGATTCGACCATAAGCGTAGTGGTACTGCTTGCCATTCTCCTCAACACCGTTCTCGCCTTCGATTCTGAGGGAGTTATACTCAGGGATCAGGCCGCTGGTCTCGCCCACTTCATATTTCCAATAATTCGGAATGATGTTGCCTTCTTTATCGAGCTTGGGGCGAAGAATGGATGCTTTGGGATTTTCTACCTTGTAGTAGATGTTTGCGTCGTACTTGTTCTTCTCAAGAGTGGGTCTGTCCTTCAGCTTGACCACAGGATACAGCACCTGTCTGCCGGTTTCATTCTGATATCTCTGAATATCGTTGAACTCTTCCAAAGAAATAATCTTATACTTACCGAAGCCTACACCGTAATAGGTATCGTAACGGTAAGAATAAGTAGTACCGTCTTCACTTACGGTATACTCACCGTTTTTGATGATTTCTCTGCCGGTTTCAGCAGCAAGGGCATGGTCCTTGAGATAGCCTACATAGTTCGTGTCCTTTTGCTTGCAGCCGTCCCAAAAAGCAATATCACTGTTGGCAAAAAGGTTTGACTTGGGGGTTACATATGCATACACCATATCGTAGTATGCAGGCTGGAAGGGAGTGAAGAAGGGGGCTAAGATAGCGAAAAGCACCAGTACGGCAATAACCACACCGCCTACAACAGCGCCCTTGTTCTTGGAGAATCGCTGGAAAGCACCCTGAAAATAGCTTACGGGCTTGGTTTCAAATTTGCTGTCATGATACAGATCATTTCGGGTGGCAAATTGAAACTTCTCTACGGGAATGTTATTTATATTATTATCCATATCATTTCGCTCCCATTCTGATTCTAGGATCAATGAAACCGTAACTGATATCGATAACGATACCGGCAGTCAGGCTTACCAAGGTGTAGAAGCCAGATAACAACATAAAGAAGTCATAATCCTGGAATGTGATAGAGTTGAGGTAGAGTCCACCAACACCGTTGATGCCAAACATCTTCTCGATAATCAGCGAGCCGGAAAGCACGGAGATAAACTCACTAAGAATAGAGGGGAAGATGACGACCATAGAGTTACGCATCGCGTGGCGATAGATAGCCTGTCTCTTGGTGAGGCCCTTGGTTCTTGCCAGAAGCATAAATTCTCCTGTCAGCACTTCGGAGAGCTCAGCACGGGTGTAACGGGCATATCCTGCAATAGATCCCAGACACAAAGCAAATACCGCAGGGAGCATGGAAACGAATACTTCCTTGGTGAAGTATTCATTACTCGTTGACATCGTCAGCGGGAACCAACCGAGCTTAAAGCAGAATACGTACTGAATCATCAGTGCCAGCACGATGGAGGGAACGGATATCAACAAAATAATGAAAATGTTGATTACCTGGTCCTGCCACTTATTCTTTTTCAGCGCAGCCAAAATACCCAAACCGAGACCGATAGGTACGCCGATAAGGGTGGAATAGATGTTGATGAGGATCGTGGGGGGGAGGTGACTGACAAATACCTTCCAAAGGTTCATATTCAGATATTCGCCGTAGGTGGTTGCAATACCGAAATCACCCTTGGTCAGGATTCTCTTAATATAAGTTCCAAACTGGAGCAAGATCGGTACCCGGTCATAGGTCCAGACACCGTTTGCTCCCTCTTGAATGTTGGTGATCCAACCTCTTCCTTCAAGAGTTTTCATAACGATTTCAGGATCCTGTCCCGGAAGAGCATTCGTCGGGATAGGCAGGAGCTTGATAAGCACAAAGCACATCGTGAAAATGATGAAGAATGTGAACAACATCAAGCCCAAACGCTTGGATACATATTTAAACATATACATAGGTATTTCTCCTCTGTTTTGTTATTTTCCAATTCACAGTGTTCGAGCCAAAAAACAGTGGGATGCATAGGCTCTGCGCACACAAAAGCTGCGCGCCGCCAAAACTGACATTTCAAACTATCAAAAATGTTATCAATTCATAGCTTTCTGTTTCAGCTATTATAAAACCGGCCGCTTACTATTATTCATCCTCGTAAACGTCTTACATTTTACTGCAGCATATTTGGGGTTTTGCTAATCAGATTATCAGAATCTTACTATATATGGCAAACTAGCGGTGAGCACAGTGGCTCACCGCCGTTTGCGTTAGTTTATTTTGGGTAATTCAACTATTTGAAATTACTCGGACTTCTTGTACTCTGCGGACAGGTCGTTGTTGTTGGCAGCAACGAAATCAGTCCACTCAGCATCGGTGTAGTTGACTTCCATGTATCTCAGACCGCCGAAGCCCATGAAGGTGTGCTCGTCTTCGGAGAAGTAGGAGAACTTAGCACCCAGGAAGGAACCGCCGCCGTCAGCGATCAGCATAACGGAACGGGACTCCTTAATGGTAACTTCTTCCAGAGCGGACAGGATCATCAGACGAGCTTCAACAGGAGCGAAGCCTGCGCCCCAGTTGTAGGTCTTAGCCTGGTTCTCGGTCTCAGCCAGACCGTTCAGGCAGTAGTACCAGTTCTGGATGGACATGGTGATGGTCTCACCAGCGCCCTCGTAATCGCCAGCGGGCATGGTCAGAGTCATGTCGATAGCGGAGGTGTCCCAGTACATGTGGTAGTTCAGATCGTCATCGGGGTTAACGAATGCGCCGATGATGTCGAAGGGGTTGAAAGCGTTGCCGGAGAAGCCATAGCCGAAGCCGATCTGGGTTGCACCGGTACGGAAAGCGTCAGCCCACTTAGCACCTGCGGATGCGTCGAAGACAACCTTGATCTTGCCTTCCAGCTCAGTACCCTTTGCCAGGCCGTCCAGGACTTCCTGCAGGTAGCTGGCTCTAAATCTCTGCTTGTCGGTATCGGAAGAAGAACCGTAAACCAGAGTGATGTCCTTGGTAGCATCGTAGCCATATGCCTCGGGATCAGCCAGCAGGATAGCAATAGCTTCCTTCATCTTTTCCTTAGCCAGAACGGGGTTGTAGCCGGTCAGAGCATCGTAAGCGTCCTCGGTGGACAGATCCTTCAGATCGCCGCCGGACCACTTGCCGTCCTTCTGGGTGAAGCCGTAAGCGCGCAGGATGCCTTCCTTAGCGATGGTAGCGTTACGGTACTGACCGCCGTCTTCCAGCTCAGGAGAGTTCTCGATGTCGTAGTAGTAAGCAACGTTCAGCAGGCCGAAGCAGGGAACTGCGGAGCCGGGCCAAATCTTCTCAACGATGTCGCTTCTGTTCAGAGCGAGGTTGAATGCGTGACGGAACTCCTGGATAGCCAGGATGCCGTTGTTGTTCTCGCTGTTCTTCAGGACGGTCAGGTCGCTAAACAGCTGCATACCGAAGGTACCGGTAGAGGTAGAGGTGAAGTAAACGTACTTGGAGTCCAGGTATTCAGCAACGTTCTCAGTCTGCAGAGAAGCATCATCGTAAGTACCGTTCAGGAAGCCCATCCACTTGGTGGCGAACTCTTCGACCTTACGGCAGTTGATAGCGGTGATGTTGTACTGATTCTTGTACTGCTCCAGGTTCCAGCCGTACCAGTTCTCGTTCTTAACGAGCTTGTAGTGAGAGCCGGCCTCAAACTCAACGAGCTTGTAGGGACCCCAGGAAGCGGTGGTTTCCAGAGAGGAGTTATAGTTAGAGGTCCACAGAGTAGCGCCGTCAGCGGGAGCGATCTTGGAAGCCTCGTACTTTTCCTTGTGAACGACGGGCAGGCTGGAGAAGTAGTAGGGAGCCCAAACGGACAGGCTGCCATCTTCCTTCAGGAAGGAGTAAGCCTTATCCAGGCACAGAACAACTGCGTTCTCCTCGGGAATAGCGTAGATACCAACGTCTTCCCAAGCTACGTCGCGGTTGGTGTTCTCAACATAGATAGCGGCATCATAGCCAGTGCCGACTTCCAGGTAAGCGCCGTAGTTCTCGTACAGGAACTTACCGGAAACAGGATCGGAACCGTCAGCGTTGTTGTAAACGGTCTCGTCGTCGATAGCAACCCACTCAGGGCACTCGTTGCCAGCCTCATCCAGGTAGCCAGCTGCGCCCCACATGTTCCATGCGTTGGCGTACAGGGTCTCGCCTGCGTCGATAGCGTCCTGAACGGATGCGTAACCCTGGCTGCCAATGGTCTCGTAGGTGCCTTCAGTGTTCTTGAAGAAGTAAGGCTTGGAGTTCTTGATCATCAGGGTGTCGTAGTAGGTGTTAGCGCGGAAGTTCATGAAAGCGGGATCCAGCAGTTCCTTCATGGAGTATACGAAGTCTTCTGCGGTGATGGCAGTGCCGTCATCCCACTTCAGGTCGTCACGCAGGGTGATCTTCCATGCGTAGCCGCCTTCGGTCTTCTGAGCGTCGGTGTAGCCCCACTTAGCATCTACAGTTGCAGTAACGTCTTCCAGCTTGGTTGCTGCAGAGTAGTTGGTGGTGTAAGCACCGGGGACGATAGCGTCCTTGTTGACGGATCCGTCTGCATTGAACTTCTGATCGTCTTCGAACTTGTAGTCATAGTCGAAGAAAGAGGAGCCAATGTAGCTCATGATCTGGGTGTCGTTGTTGTCCGCGTAGGTGAACTCATTCCAGTTGCTGGGCATAACGGATGTGGTCGTATTGTACTCAGCCTGCTTGAGGACGACCTGTTCGACGGTCGGCTCAGTAGCATCGACGGTCGGATTGGCAGGATTATTGCCAGTCGTCTCGACAGGGGCCTTAGGGGTACAACCGACGAACATAGCTGCTACAAGCACCAGGCACAAAACAGCCTTGAGCACGGACTTGAAGTTTCTGTTCATGTTGTTTTCCTCCACATGATGAATTTTGTCTCACTATCCGCAAGACAATTTTGCAATTTTTAATGCCATAACCTGCATTATTGTGCAAAAGGGCCGCGCGAATGTAAAGATAGGCTGATTATAACACGACCTTCTGCGCTCGTCAACTATTTTTCAACAAAAAAGTTAACGACTTTATAACACAGTGTGAACATGGCTGCAATGGGAAATATGCAGGGGACTATTCTTGTTTTTCTAATATCCGGCACCCCATATTTGGCGGTTCTACCGGGGCTGGAAAAAGCTGGATGAAAGTCCCGCCCCGACGGGTTGCGTATATGAAGCGCCTTGCTGGTTGCTGTTATAGATGTATGTCAGAGCATTCCATATGGTGCGTTCCTGTGGCAGATAAACCTCCCGGCAACGGAAGCGGAGAACGGTTATTGCCTATGGCCACTGCCTTGACATGTATAAGGCAGCGCTGATATTTGAGGTGTTTGTGATGTTTACTATATTATAATGTATAGGGTTAAAAGAATTCACATGTCAAACGTGTCCGGGAGTATACTATATATAATGTAGGATATATAGTATAATCTTTGCCGGATGCTGTTCTTATAGGGAGTTTTTGTAAACCCCCCATCGATTTTCTGTCGAATCAGCGGGGATCCCGTTCGCTTGCTGCTTCCAACATATTCTCGATAAAGATACCTGTGGGGCCGTTGAGTAAAAATTGGGTAACGGTTCTATTCATGGTTTGTTCACAAACACTTTGGTAATTGTTGTATAATGATTATTGGAAAATGACTCGGATCGTTGTGTCCATTTGACATGTCGAACATACTGTGAATCATATGAAATGCGGGGGGATGCCATGAGTACCATCGAAAAGCCGGTTGTACGATCAAAACTGCGCCATATATGCGGTAAGCTTTACTATGGCACTATGCGCAAACTGCTTTGGATTTCCATGGCCCATAAATTTGCGCGCGTCCGCACGGAAGAACCCCTGAAACACCTGTGTTTTGCCCACAAAACACCGCTGCGGCGTCAGCTGAAAGATGTGGATATGTGGATGCAGGACAACAAAGTGATCAATCTGAAACTCGCTGCTGCGAAGATTCATGGAATCTGCATACGGCCCGGCGAAGTGTTCAGCTACTGGCGGCTCATTGGAAAGCCTTCCCGAATAAAAGGCTATGTAAAAGGTATGGTTCTGCGTAACGGAACATTTCTTCCCGGTACCGGCGGCGGACTTTGTCAACTCTCCAATATGATTTTCTGGATGGCGGCACACTCTCCGCTTACAATCGTGGAGCGTCACCGCCACGGATACGATGTGTTTCCGGATTCCAACCGTACGCAGCCATTCGGCAGCGGTGCTACCTGCTACTATCCCCACGGGGATTTGATGCTGCGAAACGATACGGAGAATACATACCAACTTCTGATAATCGTGGGAAAAGACTATTTGGAAGGAGAACTGCGCATATCCGCTCCAATGACCGAAAAGTACCGCATAAAGGAGAAAAATCACCGCATGGAGCCGGAATACTGGGGTGGTTACAGCAGGCATAACGAACTGTATCAGGAGATATATTCCCTTGACGGGGAACTGTTGGAAACCAAACTCTTGGTGGAGAACCATGCGATCATGATGTATTCCCCGTTTCTGGACGCGCCCCCCACAGCCTGTCCGGACGAATCAGAATTATTCTGATTTCGGGGGGCGCAAGTGTCTTTTTAGACGATTATTAAAAAGCGCAGGCTGTTGCTTACAGCCTGCGCTTCAGTCTATTTATTTGTTGTTTTCCGTTTCCACACCGTTGTTAGTCACACTTAAATATGGATATGTCTTGTCCTTAGGCTTGTAGAAGAACCACTGTTCGCTTTCCTCAGATAACCTATGGCTACCATCACTACTAAATATTTCAATTCTGGCATCATTGTTCAAAACAATGAACAGATCGTTTATCGGCGATACTTCAACGGATAGAACCTTCTGACCGATAAGTGTTGCTCCATGTTTTGCAATGTTCAAGTACATATCATTGTGCTTATGGTCCTTTTCATCCCAACTTTGATAATCCTGCGTGGTAAGCAGAATTTCTCCGTTATGGACAATCCGTGCAAAACAGCTTACATGAATTTCATATTCTCCAAAACGGAGAATCAAAATCTCATAGTGGGCACCCAAATCACTTAGAGTTTGCCCAACAAGTTCATTTACGGGAGCTAAAGTGTTGTTTGCGGTTGTCATTCTGGAATTCCTTTCTTCAGTGTCCAACCAAACATCTCTTTGAAGTCTTCGTAGCATTCCGGGCAAATCCAGTCAGCATCACGGGAATTCTGCGGTCTGGTGCAGTAGCCTTCTTGCAAACATTCTTCGTGCAGATAGAATTTTGCCCAACAGAAAATACA
>JAZRKL010000146.1:0-2270 GCA_045646265.1 Faecousia sp.
ATGCCAAGAATATCACAAAGCGCAAGCATAATGGACGTATCAGGCATTGTGATGCCCCGTTCCCACTTGGATATAGCTTTGTCGGTGATACCCAGTCTGTCTGCCAGCTGCAGTTGCGTCAGGTTTGCCCTTTTTCTGCACACAGCAATAAATCTTCCGATTTTAATCTGGTCCATAAGGTGCCTCCTTTCGCATTCAGTATAGAGAAACCAGGGAAGAAATCACACCTACCAGCGGTTTAGTGAGGAGAATAAACCTGCGGTAGAGAGAAAATTGACCGTTGAGATTGTCAATTTAAGTGCAAATGATCATGAGACATTGTTTGATGATTATGCTGATGGTTGTCGGTGTCCTCACCATGGACATGGATATGTGTATGGGTGTGGGTGTGCTCATGGGTGTGGACAGTATCTCCATGGATGTGTTCGTGGAGATGGGTATGATTATGCTCATGGGTGTGCTGCAATTCGATGGTGTCTTTAATCATAAAATAAGTACTGACAATCATGACTGCCAAGGCAACATAGAACTGGATTGCGGGTCTTTCGCCCAAAATCAGCATGCCAAAAGCAACACCCAAAAACGGAGCGATGGAATAGTAGGCGCTTGTCTTGGCTGCTCCCAAATCTTTTTGGGCCATGACATAGAAATAGATGCTGAGTCCATAGGCAACAAAGCCAAGCAACAATACACACAGCACCCAAAGAATAGACGGGATGCTTTCGCCAATCGCCAAAGCAACAATCAAACTACCAATTCCAGAGAAAGTGCCTTTGATAACCACGATTTCAATGGAACTTTTGTTGCTGATCATTCTGGTGCAGTTGTTTTCAATGCCCCAGCACAGGCACGCACCGAAAACAAACAAAGAACCGATGTTGAACTCAAATGAGCCGGCTCCCTCAAAGGACAGGATAACACTCGCAACTGTTACCAAAGTAACGGCAATCCACAGTCTTTTGGAGATAACTTCTTTGAAAACGAACAATGCAATCAGAGAGGTTGCGACAATTTCAAAATTGTTAATCAAGGAAACATTTGCGGCATTGGAGGACTTGATACCAAGCATCAGGAGAATGGGGGCAATAATGTCCAGAACCACCATTGCAATGGTATAGGGCAACTCCTTCTTCGTCAGCGGCTCTGTGGGTGTTGCCTTTCCTGTTGCCTTGGAAACAATGCTATAAACAAACATTCCCAAGCCAGCACCCAGATACAAAAATGCTGCCATCATAGTGGGTTCTACATAACCCAACAGCATTTTGGAGAACGGGACATTGATTGCGTATAGTGCTGCTGCAACGATAGCATATATCGTTGCAAGGTTTTTAGGTTTCATGGTTGGCACCTCGTCAAATTCAAGTTTATCGAACTGTATTGATTACTCGACACTATGCATTGCCATCATATCTCGCAGATCTCCTAGGCTCCTATCATATTGGGCCTGAGAGATGGCATTTCTCTCGCGGAAGGTATCGAGTGTTTTCTTCTGTTCCCGGAAGAGATTAACCTTCCGCCAACGTTCTTTCGTCATCAAATTGGTATGACCTGTCCGGATTTCGTTTACCAGCGTTACTTCCAGCCCTTCAGTGGTATACTGATAAACAAATCCCAGTTTTTCTTGAACTCGTTTGGATTTTTCGTTTCCATCGTAGTAGCCGCACCAAACTGCGCGCATGCCAAGATCTTCGAATGCATGGCAAAGCAATGCGCGAGAGGCTTCCGGAATCAGTCCTTGGCCCCAAAAAGGCTTGCCAATCCAGTATCCCAGTTCACATTCATCATCCCGATTGGTCATGTCGGTACTGCCCTTCAGCTTCAAACCGATACTACCGATAGGAGAGCCATCTTTCAGACAGACGGCATAAGTCTCCGGTGCGGAAAATACCGTCCGAATGATGTCACGGCTATTCTCCACACTGGTATGGGGTGGCCAGCCTGCAGGAGGTCCGATATCCGGATCACTTGCATATTTGTAGAGCGCTTCCGCGTCATTCTCATGCCAAGGTCGCAGAATTAGTCTTTCAGTTTCAGTCATGGGGTTTTCTCCAGACTCATTTGTGTTTTAGCGGGCGTAGGTTGCGTGCCCCAATGCGATATTTGTTCTTTTTCAGCAGGCTCGGAACAAAAGGATTACCATGAGCAGGATAGATGGTCTTTGCTCTAGATGCCAGCATCACATCCCAGGACTTTTCAAATGCGGCCTTATCTTCTACCCAAATAGTAATCTTATGAGAACTGGGCAGACCGTTCATAGCTGCATCACCGCA
>JAZRKL010000147.1:0-3460 GCA_045646265.1 Faecousia sp.
AAAAGCCGATGGCTTATCGGCTTACTTATTCAAGATTCTTATAAATGGTCAACAGCATTTCTCTCAATCGCTCAATATCTGAATCAGAAAGAGAGGACAGCATCATTTGTTCATTGGCAAAAATACGGTGTTCCATATCCATTCCCAAGGCTTCGGCCTGTTGTGTCAATTTGACAATTTTATTGCGCTTGTCGTGCTCATCAATCCAACTTGTTACATGACCGTTTTGTTCCATTCTTGCAACAATGCCTACAACCGTCGGATGGGATACTTCTAAAAAGACTTCAATCTCTTTTTGCGTTGCCTGTCCGCCACTGCTGTGCAGAAATGCGAACACACGGCTCTGCGCCAATGTGAGATTAAAATTCTTTAAGTCTGCATCGGCTTTCACTTTTAGCTTATCGTTTATATTCTTGATGAGATAACCGATATCTTGTTTCAGCACTGATGATCCCTCCTTATTATCAAATGTAGCACGCTACACATCTTACCATGTTGATATTGTTTCGTCAAGCGAAAAGATTCCGAACCAAAGTTAAAATTTGGTTCACAGAACTTTCACAAAGCGGAGTGCTTTTCTTCAGCGTTCGTTCAGCAGGAGATGATAATTTTAATCGTGAAATCCAAACACAGTGTTTGTTTTTCCTAATGCGGCTGCGATACAAAATCGATGCCGCGGCAGACGCTGCGGATGAGCCTACGAGGTTTGTATGTTATGGAAACGGCAACGCATTGGTACTGTTTTTACTTGCGCCCTGCCCAAAATGGCGGGCAGGGACAAGACTAAACTCTTGATTTATGGCGCAAGCAGCTCCGGAACATAAATTAGAAAGGATACTTCACAATGGATACTATCATTCAAAAAGCATCAAAAGGTAACCGAGCCGCGCTGGCACAGCTTTATGAAGGGAATAAGCAGGATGTTTATTTCCTGTGCCGCGCATTGCTCCGAAACAGCGAGGCAACTATCTCCGCAGCAAAATGGTCGCTGAAATCTGCATTTCAGGCCGTAGCAAGAGGCGAAGTGCAGACAGAGGAAGCCTTTTCCATCTACGCAGTAAAGCAGGCCGTAAGCTACTGTAAAAAGGAAATCACCAAAAAGGATAATCGTGCTTTCAAGCTCCCACCACAGAAGAACTTCCGTATCACCCATGTCGATGAGCATTACATAGAAACCAGTGCCGACGCAGCTGATAAATATATCCACTGTCTGCCCGCGACGCAACGGTTTGCGCTTGTTTTGCGGTTAATTGGTGGTTTGTCCGACGAGCAAATTGCAAAGGCTATCGGCCTTGACATAGGTAGCGCTGATCTCTTGAAAGCTGCGGAGGCGGAAAACCTTGGCAAAGTCTATCGTACGCTTCGCTCCAAAGGAATCTCCTGTGTTGCCCCCACCGTGGAACTTCTCACCATTGCGGTTGATGATGCCTTATCGAAAATCCGTATTCCGGATGAACTGGATCAGTATATTGCCGACTATATCAATGCAGTGTCCGCTCCTACGGAAGAAGCAACCAAGAGCAAACGTAAGATATACTATATGGCTTCCGCAGCCATCGTTGTTGCCATTATTTTGATCGCGGTATTGGCGGGAGGCAACAACAACGATGCCCCTGTTGGCGAGGATGATACAGCCGGAACTGTCACATCCACCGATAGTGCTTTGACAGATACAGATGCAGAAACCGATGATGGACAAGGCGAAGAATCTGCTGATGAGGATTCTGAATCCGGTGTTGCAACAGGAGATGAAACTGGTGTTCTGGATGCTTCCCTGACTTACTACGCAGACATTGAGATTCAGAACTACGGTACGATCACTGTTCAACTGGATCAAAAATCGGCTCCCATCACCACGGCTAATTTTGTGAGCCTTGCAGAAAGCGGTTTTTATGACGGTCTGACCTTCCACCGCATTATCGAAGGCTTTATGATGCAGGGCGGTGATCCGGAAGGTAACGGCACCGGTGGTTCTGATGAAACTATTGTGGGTGAGTTTACCGACAACGGCTATGACAACACCCTGTCCCATACCCGTGGTGCAATTTCCATGGCCCGCTCCAACGATTATAACAGCGCCAGCTCCCAGTTCTTTATCGTACATGAGGACAGCAGCGCATCTCTGGACGGCCAATACGCCGTGTTTGGCTATGTGACCGAGGGCATGGATGTGATTGATGCAGTTTGTGAAACCGCCGAGCCTACTGACGACAACGGTACGATTACTGCTGAAGAACAGCCTGTCATTGTCTCTATTACAATCCGGACAGAGGCTACTTCCTGATTACAATTATACACGGAGATAAACTATGGCACGAGGAAAGTATAAATTAAAACGGCTGCGTCAACAAAGGCGAGCCACCCCTATTCAGAACTCCGGCTTATCGGAGCGTGTAATACGCATTTTGGAGGCACACGGAGTAAACACGCTGTACGACCTCGATATGATTTCGGATGATGTGTTGAGCGCCATGCCGAGAATCGGCGAAAAGGCAATGGAAGAAATCCATGCTGCGCAGATACATATATCCTCTCAAAATCGAAAAGAAAGGGAGTGATTTTACGGACTACAGACATGAATGGAAACATCCCATTTCCTATGCGGATATGCTGATCCTGCGCCAGCGGCTGCGGGTTGTCATGCGCCCCGATCAAAACGCGATTGACGGAAAATACTTTATCCGCAGCCTGTACTTTGATACTCCGACGGATACTGCTCTTCGCGAAAAACTGGATGGCGTCAGTCGGCGGGAGAAGTTCCGCATCCGCTTCTACAACCATGACACCAGCCTGATCCACTTGGAGAAAAAGAGCAAACTGGCCGGTCTGGGCAACAAGCAAAGTGCAAATCTCACAGCACAGGAAGCACAAAAAATCGTAGACGGCGATCTGGAGTGGATGATTTCTTCAAGACACGGCTTGATAAGGGAGCTGTATTCCAAAATGCAGACCCAGCAGCTTCGCCCCAAAACCATCGTGGACTACACCCGCGAGCCCTTCGTTTACGCACCGGGAAATGTTCGTGTGACCATAGACTACAATATTCGTACCGGCCTTGGCTGCACAGATTTTCTCAATCCCGATTGCCCCACGATTCCCGCAGGCAATGCTCCCGTCATTCTCGAAGTGAAATGGGACGAGTTTCTACCCGATATCATCCGCTCCGCTATCCAGCTGGAGGGCAGGCGGGTATCTGCTTTTTCAAAATACGCCCAGTGCCGTATTTACGGCTAAGAAAGGAAATTACAATGACATTTCAAGATATTTTTAAGTCCAGCTTTCTGGAAAATGTGAGTTCCGTGTCCATTTTGGACATGGTGATTGCCTTAGCGCTGGCATTCGGCATAGGTATGTTTATCTTCCTTGTATACAAAAAGACCTATCAGGGTGTGATGTATTCCTCCAGCTTCGGAACTACGCTCATTGCGCTTACCATGATTACCACTGTTGTGATCCTGGC
>JAZRKL010000148.1:0-2451 GCA_045646265.1 Faecousia sp.
CATGCTGGCAGCGAACAAAGATGCCGCCCAGGAGCAGCAGGCAAGTATTTTGTCCGGCACAGTGGAATATGGCAGCATTGACACACAGATCATAGGCGGTGGTCAGCTGGCAAGTGAAGCAGCTATCAAGCTGAAGATTCCTGAAGAAGTCAAGCTGACGGAATACCTTGTGGGAAACGGTGAGACGGTTTCCGAGGGTGACGCAATTGCAAAGGTAGACAGGATCAGTGTGATGACTGCTATCACCGGTGTTCAGGATACGCTGGATGAACTCTCCAAGGAAATTCTGGATGCAGAAGACGATCAGGCTGCGACTACGGTGAAAGCCAAGGTCGGCGGCACGGTGAAGGTCATTTACGCACAGACCGGAGAATCCGTCCAGGATGTAATGCTTACACATGGTGCTCTGGCTGCCATTTCTCTGGATGATGTGATGGTGGTGAAAATTAAATGTGCATCTGATCTGGATGCCGGTGATCCGGTCTGCGTTACCTTCCCAGATGGAACCCAAACCGATGGACGGGTGGAGCAGAATCTGGAAGGGGTTCTGACCATCACCATGGATGACGATGACTATGCCGTGGGTGTAGAGGTAACGGTTCTGACGGAAGATGGCGACCGTCTGGGCAAGGGAAATCTCTATATTTTCAATCAGTGGAATGCCACTGCCTATTCCGGAACCGTATCCAGCATCCTGATTACAGAAGGCGCCACCATGTATTCCGGACAGGAAATGATCCGATTGGATAATCCGGGACATACCTCTGAATTCCAGCGGCTTATCGACAAACGCCAGGAATATGAGGAGCTGATGCAGGATCTGTTCCGGATGTACCGGACGGAAACTATCGTGGCTCCTTGTGACGGCATTGTGTCCGGCGTGGACAAGGATGGCGCATTCTTGCTGGCAGACAGCGGGGAAGGGTTTGTAGTCAATCTTCTGACCAATTTGGTAAGCGGCAGACGGAATCTTTTTGAAGCCCATGGCATCCGGGTAGAAGCAGTTACAGTTGACGGTATGCAGCTGCAGGTAAATGGAAAACAGTCCTGGGTGGAAGATATGTCTGACCTGTCTGCTGTTCCTGTTAATCCCGACAAAATGACTCAAAGCTGGGACTATATCGGCGATACAACGGTGTATGTCCAGTCCGAGGATGGTCTGCTTCATGCAGATGGTACTGCCAAACCGGGAGATATTCTTCTGGCGGTTGGTGATGCGGAAAATGTACTCTGGTTTGTCCGAGTGAAGGAATCAGAGCGTCGAGAGGATCGTTCTGAGAGAATTATGCCTCTTACTGCTGTGGCAGAAGATACAATGCCTGCCGTTGAACTGCATCTTTATAACAATCTGGGCACAGCCAAGGAAACCTTTTCTTCCACTCTGAAAGCAACCCAGGGAGATAACGTTCTGACTGGCACCTGGAACATTGAAAATAGCAGCTTCTCCATGGCTGTTTATGGTGACATGATTTACGGTACACCATTAAAAGCTGGTGAGCATACTGTAACAGTCGGCTTCGTTCCAACAGACACAGAAGAATATATTACTGCGACCTTTACACTGACCATTGCTGCACCTTATGAAATCATAACAACCGAGATCCCGGAAGGTAAAGTTGGTGAAGCCTACAAGTTTACCATGCAGGTAAGCGGAAGCAGTTCCGGTAAATGGGGTTATGAAAACCTACCTGCAGGTCTGGCAATCCATGAGGAAACCGGTGAGATTTCCGGTGAACCTGTCATGGCAGGTGCCTTTGATGTGAAGGTTACCTATACAGATGCGCAAAAGGGAACCCTTACGAAAGAATATCAGATGAAAATTTCCGGCGAGCAGCAGCCCGGAGGAGAAGGCGGTTTCCCTGGGGGCATGGGTGGAATGCCCAGCGGCGGTATGTCCGGGGGAATGCCATCTGGCGGTATGTCCGGAAGTATGCCCTCCGGCGGCATGGTTCAGGAAGAAGATCCTTATTATTCTCTGGAAAAGCTGACCATTGCCTCTGTGACCTCTCAGGAACATATGACGGTGGAAATCACCATTGATGAACTAGATATTTCTAAGGTCTATGTTGGTCAGTCTGCCACGGTTACCATGGATGCACTGGCAGGAGAAACCTATGCTGCAACTGTTACTCGAATTGCAAACAGCGGTGAAAATGAGGGCGGTAACAGTAAATTTATTGTTGAGCTGACCCTGGAAAAAAGCGGCGATATGCTTCCCGGTATGACAGCATCCGCCCGGATCGTGCTGGATACGGTGGAGGATGTACTCTGCATCCCAGTGGCTGCACTAAATGAAGAAAACGGGAAACAAGTCGTGTACACCAGCTATGATTCCGAAAAAGCCGTTTTTGGGACTCCTGTAGAGGTTACCATTGGTGCAGCAGATGCAGAAAATGTGCAAATCTTAAGCGCTCTGGAAGCCGGTACCACATTCTACTATGCCTATTATGA
>JAZRKL010000149.1:0-2177 GCA_045646265.1 Faecousia sp.
AAGGTGACCCCGGTGCATTCATGGACCGTGCTGTCATCGAGTCCGACCCCCACAACCTGATCGAAGGCATGCTGATCGGCGCTTACGCAATCGGCGCCAAGGAAGC
This sequence comes from Faecousia sp., assembly GCA_045646265.1. GTDB lineage: Bacteria > Bacillota > Clostridia > Oscillospirales > Oscillospiraceae > Faecousia. The sequence goes on from JAZRKL010000149.1 coordinate 107, forward strand.
TGTTGTCTACGTTCGTGCCGAGTATCCTCTGGCTATCGTTCGTCTGACCAATGCTATCAAGCAGGCTGAGGAAAAGGGTTACCTGGGTGAAAACATCCTGGGCACCGGCTTCAGCTGCAAGATGCGTATCAAGGCCGGCGCCGGCGCATTCGTCTGCGGTGAGGAAACCGCTCTGATCGAATCTCTGGAAGGCAGCCGTGGTATGCCCCGTCTGAAGCCTCCCTTCCCCGCACAGGCAGGTTACTGGCTGAAGCCCTCCAACATCAACAACGTTGAGACCTTCGCCAACATCACCTGGATCATTAACAACGGCGGCGCCGCATTCTCCGCAATGGGCACCGAGAATTCCAAGGGCACCAAGGTCTTTGCTGTTACCGGCAAGGTAAAGCGCTCCGGCCTGGTGGAGATCCCCATGGGCAAGACCCTGCGGGATGTCATCTTCGGCATTGCCGGCGGCATCCGCGACGGTCATGAGTTCAAGGCTGTGCAGCTGGGCGGGCCCTCCGGCGGGTGTATCCCCGCTCACCTGCTGGACACCATTATCGACTACCGCGCTCTGGGCGCTACCGGCGCTATCATGGGCTCTGGTGGTATGGTCGTTATGGACGAGACCACCTGTATGGTCGGTATCGCCAAGTTCTTCCTGGAGTTCACCACCCGTGAATCCTGCGGCAAGTGTGTCCACTGCCGTATCGGCACCAAGCGCCTGAGTGAGACTCTGGAGCGCATCGTCAAGGGCGAAGGCCGTGAAGGCGATATCGAGCTGCTGGAAGAGCTGTGCACCACCATTAAGGACGGCGCACTGTGTGGCCTGGGTCAGACTGCTCCCAACCCCGTACTTACCACCATCCGTTACTTCCGTAACGAGTACGAGGCACATATCAACGAGAAGAAGTGCCCCGCTAAGGAATGCCCCGCTCTGCTGACCTACTCCATCGATCCTGAGAAGTGCATCGGCTGCAGCCTGTGCGCTAAGAAGTGCCCCGTGGGCGCTATCTCCGGTGAGCTGAAGAAGACCTTCAGCATTGATCCCAACGTCTGCATCCGCTGCGGCCAGTGTATCCACTCCTGCCGTAAGGGCGCAGTGGTCGTGGAATAAGGAGGACCAGAAGATGAGTGAAATTAAGATTACTATCAATGGCAAAGAGTGTGTTGGCCAGAAGGGCCAGACCATTCTGGAGATCGCCGAAGCCAACGGCATTTTTATCCCCACCCTGTGCCACATGGCAAACGTAAAGCACTACGGTGCTTGCGGTGTTTGTGTGGTTGAGGGCGAAGGCCTGCCCAAGCTGATGCGTGCCTGCTCCACCATGGCAGCCGACGGCTGGAAGATCAACACCGAGTCCAAGCGTGTTGTTCAGGCCCGTAAGGTGGCTCTGGAGCTGCTGATGAGTGACCATGACGGCGACTGCAAGGGTCCCTGCGGCCTGAACTGCCCCGCTCACACCGATGTGCAGGGCTATGTGAAGCAGATCGCTCTGGGCAATGATACCGAAGCTGTCAAGATCATCAAGGAAAAGATTCCTCTGCCCGCATCCATCGGCCGTGTTTGCCCCCATCCCTGTGAGGACAAGTGCCGCCGCGCTCTGGTAGAGCAGCCTCTGTCCATCGCTTTCCTGAAGGCCTTTGCTGCTGACAACGATATGAAGTCCGAGAATCCCTTCAAGCCTGAAGTGGCTGCTGCTACCGGCAAGAAGGTTGCTATCGTCGGCGGCGGCCCTGCCGGTCTGACCGCTGCTTACCAGCTGGCTGTTAAGGGTCACGCTGTGACCGTCATGGACATGATGCCCGAGATGGGCGGTATGCTCCGCTACGGTATCTCCGAATACCGTCTGCCCAAGGCTGTTCTGGCTGCTGAAGTTGCTTCCATCGCCGCTCTGGGTGTGGAAATGAAGAACAATGTCAAGGTCGGCGAGGATGTGACCCTGGAGTCCCTCCGTGCTGAGTACGATGCTGTTCTGGTTGCTGTGGGTGCCTGGAAGTCCACCGGCATCGGCTGCGAAGGCGACAAGCTGGAAGGGGTTCTGGGCGGCAAGTCGGAGGCCAAGCGGTCTTAGGAAGACAATTAAAC
>JAZRKL010000150.1:0-8549 GCA_045646265.1 Faecousia sp.
TGATGGTTCACGCCCTTGAGCTTCAGCTTTCTGCCGTTGAGGGTGAACAGATCCCTCTGGATACGGACGGACCGGAAGCCCACCCGCAGCTTTACGCAGCTGCCGGGGAGTTCAAAGTAAAGGTCATAGAGGTTAGGGGTCTCCGCAGTCCATTCTTTCACGCCCTGGATGCGGAACCGGGCGCTCACATAGCCATCATGGACGCTGCAAATCTCTTTCAGTTCCAGGCCATGGCCCCGGAGGGTGATCTTCACCGGCACGGAAGCCGTCACCTCCGCGCCCACAAAGGCTGTGTAGATGCCGTCATCGTAGCGGGTGGTAAAGTCCACATCCACAAAATCCGCTTCATTCTGCTCAAACAGCAGTACATCCCGGAAAATACCGTTGTTGCGGAACATATCCTGGCATTCCAAGTAAGTGCCGGTACACCAGCGGTGTACCACAACCAGAAGCTCGTTTTCTCCCACATGCAGATACGCACTAATATCAAATTCCGCCGTGTTATGGCTGCCTTCTGAATAGCCGACAAAACTACCGTTGACATACAGGTCGATGCAGCTTGCCACACCCAAAAAAGACAGAATTCTGGTTTTATCCAGAGCCTCAACAGTTACTGTCTTGCGGTAGATGCCGACAAAATTGTATTCCTCTACCGGCGTCTGCCAACGAGGTTTGATACCGAAATCAGAGCCTGCGGTGCAGAAGGTCTTTTCCACCGCTTCCTCCATGGGAATATGGGGTGGGTCAAAAGGAAACTGATAACGGGTATTCACATAGAAAGGATTACCGTATCCACGAAACTGCCAGCAAGATGGCACATCAATCTGATCAAAGGCAGCCGCATCCGTATCAAAAACTGTGGGCAGTTGGGCCGGCTGGGGATAAAATTTGAAATCCCATACTCCGTTTAAGCATCTAACCTTATCGGAGGAATAGCGCTTTGTGAGAACAGTCGCGCAATCTGCCATTTCTCTTGTGGAAAAAGGGATAAAATAGCTTCTGGCAGGGAGCTTGTTGCGCTCCATAATATCAAAACGGTGGTAATTCTCCCGGTCGATCTGATAGCGCATAATTACATTCCTTTCATTTCGATACCCATATCCTTGAGAATCGCAGCCATGCGGCTGACGTTCTTATCTTCCAGAACCGGCTTGCCAAAAGTCTTGAATATCCAATCCACGCTGAGCTTATGCCAATGGGCAAAGGACGTATCCACCTTCTGGCTGCTGCCCATAGCGCTGGTCTCGGTAGCAAGGGAGTAACCGTGAGGTCCGTATTGGAAGATATGCAATTCATAACCCAGGCCCAGATCGCTGTAGCGCTTTGCGATAGGCAGGCTGCCGTAGGATGTCAGTGCGTCTTCTGCCGTAGCCATCAAAAATACAGGAGGCGCGTCCTTTGTGATTTTGGGAATCAGGTCAAAGGGTTCCGCGTCGGCTGGCGTAACGGTTTCCTTGCCGGTCAGCAGCTTTAGCATGAAATCCATGCCGGGCCAGCAGGGTGCGGATGCCACTGGGTAACCCAGAATCATACCGTTGGGCTTATTCTCTCCCAGAACACCGGAAGACAGAGCCAGATGACCGCCTGCGGAGAAACCGCAAACCAGAATTTTATTGGGATCAATGTGCCAGTCTTCGGCATTTTCCCGAAGCATCCCAATAACCCAATCCATCTGTTTCAGCGGTGCAAACCCCGCGGCCTTTCTGCCCACGCTGTAGCGCAGAATAAAGGCGTGGAAACCGCTGGCAGTATAGCTGAGCGCAACAGGTTCCGCCTCCGCATCGGAGCAATAAACATAACCGCCACCGGGCAGAACGACCACAGCAGGACGTGCGAACTCCTGTCCCAGAGGGATATTTCCGTCCAAAATGTAGCCTTCCAGTGTGGCATCCGGATATTCCGGGTGCTGAATATGAATCATTTTCATAATTTACCCTCCTATGAAAAACATCCGCAAAACTGTTGTTTTGCGGATGTTCCGTTTATTGACAGATCAGCCGCCCAGATTCTCTACGAATACCTGCTTCTTTTCTGCCTGGCAGGTGCCATAGCCATCGTTTGTAAACATAGGCAAAGCCTTCCCAACAAATTCTGTCCAGCTTTCTTCTTCCCAGTTGACCAGAATGGGATAAAACCAAACACCATTCTTTTCTGCGGCATCGCAATCGCCGGGGGCATCGCCTACCATCAGAACATGTTCCTTCTCATATCCAAATTTCAGCATTTCAGCAATACAATGGGCCTTACTGCCACAATCCTGGGCAAGGAGAATATCCGTATGAGCCAAAAGGCCGTACTTCTCCCATTCCTCCTCCACCGCATCCCGGTTGGCACTGGATACCACCGCCACATCGGCAATTTTTGCGGCAGCGGCCAAGCCCTCAGCGGCACCGGCAAAGGGCTGCTTCAGTTCTTCGGGCAGACGGGTAATAGATTCATTGACAGCCAGACTCCACTGCAGAGCCTTTTGCAAAATCAGCTTGGCATCTTCGTCATCTGTCGCGTCAATAGCCTTTAACAAGCCGTCATTGGAAAGCGCATGGGCAGTATCCACCCAGTGCTTCAGTGCTTCAAGACCCACAATGGGCGTGTACTGCGCGTCAATCTCAGACAGTGCCATAGCAAGGCCTTTGAAACGGTTAATACCACGGGTCATCTGGAACAGATTGATATCATTCCAGCGGCGAAGAATCGCATCCTCCCACTGTTCCAAGGCCCATTCCGTAACCATACAGGGGCCAAAGCAATGAAAATGCTTGCAGTTCATGGTATCCATGGCGCAGCCATCGGAATCTACACAAACAAGATAGTCATGTTTTCTTTTAAAAGAATCAAATACGGACATCGTGTTCCTCCGAAATTACATATGGGTGTCCCACATGCCACAGTAGCTGTCGATGGGGTCGGTACCCTTGAAAGCGTCGGGGCCTTCCAGCAGTGCATCTACCAGTGCATCCATCGTATCGTCGTTGGAGTCATAGGCATTAATATAAGTACGCAGCATGGGGCAGTCAGCCAGCATGGTGGGTTTATTCACGGAGATACCGACAACGGGCAGCTCATGGACATACCAGGGGATCTCTCCGCCGCCCTTGCTCATGCCGAATACGGGATGACCGTTGGCAACATTGAACAGGGTGATCACCAGATCCTGCTGGGAAGTAAAATCACTGATCGCGTTCTTGCCGGCGAAATAGATATTGAGGTTGAAGGGTTTACCGGCCTTTACGTCTGCCAGGATCTTGTCCAGAGGGCTGACATAGATTTCTGCATCAAAGCCCTTTTCTACCAAACGGTCACGGAGCTTTTCAGCAGGGGTCTTCTTTACGCCGCCCTGTCCCATTGCCATTGCAGCCAAAGCCGCCATGGGGCCGTCAGGACCCTTGACCTGGACGATCATAATCCGCTTGGTCTTCTCGGGAGACAGCGGCAGCACACCTTCATCCTTATACTTAACCAGAGTCAGACAATCCTTGCTGATGGCAGGGGCAATCTGCTTGTATTCGGGGTTATACAGGATGGATTCCATGGTTTCCTTGCTGGGGCAAATCTCTTCCTTAGCCTTCTTATTCAGACCCATTTTCGCCTTCAGACCAAGAATGCGGGTCAACGCTTCGGTCATGCGTTCCTGGCTGATAATGCCGGACTTATACGCATCCAGCATGGTATTATAGTCTTCTTCGGGATCGTTGAAGAACAGGAACATATCACAGCCTGCGTTGATGGACAGGGGCAGCATATCCTTGCGCTTCATCCTGTTGGTCATACCGACCATGTGAGAAGCATCGGTAACCACCATGCCGTTAAAGCCCAGCTTGTTGCGCAGCAGATCGGTCATGATTTCAGGGCACAGCGTTGCGGGCATCACTTCCTCGATGGTGATATCGGGATTCAGCTCCCGCATATAGGTGGGCATCATAATGTGACCGCCCATAATGGCATCCAGACCGCCGTCGATCAGAGTCTTATAGACATGACCGTAAGAAGCCATCCAATCGGCTTCACCGAAATGGTTAACATTGTTGGAAATATGGGCGTCCCGGTAGTCCTGTCCGTTGCCGGGGAAATGCTTTGCGCAAGAGGCAACACCCTCCGTTTCATGGACACCGTCCATATATGCCTTGCCCATAGTGGCAACCTGCTTGGGATCATTACCGTAGGAACGGAACAGGACTTCTTCACATTCCCAGTTGTAGGTAATATCCACCACAGGCGCAAAGGTCATATTACAGCCGGTAGCATAGGTTTGGGCACCGCAAACACGGCCCATAGCCTGGGCATACTCGGTTTTGCCGGTGGCACCGATCTTGATCTGGCTGGAAACGAAAGTACCGTCGGGACAAACACCGTTGCCACCCTGTTCAGGGTTGCAGGCAATAAAGACAGGAATCTTGGCATACTTCTGCAGAATCGTATTCTGCTCCAGAACCTTTGCGCCGGGCATCGCATTGTAGCGGCAGCCGCCAAGATGGTATTTCTCCATCAGTTCCTTTAAATAAGACTCCTCCTGGGAAGCGGTCAGCTGGAAAAACAGCTGGCCCACCTTTTCTTCATCTGTCATGTACGCGATGGTGTTCTCTACCCAAGCGATATCCTCTTCTGTTAGATGATAAGGTTTTGCACGTAGATCTACCATAATTCTCAATTTCCTTTCTATGTAAATGGTTTATTAACAATTGGGTTTTTGCAACATGATGCGGATGATCTCCTTATCTGTCTCCGACATGCCGTCTCTGGCCAGCTTACCAACATTGCGGATGGTGTTTTCCACACCCTTGGTGACGATACCGTCACCACTGTAGAACTGGTAACCGGCTTTGGTCATTTCATAGCCCATAATACCGGCTTCCACAGCCATAGCGATCTTGGCAGCGCAGGAAGGCTTGGCACCATCGCAGATAGTACCGGACAGGATCGCAACTGCGTTAACCAATGTATGAGCAATGGCACGGTAATCGCCGCCCAGAAGATAGCAGATACCGGCACCACAGCCGCAGCCGGCGCTGATGGCTCCGCAGTAGGCGGACAGACAGCCGATGCCTGTTTTCTGGTGGATGGTGATCAGATCAGATACAAGCAGCGCACGGAGGGTTTCCTCATGGTTTTTTCCCAATGCTTTGGCATAAACAACCACAGGGACCGAAGCGGTAATGCCCTGGTTACCGCTGCCGGACAGGATTCCAACAGGCATTTCACAGCCGCTCATACGGGCATCGGAGCCGGCTGCCGCATAGGCTCTGGCTTGGTCACGCAGGCTCGCTTCACCGTTCCGGTAAAGGACTTTTCCGATGCAGGCGCCGTAGCCGCCCTTCAATCCTTCTTCCGCGATAGCCATATTCATTTCCATCTGACGTTCCAACAGAGGGCGGATCTCATCGAGAGGTGTCTGCTGAGCAAAGATCAGAATATCCTGCACATTCAATACAGAACGATCCGTCTGGTTGGTCTGTTCTGTCTGCACACCGCACCGGAAATTCGGGGTCACATCCGTATCGTTCTTTTTGACGGAAACCACATTGGTATGATTCCCGGAGATCCGGACACTGGCAATCTCCTCTCCCGCCAAGGCCCTCAGCTCCAGATCAAAGGTGTGGGGGGATTCCATTTCTCCAACGGCGATCTTACAATGATCCAGGAACTGTGCGATTCTTTTCTGATCGTCCTTGGAAAGAACCGAAAGAACCTCCAACTGCCGTTCGGGGCAAGCTGCCACGATACCCGCCGCAATGGCCGCTTCAATACCGTGAAGGCCGCCGGTGGCAGGTACAATGACGCTCTTTACATTCTTGATAATATTACCGCTGAGCCTTGCAGTAATTCTATCGGGGTCAGCACCCAAAACACTGCGCAGGATCGATGCGGCATAAGCAATGGCAATGGGTTCTGTACATCCCATGGCCACCAGCAATTCCTCTTTCAGAATCGCAATATACGCATCTGACTTTTCTTTTGAAATCGGCATAAACATACCTCTTCGCCCATTATTTCGTTTATTATACAATATTTGCATTATTTTGCAAATAGGAATTTTGGGGAGAAGTTGAAAATTTAAAGAAATCATAAAGACTTTTATCAGGATTCTGTGCTATAATGTCTGCATTCAGCAAGGAGTGATCACTTATGGACACACGGAGTAAATTACATCCTGTTATCAAAGCGCTGGCCGCTGTACTGGCGCTGTTGCTAGTGGTATGCACCGGGTATTTCCTCTATCAGCGTATCAGCATTGATGAAGCATCCCTTTCCCCGGCGCAGCGTATTATCAAAGCCTATGCAGATGAAAACAGAATATCGTTCCGCAGTTACCCCGAGAGTTTGGTAGCTCTTCTGGAACGAAATCCGGAGACGGAAACCTTTGTGTTGGAATATCCCTTGAAAAAGGATCAAAAAATAGATGTTGATCTTTCAGACTACCAAGACGGTGACGGCGTTCCCCTGTTTTTACAGTGGGACCAGCAGTGGGGATATATAGAATACGGCAGCGATGTGGCGGGTCTCACCGCCTGCGGCCCGGTGTGTCTGTCCATGGCGGCATGGTATTTGACCGAGGACGATGCCTATGCGCCGGATAAGATGATCGAATTCGCTACCGAAAACGGCTACTACTCCCCCGGCAACGGCTCTTCCTGGACCCTTATCAGTGAGGGCGGTGTGAAGCTTGGCTTCGATGTGACGGAAATTCCTCTTGTAGAAAGCCGCATCGTTAAAAATCTGGAAGTGGATAATCCTATTATCTGCGCCATGGGGCCGGGAGACTTTACCACATCCGGACACTACATCGTCATGGTCGGTTATGAAAACGGTATGATTCGCATCAACGATCCCAACAGCGTTGCCAATTCCCAAAAGCTTTGGAAATACGAAGATATCGCAGGCCAGATCCGCAATCTCTGGGTGATTCGGAAATAAAGAAACGAGATGCATCAGCATCTCGTTTCTTGTTTGTTCTTTTGAGGAATTGCCAGCCAAAGAGTACAGCCCAAGAGGCCAAACAACAACGCATTTGGTTTAAAAAGCGCGTTTATCGGCCATGTACCGATCAACCAGTTGAAAGAATAAAACAGCGCATTGGAAAGGAAACCAGGCAAAATATTCGGAAAATCAGTGTAGAAAATGAAGGAAATTGTGTATGGCAGAGTTATCAGCAAGTATACGACTGTCGTTCCAAGCACGATCCATCGCATCCGCTTACACCAAGGTTCTTTCAAGGGGGACAGCTTCGCAATGACTCCCAAAACCTGCATTAATGTCCAACCAAACAGAAATGCCAGTATTGGCAGCACGAGCGTTACACCGGCAATACTCAAGCGTTGATCATATTGCCACTTTGCAAGTTCTCTTGCCAAATCTGCAAGATGCCGATAACCGATCAATGCAATAACCAGTAAACCCACTGAAATGCAAAGTTTCAAAATTGATCGTTCCCGGTTTACCTTTTGGGGAATTCCGTACAGCACTGTATTGGGGTCTGTTTCCAGTGTTTCAGCAATACGGGTCAGCATTTCGATATCCGGTCTGCTCTTCCCTGTTTCATAGTTGGAAACCGTCTGGCGAGTCACGAACAGCTTTTCCGCCAGCTCATCCTGGGTCATGTCTTTCAGTTGCCGAAGCTCCTTGATGTTCTTTCCGATGTCACGCATTGTCATCACCTCGCCGTCAGTATAGCACCATAGCACAAATTTGTCACGCAAAGAGCCTTTGCATATGTTTTATTTGACAACGCAATATCCCTTTGTTATAATTATTTCAGAAAATTTAGAAGGAGGTCATTCTATGGAAAAGAAGATCATTACCATCAGCCGTGAATTTGGCAGCGGTGGCCGCACCATCGGTCACAAGGTAGCAGAACGATTAGGTATCCCCTTCTACGATAAAGAGCTTGTGGATCAGGTTGCTTTGGAGTCCGGTTTCGCACCGAAATTCGTTGAAGAACACGGCGAGCATGCCCCCGGCAAGAGTCTCTTTGCCTATGCCTTTGCCCCACAGGGCGTTCCCGGTATCATGAACGGTATGTCCACCGCTGACTTCCTTTGGAATATCCAGTGCAGCGTGATTCTGCAGCTGGCAGATAAGGGTCCCTGCGTCATCGTTGGCCGCAATGCCGACTACATTCTCAAGGACCGGGAAGATGTGCTGCATACCTACATCCATGCAGACAAGGCTTTCCGCGCTGACCGTATTGTGCGGCTGTACGGCGAATCCGAGAAGAGTCCCGAGACCCGTCTGAACGAGAAGGACCGCCGCCGCCACATCAATTACCAGCACTATACCGGCCGCGTCTGGGGCACCGCACAGAACTACGATATCTGCCTGAACAGCGGCACCATAGGTATCGACGCCTGTGTGGATATCATCGTGGATATGGTCAACCTGTCTAAGAAATAATCTCAGCAAAACAGGAAGCTGCCCTTTGGGCGGACTCACATAGGGATTTGTACGGTTTTGAATGAATCTTTTTCCCCACAGAAAATCCATCGTCCTTGAAATACATCCAGTATTTCTGCGTCCTCTGAATATTCCTGTGAGCAAAAATCTTCTATTCAAAACTG
>JAZRKL010000151.1:0-26206 GCA_045646265.1 Faecousia sp.
GGCGTTGGCGATGGCGGTGATGGAAGCGGTCAGTTCACACGGGTTCACGAAAATCCCCCCTGGGGTATTGTATGCGGGGGAGTTCTGTGAAGAAAGGATGCACCCTCTCTGTTCGGGAGGGCGCATCCTTTTTATGATTCAGTGGTACATCAGGGCCACGCTTCCAGCCTGGGTGGTATAGGGGGAGAGATCGCCATACCAATAGAAAACGATGGTGGTGTGGGCGTCGTAGTCATACCAGAAGGCGGCGGTGTTTCCCATATCGCCCTCGATGTATGCAAATTCTCCCTTTAGATTCATGCGCTTGATCTCATTGTAGGTCAGGTTGCTTCGGAGACCCGGTGCCACAAGGCAGGAGTCACCAGCATCTGGGTAGTATTCCACCCGGGTCACCAGATCTTCGCCCAGGGCATATCCTCTGTACTCCAGGTCGGTAAAGAAGAACAGATAGGGAGAGCGGCCGTCTGCGTATCCGAAGGGTTTGGCGGCGCCGTACCACCAGCCGTCGGCGTAGTCGAAGTCCCAACCCAGCTCGTTGGCCACGTCGGCGACTCTGACACCGAGGAACTCGGTCATGGAATGTTGCTGGATCAGGGCAAAGGATTTTCGTAAATTGGGCTCTGCCATGCGAGTGACGATGGCTGCTGCTTCCGTGCGGGAGATGGTGCTGTAGGGGTGGAAGGTGCCTTGCTGGTCAGAGCCGGTCAGGATGCCTGCCCGATACAGGCAATAGACCACGTCCCAATAGCGGCTGCCCGGCTCGATGTCGGGGATCACCCCGTCTTCTACGTTGTTGGACTGGACCAGCGCTCTTCCGGGGAGGGCATTGCAGAAGATCTCGGCAAATTCCCCCCGGGTCACAGCCCGGTTGTAGCTGTCGTAGGTTCGGTTGATGATGTCGTTATCCAATGCGTAGGTGACATAGGTCTGATACCAGGTGTTTCCAGACTGGACAAATTGCTCCGTTCCGGTGAAGTAAATGCTGTGGAGGCGGGCCGCCATGGTGATGGCCTCGGCCACGGTGACATTTCCCGTTACGTTAAATGTGTTGCTGCTGCTGCCCTTCATGAGGCCCAGCTCATAGGCGGCAGCCACATTCTCTTCATACCAGGAGCCGCGGACAACGTCCGTGAAGGTTCCCTTTCGGTAGGTGTTGACCTGCGTGAAATTATCCAGGGAAGGGGAGATATCATATCGGGTCAGCCATTTCGCATAAATGGTGGTGTGCCCCGTGATAATCTTGTCCATCCAGGGCTTCGTGCAGGCGGCGTCAGTATACCACCCGCCGAACCGATAGCCTGAGCGGGAGGGTTCGAAGAGCTGGGTCATATCGTCGCCATAGCTGTAGGGAAGGGTCATACTGCTGGAGTCGCCCAGTTTCCCGCCGTTGTAATCCATGGTAAGATAAACCAGGTTTTGACCGTATGCGTGGGCAGTGATGCCTAGCGACAGGATCAGAAGCGTCAGAAGACCCAATATGCGTCGTTTCATAGGAATACCTCCTCTTTGTTTTTTGGAATCGTATCATATGTCGATATCCTTGTCAAATAATTGTGTCGATATCCGTTCAGGGGATCAGCGGTTCTTGGTATTCTTCGGACAGAAAAGGCAGAACCCTTCGGGCGGGATCGCCGCCCTGCGGGCACTAGGATGCCCGGAGGGCATCCGTCGCCGCAACCGGGCTTTGCCCGGGCGGTCGATCCCAAACCTACCTTTACCAAAACAAAAAGGACATCCTTTCGGATGTCCTTTTGTTTTGGTGGAGATAAGCGGGATCGAAGCCGCCGAGGGCTGACGCCTTTCGGCGGCTAACGCTGACGGGATTTGAATTGTCAAGAGGTCAGCGGTTCTTGGTACGTCTTCGGATGAAAAAAGAGAGTCATCAGACGATGACTCTCTTCCTTGGTGGAGATAAGCGGGATCGAACCGCTGACCTCTTGAATGCCATTCAAGCGCTCTCCCAGCTGAGCTATACCCCCATATTGCATTGCTGTCAGACAGCTTTCGTATTATAGCACAATCAGACGAAAAGTCAAGGGGTATTTTAATTATTTTTGATTATTTTAGCTGCAGGCGATAATGGCGGCGGTCAGCGCGGACACAATTTTATCCAAAGAAAGAAACGGTTCACCCAGTTCGGGCGTATTAGGAATGTGAATAAAGTCCATAGGTGTACCCGTTTGTGCGTAGTGATGCAGCACAGAATAAAAAACGTCGTTGCAAACAAAGGTGCCGGCCGTGTTAGAAACAGAGGCGGGAATGCCTCTGTCGCGAATTGCTTGTGCCATTTTCTCTACAGGTGCTGTGGCAAAGTAGGCGGCGGGGCCATTGGGGGCGATCCGGTCTCCGGATGGCTGATTACCCTCGTTGTCGGGAATCCTGGCATCACGGATGTTGACCGCAATGCGTTCGGGAGTTACGGCATCTCTGCCGCTTGCCAAGCCAATGCAGAGGATCAGATCTGCTTGTACTTCCGTTGCCTTCTCAAGAACAAGTGCGGCAGCTTTTTCAAAAACGGTGGGAATGGGAAGTTTACATAATATATAATCTCCGACCTGCTCCGGAAGCATTTCCACTGCCATCCAGGAGGGATTGATATTGCTTCCACCAAAGGGATCAAATCCGGTAATCAACAATCGTTTCATATGCATTCCTCCAAAAGAAGATCCAACAGGCCGATGTCTGCCAGTGCGGGGGAGGTGTAGGCGGCATCCAGAATGGCATCGATATTGTCTGCGTCGTTTTCAATTTCTTTTGAGTATAGTTGTGCGGATTCCGTGAGATCACCACCAAGGGTATGAATCACCAGACAGGAAACGATGGTCAGCTTCACACGCCCCACAAGATCGTAATCCGATACGGCTTGCAGCCAGTAACGGTTAATAAAGTATGTCGCCAACGGCCGCAGAGATTCATCCAGGGGAGAAACGCTGGCTGTTTCCAACCGTTGTAACCACTGAGGAGTAAGAATCTCCAACGACCTGTAAAAATCCAGAATTCCATCCAAATTGCCGTTGGCAGCCATGGATTTTGCCGCTGTGAGCATCTTATCCGGGTCTAAAACCGCAGCTTCGCCGCCGTCCAGCTCATTCTGAACAGCGTAGCCGTAGACAAGAAGAACCGCCAAAGTATCTCCGACGGAAAGCTGTTTGCTGTGCAACAGAGACAGTGCAGCTTCACGGCTTTTGATCAAAACCGCCATTGCGTCCGCGTCGTATTCCGGTGTTCCACCGCCCGGAACTGTTTCAATCAGATCGTCGCTGTTATTACACAAAATCAAGCGTGCAGCCTCCGGGCAGGAGAGCTCCAATCCCAATTCCACAAAGTCGCCGTAATCGTGCTGCAGGCGGGGAAACTGACGGCAGGTATGACACAGGGCGCTTTCTCCCAGCTGCACTTGAATGCGGCACAAACCGTCCTCACGCCACATGGGGCAGCGCCGGTCAGCGGTCAGCTTCAGAATGGTATCGCCATCTTCTTCGACCATAACGGCGCGGAGCTGAGCGCCTAATTCACCGGGCAGTTGTCTGTACTGGGCAGCGGATTCGGGATCTACCTGCACGGCCCATTCCTTGCAGCAACTGTCGGGGCAGGCGGATGCCAGACAGCGAAAGGTATCGTAATAAGCGGGTTTTCTGATTTCCATAGGTGCCTCCGGGAAAAAGGGGAGCGCATACAGCAGTATGCGCTCAGTAAGATTATTCTTCGGTAGGGATGGGTTTGATGGCATACATGGCTGCGGCGGTATCACGAATGGTGTTGGCACCGGCGGACAGGGCCGATTGCAAAGCGGAAAGCTGAGCACACACATCGTCGGTCAAATCGCTGATCTGTGCCACGGCTTCGTCGGCCTTGACGGTAGCATCGGCCAGTAAACCGTTTGCTTGGGCATAGAGCTGAGAGACACGCTCCTTGGCGATCCTCTCGGCCCGCTCCGCACGGCGGTAGGCTTCCAGTTCGCTGTCGGTCTGGGGCCGGTTAGCGGCCTGGTCCAGCTGTAGACGCAGTTCTTCAATCTCCTGGTTCAGCGCTGCGTTCTGGGCCTGTGCGTCTTCCAGCTGGGCGGCAAGATCATCCTGCACAGCGTTGGAATTCTGCAGAGCATCCAGCTGCGCCTGCAGGGATTGAATCTCGGTATTCAGTTGATTTACCTGCGTATTGTGTTTGTTGTTGATGAATTCAATGTAGCGTACCACATCTTCCCTGTTGAAACCGTTCAAAGCACTGCGGAAATTTTGGAATGCGGCCATGGAAAAACCCCCTTCGCCGATGAAAAGTATATTGTTTTGTGGATTATAACATAGAATTGACGGAAAAACAACCATTTTACAAAAAGATGGGGAAGAGAAATCGTGTTTTTTGAAAAACACCCCTTTACAAAAAGGGGAAACCTTGCTATAATAGCTTGGCTGTCAAGCAGATGCACCGGTGGCTCAATGGATAGAGCATCGGATTCCGGTTCCGAGGGTTGGGGGTTCGAGTCCCTTCCGGTGTACCAAATAAATAAGAGGGATGCCCTACGGGTATCCCTCTTATTTATTTCGCCCCCCCGGGCGGGAAGGGACCCGAACAATCAAATGCGGCGCGGACGAGCGCCGCCGGCGACGGCTCGACGGAGCCGAACCTTAATTCTCTTTCGCCCCAAGCGAAAGAGAATGCAAACGAGTCCCTTCCGGTGTACCACGAAAAAAGTCACTTTTGTCTACTGACAAAGGTGACTTTTTTCAATGATATCCGCTCCTGTCGGAACGGGTGATATATCTCCGATATGATATCGCTCTACGAGCGATGATATATGCCTTCGGCATATGAAGGAACGGATATTATATCATGCTTGCGAAGCAAGTATATTATACGGCAGCGCCGTATATCATATTGCGCAAGCGATATATCATTGAAAACTACTGCTGTAAATGGTATAATACTCTCAAAGGAGATGATGTTGGGTGACATATAAAAATTTTAAGCATATCAACCCCGATGCATTCCACGGCATGGAACTTACTCTTCACGATTGTATAGCGGATAAGATTTCATTTGAAAATAATACTCTTTGTTTTTGCTTGCCTGATGGTTTTTGGATAACGCCTCATCACAAAGAGAATTCATCTGAAAAGACAGTGCGAACCGATGCATCCGTAGTTGGTTTTCCTATAAAAGATATTGGTGATACCATGGTTTATGTGTTCACAAGACACAGATTTCTATGGTTCAGAAAAACAAGCGTGGCAATTTGGGATATGGAACAGCTCATTTCTCTTGTAAACAGCGGGAAATGTACCCTCGAGTTCATTACACAATACAGAACCTACGGAGAGCAGATGTGGCATTGTGCAATTCGATCCAACAAGAAGCCGTATTATAGGGAATGCCAGCTGTACTTACCGGAAACGGAAGCAACCTTCTTTTGGAATAACCTTCGTCCGGAGCGTGAATGGTAATTTGCGCACTTTTTCGCTTTTTTTACCTACACTTACGCACCGTTATACTGCTCTTTTATTTACGCTAAGCGCCGGAAAGGGACTCGAAAGATCAAATCGCAATATGCCGGTGGCATATTGCTGCAACCAGTTCAAAAACTGGTTGCTACCTTAATTTTTGCCCGTCTCACGCAAGGGCAAAAATGCAAACGAGTCCCTTCCGGTGTACCAACAAAAAAGCCTCTTTTGTCTGCCTGACGAAAGAGGCTTTTTTGAGTGATGCGTTCCTTGCGGAACGTGATGCGCACTGCGTGCTGCAGGCTTCGCCCGTGATGCACACCTTCGGCGCGTGAGTGGAACGCATCGCATCACCTATCACAGCGCAGCGGCATCACTTATCACTTGTTTACAAACAAGGGCTGATTTGTACTTTTACGACTTCTCTTACAAATCAATAAGAGGGATACCCTACTGGTATCCCTCTTATTGATTTCGCCCTTCCGGTATGCACCTGCCCGTTGGGTGGCAGCAATCCCTCAGTCAGCCTGTTCGGCTGACAGCTCCCTTGTGTAAAGGGAGCCTTTTGGGGTTACGGATTGCCACGGCGCTGTGCGCCTCGCAATGACATACAGGATCGCAGTGCGTTATTTCTTATGTGACTCAACCGTTGGTTGCCATATGCTTGATTACGCACTCAAAGCCTGGTTGATTGACGAACACTGCGGCCTATGCTACAATGCAGGAAATGAGGTGAGCAAATGCACAAGAAACTGTGGAACAAAGATTTTATCCTGCTGCTACAGGGAAACACTGTCAGTACCATTGGCGATCTGATGTACAGTGTTGCCATCGGCTATTGGGTATATGAGCAGACAGGCTCCAACAGCCTGATGGGCATTATGTCCGCTATTTCCATGTTTGTTACGATGTTTCTGTCTCCTTTCAGCGGAAGTATCGTAGATAAATGCAACCGCAAGTGGGTGATGGTCGGCATGGATCTGCTGCAAAGCGCCGTGATGCTGACCATTGGTATTTTGGCCTATATGGGGAAATTAAACGTGCCCGGTGTGCTGATCGCGGCCTTTCTGGCGGCTTTTGGCAGTGTGTTTTACTCACCGGCGGTCAGTACACTGATGATCGATATTATCCCCCACGATGATATGGTGCGGGGGCAATCCGTATATTCCGGTATGAATTCGCTGATCAATATGGCGGGAACTGCGTTCAGCGGTGTGATGGTGGCGTTTTTCGGTGTACCGCTGATCGTGGTGATCAACGGTTTGAGCAATTTGTATTCTGCGATTTCGGAATTGTTTATCCGTGTCCCCAAAACGGTCCAGCAAGGTATGGAAATCTCGGCAAAGAGCGTTCTGCATGATTCCCGAACTGCTGTGAAAGCAATTTTTGCGGATCCGTGCCTACGGTTGTTTGTACCCTGCGCCTTGATTCTGAATTTGCTGGGTGCCGGCCCTATGACATTGGTGCTGCCTTTTTGCATGCAAAAAGGTTTTTCGGTAGATATGTACGGCTATTTGATGTCGGTTTGGACAGCGGCTTATCTGATCGGCACTGTACTTCTTGGTGTGGTAAAACTGCGACCCAAAACACGTTACTGGGTGTTGGCGATGGGTTTCTCTGCCTCCGGTGTGTTCATGATGCTGGCATATCTGTCCGTCAATTTTTTGCCTATGTGCATATTGGCCTTTACCGGCGCGCTTTTGAACTGCGCAGGCAATACGGTGTTCAACGCGTCGCTGATGCTGGCGCTTCCGGAGGAAAACCGGGGCGCGATCCTGGGCTTTATGCAATCCGCTTCCGTGGGCGGTTCGGCGTTGTCGGCAGTGATGTACGGCGTATTGGGAGATGTATTTCCTCTTTATCTGGTGTTTGTGGTGGGTTCCGCGATTTCCCTGATACCGATGCTGTATATGTGTCTCCATCCCAGAACCAGAGAATTTGTTTGCAAACACTGAACATAAAAAAGAGAGGACATCCGTCCTCTCTTTTTCGCGTCTAGGGAATGCATAGCCAGCCGCATGCTTCTTTGATCCACTGGGCCCACTGCTGATTGCCTTCGCCATGGGGGTGACATCCATCGTTGGTCAATTCCGTTCGCAGAAATCCTTCCGCGTCTGTACACCACGCACCGGCATCAATATAGCGGATCTTCTCGTCTGTTACAAGGGTCTGGATCCGTTCGTTGTAAAGCGCAATGTTGGCAGGCTGCAATAATCCGTTACCGGCATACCCTTGAGTAACCGGCAGAATGGAATGCAGGATAATATAAGCATCCGGTTGCTTTTTTCGCACATAATCAATCACCTGCCGGTACTGTGCCTGGAAAGCATCGGGGTATTTGCCGCATTCATTGATGCCAAGATGAATGATGATCTTGCCATATTTCTTCCAGGAGAGCAGATCGTTAAGAGAAGCGTTGCTGAACTGCCGGTCCGACGCGGCGATGTTCAGTACATTGAAAACAGAGACACCGGTATCAGAGAAGTAGTCTGCCTTGCCCAACCGTGCGGTGAGCTTCAAGCCGTCGATCCGGGATTCTCCGATGAACAGTACATCATCAAACCAACTGTCCTCCAGCGGCATGTAGGGCGGCTCTGTGGGAGCCGTATCCACAGGCTCCGTTTCCGGGGGAATTGTATCAACGGGGACGGTCACAGCAACAGTAGCGTCTGCTTCCGGGGGACTTGTAGGTTCTGCCGCAGCGGGATGATAGTACGCTTCCAGACCAGATTGAAAACGGTAAGAAAGCTGCTCGTCCGTCAACAGAACGAAGGGCAGGGAAATGATGTTTTCCTCCGTATCCAGCTGCAGCCTGGCAAACAGACCGTATTTTAAATATCCGCCAAAAGCTGCCACAAGCAGGGAAGATACAAGAAGCAATATGGGTAACAGAAAGTGTTTTTTCATATACCACACCTTAATACTGGAAATATAGGAACGGATTCTGGGCGGCTGTGGCCAGATAATATACCACGACCCAGAATAACACGAACACCACAAGATCTGCCCACAGCGAGTACTTCAACTTCTTCCAGAGCATACCGGGCAACGGGGTCATGGCCAGAACACTGCCGGTCAACAGCCATTTGTACATATCCAGCCACTGCAGATATTCCTGAGGATTTAATGCTGTTCCCATCTGTCCGAACAGTCTGCCGAAGAACAACACCATTGTATTCCAATCACCGATGGCAAAGGGAACCCAACTCAAAACGATCGCTATAACGACATAAATGTGACTGAATACCTTGCTCTTGTTCAGAAGCTTGCCCAGCCACAGGCGCTCGTTTATGATCAAAAGACACAGGAAGCCGGCCCACAGCAAATAGTTTCCGCCAATGCCGTGCCATAATCCTGTGAAGAGCCAGACCACGGCAATGTTGAAAAGGGTACGAACAAGACCCTGCCGGTTGCCGCCCAGAGGGATATAGACATACTGCTTAAACCAGGCGCCCAGCGTGGCATGCCAGCGGCGGTAGAACTCACTGACAGAGCAGGCCGCATAAGGTTCCAGGAAATTGGCGGGCAGATCAAAACCCAGCATTTTACCGATACCGATGGCCATCAAACTGTAACCGTAGAAATCCAGATACAGCTGCATGGAAAAGGCAATGATCGCCATCCAGGCTGCCCCGGTGGAAACATACTGATAGCCGATCACGATAGGCTGTGACCAAAGACCGCCCAGATTGTTGGCCAGGATCACCTTCAGTGACAGGCCAAGAATCAGTGTTTGCAGGCCGTCATGGATGTTTTGAAAGGAGAACGGGACTCTGCGGGGAAGCGATTGCATGCTGTCAGGGTCCATGAGAGGACCGGACAGCAGCTTTGGAAACATTGCAATGTCACGGAACAAGGAAAATACATTCCGGTAAGGGGAGATCCTTGCCCGGTAAACATCCACAACAACCGCGGCAATCTGGAACAGGTAAAAGCTGACACCGGCGGGCAGGAATTTTCCGCCCTGATAGACTTTTAAAAAGACCAGAATGCCACCCAGAACCGCTGTCCAGAGGATAAACAGGCCGGCGCTTCTTGTTTTCCCCAACCGAAGCTGGATCAGATAGGTGATGCCGGTGACGATGACCAGCAAAAGGACCCACCAGTAATTCTTGCCGCTGGTCAGGCCGTAAAACAAAAGGCTTCCCGCGATCAGAACCGCTGTTTGCATTTTGCCTTTTCCGCAATAGTAGAGAATCAGAAATAGCGGAAGAAAGCAGAACAGAAAGGCGAGACTATTAAACTGCATGATATAACACTACTTTCATCGTAAACTATCAAATATCATCATTTTTTGGGCATATAGCGCATATCACTGACAGAATAAACAGTTACAAAAGCTTTGAGGTCTGTTTCGTGGATAAAATCCATCAGCAGGCGGTACTCATTCTTATCGACAATGGTAATCATTTCCCGCCGGGGGGTGTTGTCGTAAGCACCGATGATCTCGTTGAGAGTAGCGCCGCTGTGCAGGTCATGGAGAACAAAGTCCACGATGGTATCGAGCTGCGCAGAAATGACGCAGACCCGACGCTTGATGTTGATGCCGAAAATGAAGTAGTCCACCACAATGCCGCCGAAGAAAGTACCCAGTACACTGAGTACAACGGTTTTGGTATCGTAGCATAAGACAGAAGAAAGGGCAACCACAATACCGGAAACGGACATGGCCCGACCAAGATCCATTTTCAGATACTTGTTCATGATCTTGGCCACAATATCAAGACCACCGGAGGAAGCGTTGTTGGAGAACAGAATGGAAACACCAATGCCAACCACCAGGATGTAGCAGACCGTATCCAACAGCGGATCTTGCGTGATGGATTGCAGATTGGGGAAAATTCTCTCCCAGATGCCCAGCAGAATGGGGAGCAGTATGGTACAGTATACGGTTTTTGCACCAAATTCCGGGCCGATGACCAGAAAACCCAGGGCCAGAAGCCCCACATTCATAATCAGCGTGATGGTGGCAACAGACAGGGGGATATAATTGCTTAAAATCATTGCCAAAGCGGAAGCGCTGCCTATGGAAATGTGACTGGGCAGCATGAAGAAAAAAACAGCTACAGAAACAATGGCTGTACCCAGCGTGATGATAAGGAAATCCTTCAGTGTTTTCAGAAATTTCATAAGCGATGCCTCTTTTTCCTACAAACTGACAGCATTATACACCAATTTGACAAAAAAGGAAACAGTGATCCGATAAAAAGTTTTATCGGATCACTGTTTAAATATGTTAGAAAGATCCGCCGCCGGTACTCCGGGAAGATCTGGAACCGGAAGAAGAGGTGGTCTCCTTTCTGGTACGGGTGACGTTGCGGTAAAGGAAAAGGTCTCTGCAAACGGTCAGATGCATACTGTTGGATTTTACATAGACATTTGCCCGGTTTTGCCTGCGAACGGTTTTTAGCTGACCTTTCATAGAAAAAACAACGATCAGACCTGCAACAAGGCCGATGATCAGACAAATCAACAGATTTTCACCGGGATTGAAGGGGAAACCGTTGATATAACCGTCGAGGTAATAGGCGCACTGATCCGCAAACTCGTTAAAAGCAGCCGCGTAATTGCCGGCGGACAGATCGGACACAAAAGTATCCCCTATGTAATCGATGTCACTGCTGTTAATGGCCACACCGGCAAAGCCGTTGCTGAGGATCCGATATTCCCTGACATCCATGCATATCAGAAGGAAAACACCGTCACGGTTTTCTCCGTAACCCATTTCCATGCCGTCATACAATTCTTCCAGAAGCATGTCGATGTTTCTGCCATTGGTGGAAGCAAGGGTCATGATCACGATCTGGGTATTGTAGCGACTGCCGATGTCTGCAAGCTTGTCGGAAAGCTGTGCTTCTTCCGCACTGCTCAAAAGATCGGCTTCATCATAAATGTCGGAGTCCGAAGCGGCAGAAACGCTGATCGCAAGACAAAGACAAAGCATCAGCGCAAGGAGTACACAAATCCATTTTTTTCTCATCATCCATACCCCCTACAGCAGCCAGAACAGGTAACTCAGCGCAAAGGCTGCCGCGGTTACCACACCGGTTACACCCAATAACCAACGCCAGAAAGCACCATGATCCATCGGCAGATTACCGGCGATCTTGCCGGTCTGCCCATTAATGGCAAAGGTGAAATTTTGCCCGTTCCATTGGGTGTTCAGAATCCATACAGGGTATAGCGCATATCTGGCCCGACCGTTTTGCAGGTTGATATTTGAACTGACAGGAACTACGGAGGTATAGCCATGCACTGTGGAGGCAAAGGCTTCTTCTGTGCTTCTCTTGATCCGTTCGTTGGCTCTGGCGATGCTGGACTCCGCATCCACGTCATATTTGTCCGCCAGATAACCCGAAAGGTATGCGGTTTGAAAATCCACAGCGTCATTGATATGGAAAGGCTCAATGGATTCCATCAAGGCATCATCCATTTTGGTGGAGCCATCCACAGGAACATTCTCAAAACCAATGCCGCCCGCTCTGGTGACGGAAAAGTGGCTGGTTTCCGTGTACCGATACTGGCTGTCACTCCACATACGGGTCCTGGAAGCCCTGTAGCGAACATGGGCATTGGCATCCGTATCAAACAGCCAAACCGGCACGTACAGGCCTTTGACTTCCTTAATATGGTTATCATCTTTAAATACCTTGGGAAGCAGAGGCTTTCCGTGGTAATGATTCTGGAGCTTGGCAATGGCCGTTTTTTTGTCCACTTTGAAGGGAATTACCAGATCCGGCTTTAATGCACCCACAAATTGGCCTGTCATGACCACGGGGTTTCCACAGAAAGGACACTCCGTTGCGCCGGTGGTTTCGTCTGCAACGATCTCACCGCCGCAGGTATTGCAAATATAGACCCTAAGACCGTCCGTTTCGCCCCCCTGCCATTCGGAACCGGCCGTGGTATCCCAGGTCATATTCTCGGAAGGCAACTCATTCAGCTCGGCTTCATATGCTTCCAGGGCCCCTATTTCAAATTCCGAATCGCAGTAGGGACACTTCATCTTCTGCAGTTGTGAGTCAAATTCAATGGCACCGTCACAGCAGGGACATTTGAATTCTTGCAATACAGCCAATTTGATTCACTCCTTTACAGTTCAGAACGGTGCTGCGGACGATCAGATAATATCGCCGTTGTCAAAGGGATCGCCGCATTCGGGGCAGAAACGGGGAGCCTTTGTGGGGTCTTCCGGCTGCCAGCCGCACTTGTCGCAACGGTACTGGGGAATACCGGCAGGCTTCTTTGCGCCACATTCGGCGCAGAATTTACCCTTGTTTACTGCACCGCAGGAGCAGGTCCAGCTGCCTACCGCAGGCTTGGGGCTGCCACACTCAGAGCAGAATTTGCCCTGGTTCACCGCACCGCAGGCACACTTCCAGCCGTCAGCAGCGGGTGCTGACTGTTGCTGCTGCATGCCCATGTTATAGAACTGCTGAGCTGCGTTGAAGCCGCCGCCCATAGCGTTGCCTGCCATACCCATGCCCATGAAGCCGGTCATGGCACCGGCAGAGTTGCCGGCTGCGGTTTCCATTGCGTTGGCGGTTGCGGTGGTCATACGGCCACCCATCATAAAGGCGTTCTGACCGTAAGTTGCGGAATCCTCCATCTCCTGGATCTTCTTCATGTCCTCAGGATTCAGGGTGATGGGGTTCAGGGCGATCTTGGCAACCGCGATACCCCGGTCTACCCACTCGGCCTGCAGGGCTTCGTTCATGGCCTTTTTCAGTTCGTTGGCCTTGGCGGGGAGCTGCGCGGGACGCAGTTCCAACTCGGCCAGTGCGCCGAAAGCGGGCTGCAGAGCGGAAATAAACTCTGTCTTCATCTGTTCGTCGATCTGATCACGGGTAAAGGCCCGCTCCACATTGCCGCAAACCTTGGTGTAGAACAGCAGAGGATCGCTGATCACATAGGAATACACACCGTTGCAGCGGACATTGACGGTACGGCTCATGCCGATGCGCTTGTTGGTGACTTCAAAGATGATAGGACTGGGTGTGCCAAACTTGTTGTCCATGATCTCTTTGGTATTGAAGTAGTAGACCCGCTGATCCTTGCCGGTGTCACCGCCGTAGGTAAAACGCTTACCGATGGCCTGGAAGGTCTTCTTCAGGCTGTCACCGAAGGAACCTGCAAAGATAGAAGGCTCGGTGGAGGTATCGTATGTATACTCGCCGGGTTCTGCGCAGACTTCCACAACCTTGCCCTGCTCCACGATGATCATGCACTGACCGTCGGCAACGGCAATACCGGAGCCGTTACTGATAATATTATCGCTGCCCTTGGTGTTGGAGCTGCGCTTGGAGGTCCGTTTCTGACCCTTAACTACCAGCGTGTCCATATCCAGCGCGTCACAGTAAAAGAATTCCTTCCACTGATCTGCCAGTACGCCACCCAATGCTCCGATAGCTGCTTTAATAAGTCCCATTAATAATTACTCCTTTATGCTAAAATGTGTTTTGTCGAAAGTTGAATTAATTACTCCTGAACATGAAGGATCATGTCTGCCCGCTGATAGAGCTCTCCATCAGGCCAGGGGTTAAAGTGTGGTTTCATGTATTCGTGCCACCGCGCAACGGGACACAGATTGCTGGTCAATTTGCCCTTGTAATCTGTATCAATTGGTCTGTCGGGTTTGTCTTCGTTATACAAAACGCACCAATCTTCGCTGTCCCAAATACCCAGATAGCGGCCGTTGTGTCCCGGCATTTCTTCCTGCATCTGATAATGGTAGTATGTATAGGATTGCAACATATCAAGCTTCATTCTGCTGATAGTTAGATAGGGGTGTGTGTCTCCGCTGCGTTTCCAATCCCGTACCTCTTCCATTGGCAAGCTTTGATACAGCTTTACCATTGGAATATAGGGGCGCAGCTTTTCCTGCCCCGGCCACAAATGGACATAGCTGCCGATGTCCGGTAAGTACTCCTCAAGATGGAAAGGAACGGTGGCTTCGTAATACACAAAAATATGATCCTGGAAACCAAATACACTGGCGCTCCTCAGTTTGCCTTCTGCCACGGCCTTTTCCCAATGATGCCGGCAGGATCTAATATAAGCATGGGCATCCGGATCTTTTACCTGCATCCTTAGCACACCGCGAAGGGGCAGTTCTTTTTCTTGAAAACGTTCCACTGTGTACTCCTTTCTAATCAATGCACAACAAATTATCAGTGTATATTGTATTTATCGAGCAAATTCATTCTATCACAGGCATGCGGTTTTAGCAAGAAAATGTATTGCGTAATTTACATTGCGCTGCTGGGACAAAATAGACGTTCCGCTGCGTCCAGCCGCAGTGGACAACGCTTAGCCGCATTGCCTTTAGATGGATTCAAGTCCGTCCTTCTTGCAAAAAAAACAAACGAAGAGAGACTGGTGCCTCTCTTCGTTTGTTGGCACGGGTATTCATGACGGACTTGACTTAAATACCTGCAGAAACACACATATTCCCACGAATGTGTTCATTTTACAGTATCGTAATGGTACCAGCTTAACCAATACCGATTTGATTGCTTCTTCTCTGCACAAGCACCTTTGAAAAGATCCAATAAACGACCATAGCTACCGAAAAGAAGATTGCAATGTTTAAAAAGGGCGAAATATAGGCAGATATATCTCTCGGAAACATGCAGAAAGGATCCTGCAGCACATAAAACCAATTGTACTCTTTCTCGCTGTTGTTATATAACGCATTTCCCAATCGTGCCCAGGCAGTCATTAATGCAATAACGCCCAAATCCTTATAGATCTTTTTCCATGTAAATTCCTGGCTTTCATATACCAGCACGATCAGGCCGTAGATCATCATAACACCATGAAAAACAAGTGTTTGAACTACGCGATAAGACAGCGGATGAAGCTTCAGCCACATCATAGCGGCGGGATACATCAGATAGGTCAGGTTTGACAAGAAACCAAACATTGCAAACTGAAGCCGAAATTTGCCCCAAAAGGCATTATACCTGCTCCAAAAGCACATTACGCACATAGTTGTACATATGTGAAAAGGTAGCTTGTCAATATGAATTGCCTGATATGCAAAGGGCATAAGGAAAAAATCTGCAATATAGATAGCGAATGCGATGCCAATTACAGTGTCAGCAGTTTTCTTTCGTTTTTCCTTACTCTGATCCTTCAAATACAGGCAGAGCAAGACGGCGATTGCAAAAAAAGCAAAGATCACACAGATATGAAAAAGGCCAAAGCACTTGAAGGCCACGCCGCCCGTTTTATCTGCCAACAATCCTCTTAAAAAATTGTACATTTGCTTACGCCTCCTTTTTTGCATTATACCACAGCAAGTAAATAGATGCTATAGTTTTTTAAAAAAGTAAAAAGGCAGAAAAATGTGAAGTTTTTGAAAAACAGTACCTTTCCGAACATTGACTGAAATGGTTGCATTTTAATGGGTTCAAGTCCGTCCTGCTTGCGAAAAAACAAAAGAAGAGAGGCTGATGCCTCTCTTCTTTTTGATGGTGCCGGTGGCCGGAATCGATTTGCATTTTTGCCTTGTGAGGCAAAAATTAAGGTAGCCACCAGTTTTTGAACTGGTGGCAGCAAGTGTCCGCCGGACACTTGCATTCAGATGGGTTCGAGTCCGTCCCCCCTCTTCATAAAATAAAAGAGAGAAGCTAAAGCCTCTCCCTTTTATTTTGGTGCCGGTGGCCGGACTCGAACCGGCACGCTGTCGCCAGCGGTGGATTTTGAGTCCACTACGTCTACCATTCCATCACACCGGCAGGTGTGCGTCTATATATCACCAGCCACCGCTGGCGATTTTTTAATTGTGGCCGCCTATGGCGGCAAATTGTCGCCTGCGTTTGCGGTGAAACGGTGAATGTCCTCGGCGTGAACGCCTTCGTCCCTCGCCGACCGCTGCACTTGCTGCACCCTCGCTTTATCCGCCGCAGGCCGCGCTCGGGTTCGCAACGGTGAATATTGAGACCACTAGGTCTACCATTCTATCACACCGGCAGGTGCTAGGTTAGTATACAACATCTTTTGCAAAATAGCAAGAAGAAATTTCCGTTTTTATGCTTCTTCTGTAATTCCCTGCAGCTCCAGCATTTCCACCACCTGCTGTCCCCGGGCGGTCAGGGCCATGCTGCCGTGAACGGGGTAGGAAGCATAGGCGCTGTAGTCGAAGCGGGACAGGGGAGTGCGGTAGTCAATATCGATGAGACCCTTCTTTTCCAGACAGGCAAGAATCAAAGGAAAATCCGTTCCCTCTGTTTCCAGATAGACGGGGGTCATATCGTCTGTTTTTCTTGCCACAGGCAGAAAGGGAATTTCCGAGAATGTCAAAAGCATATCAATCTCCGCTTGCGTGAGTGTAAGCGAATTGGCACAGCCGCCGCATTGACCGCAGTTTCCGCTGCAGGAATTGCAATTACCCATTATTATCCCTCCGGAATACAGTATACCCGCCGAGCATTATACCAATCCAAAAAGGCTCTGTCAAGATTGGAAAAGGTGGGCATGACGTGGTGACAATCTGATAAAATACGCATATTTTGTGGCCGCTATAAACTATAAATAAACGATATTGTTGTGGTAAGATGAAATAACAGTAGATTAGGTATATTCTGGCGTTACAGGCTTGCTGGTTTTCATGCTTGTAAAAATGTTTGATTTCCAAACTGGATACGATATCGAAGGAGCAGGGGAAAATGAGATTCATTAATCCAGATAATATTTCTGACTATGCATTCGTTAATATGGATGCGCTTACGTTTCCTGTGAAGGCTGTTTGTGTGGACTTTCATGGATATACGGACGGGAGGATGCTCACGGAAAGTGATGCGAAAGCAAAGCTCTTTGGAGAAAAAGGCATTGCATGGGTTTTTCCTTATTACAGCGTTTGGGCGTGGATGAGCAAATCCTCACAGGAATTCAATGAGCAGGTGTTGGATGCGGTTTACCAAAAATTGCAGCTTTCGGACTCGGTGCCGCTGATCATCACCGGCGGCAGCATGGGCGGCTTGACTGCCCTTTGCTATCAAGTGTATGGTAAAAGAAAGGCGGTTGCCTGTGCGGCGAACTGTCCTGTGACGGATGTGGGCGTATTTTTCCGGGATTTTGACCATGCCAGAAGAGCAATCTTATCGGCACACATTCTGGATGAAAGGCCACTGGAAGCGGTGATGGAAGAATACTCTCCGGTGAAGTTCGTGGATAAGCTTCCACAGATTCCTTATTTGTTGGTTTATGGAGAAAAGGATACCGTGATTACGGAGCGGTTTATGCCTCAATTTGTTGGGGCAATGAAAGAAGCAGGACACAATGTGACCCATATACTGCAAAAAGATATGGTCCACTGCGATTTAAGTAGTCACAAAGAAGCGTTCGATGCCTGGTGCAATTTTATTATCAGTCAGGCTGATAATGTTAAATGAAAAGGGAAGGCAATGATATGACGCAATTAAAGTTTGAGGAACTGTCAATTGAGCAGAAATTGGGCATGGTTTTTTGCGCAAGACGATTTGCGGAGGAAGACATCGAATTTACAATCGAAATGATCAAAAAACGGGCCCTTGGCTGCGTCCAGCTTCCTGCCCATAGGAAGGATATCATCGAAAAGATCCTTGCCGCAGCGGACTATCCCATCCTTGTGTTTAATGATACCGAGATGGGATACCCGGTCTCGAAGCTGCCGAAAATTCCACTTATGTCTCTGGCAGCCTGCGACAAGCCGGAGTACTATCAGGCTTTTGCGAAGGGCATTGTTCGGGATGCCAAGCAGGCCGGCTTTAACGGAACCTGGGGCCCTGTCATCGATGTCCTGAGAGTGGATGGCCCCTGCAGTGTGTACAGACATTTTTCGGATAAGCCGGAAAAGGTCGCGGAATCTGCAGAGCAGATCGCAAAAATCTATAGGCAGAATCACTACCTTTCCACAGGTAAGCATTATCCGGGAGGACACACCGGTACCCTTGATACACATATGGCGGAAGGCCGTTCGGATGTGACAGAGGAAGAGCTGATCGAAAAAGATCTGCTGCCGTATATGTATCTGCATAAGAAGGGTCTGCTTCCGTGTATCATGACGGGACACGATGTTTATCCCAAAATTGATCCTGGCTATCCGGCCTCTCTTTCCAAAAAGGTGATCGATATCATCCGCCGTCTGGGATTTGACGGGATCGCTTTTACGGATTCCTTTGCCATGATGGGCATCCTGCAGAAATACGGTGAGGAAAATATCTATGGCATGGCTATTGCGGCTGGCAATGATATTGTTCTGCCCAACTTCCGGCTGCCTTCAAAAGCTTGCTTCGAAATGCTGGTGAAGAACTATCATGATGGCACCTTCTCGGAGGAGCGGCTGAACGAGGCAGTGCGCCGGGTTCTCGCAGCCCAGGAGTTTGTGTCCCGGGAGCCTGAGGAGCCTACCACCTTTACCGAGGAAGACAGGGCCACACTGGACGCGATCGCCAAGGACTGCATTACTGCCGTCACAGACGAGGGAGTCACTGCGGCATTGCCGACAGATAACAAGGACCGTATCTTTATTATTGTCACAGAGAATGTTTTTGATGCTACCTCTGATAATCCGGAAACAGATGTTGCCAATTGGTATCGTCCGGACAGGATCGCGAAAAAAATAAGACAGGAATTCCCGGAGGCAGGCATTGAATTCATCCCCGAATTTTCCGGCCAGAAGGATAATGACAGGGTGCTTACGGCAGCGACCGGATACAAAGAGGCGGTGTTTGTTACCTTCTGCTCGACTACCAGCTATCTGGGTACAGACGGTCTGACACGCCGCACGGAAGCGGTTATGAACAGCCTGATCCAATCCGGCAAGGTTTCGGCGATTGTGCATTTCGGTAATCCCTTTGCTCTGAAAAACATCACCCATGTTCCGAGAAAGGTTTTCGGTTATATGATTACCGATTCGCAGATCCATGCCATTGATGTGCTTGCCGGCAAGCTGGAAGCCAAGGGACGCCTGCCGTACGAGGTTGTCCTTCCGTAAGAACATAGTATCATTGTGATAAAGGTGGCGTGTAACAAGTGGATAAGTTCATAAACAAGGATACGATCGAACTGTATGCGAGAACAAATGAAGCGCTTATTAAAACCAAAGTTACCGGGATCATTGTGGAATTTCCGGGACTTGGCGGCAATTCATGCTTAGGCGGCTTGATGGAACTTGGAACATACGACGGCGATTTTGCTATGAAATGCGCGGAAAAGGGAATCGTGCTTGCCTATATGTTCTGCGGCCCCTGGAGTTGGATGAATAAGGGTGCGGTCAAAATGACCGATGCAGTGGTAGACGCGTTGAAGGATAAATATGATCTTGCACCGGAACTTCCCATCGTGGTTTGCGGTGGAAGTATGGGCGGTCTGGGCGCGATCATCTATTCCGTTGAGTCGAAACATAATGTTGCCGCTTGCGGCGCGGCTTGTCCTTGCTGCGATGTTTTGGACCGGTTCCACTGCAAAGACAGCTTTGCTAGGACTTTTATACGGGCTGTTGCCGATTACGATATGCCCATGGAAGAGGCACTAAAAACAATATCCCCGATGCACAGGATCGGGGATATGCGGAAAATACCGTATTTTCTGGTGAACTGTTGTGATGATGATGTCTTCCCTGAGGCACAGCTTGATGAATATGTAGATAAGCTCAGAGGTAGAGGGCATGATGTTGTATACAGAAAAATGCCCGGTAAAAAGCACGGCGAGTTCATCCCTGAAGTCAAGATTGCGTTATATGATTTTTTGTATTCCTATGCTTAGAAAACTGACTACTGGCGATGATGCTTTACATACTGCAAAGGTGTTGTACCATATCTCTCCTTAAAGAACTTGATAAACCTTGAGCAGTCTGTAAAGCCCGTCTGGTAGCAGGCTTCTGTGACGGAACAACCTTTTACCAGAAGCTTTTCCGCAAAGGCCAGTTTTTTGTTCTTTAAATACGCATATGGTGAGAGCTGTACATATTTCTTGAACAATCGGTTTAACGTAGAAATGCTGATATGGAAATGCTCTGCGATTTCGTTGATCTGCAGAATTTCGGCAAAGGTTTGGTCTATATAATTCAAAATATCCCGCAGGATTTCCGGAATGTTGGTTGCGGGAAAGGAAAATGCGTCCCGGTTATCTTTCAGCAATTGAAATAGATGTAAAAAGGCAGTCAGTTTCTCTAAATCACTGCTTGTATCTTCATGCAACTTGCAGAGGAGTGCGATCAATTCGTCATGGCAGGCACTGTTGGTGCGTACCAGACCGAACAGGTCGTGCTCCTCTAAAAATTTTGCGACGCATGATGTCCGGGGAACATCAAACCAAAGGCAATAATGATCGTGAAGACAGGAAGAATGATAGATGCAGTGGTGAATATCTCCGGGAGCGGTGATGATCACATCGCCCGGCTGTATAGGGTAGATGTTATTACGCACCAAAAAAGAAACATTACCGGAGATGTTCACATAGATCTCATAGTAGCTATGAATGTGGGTATTATCTGCAGAGGGCGCATCTATATTAACCTGACCGGAGCTGTGTGACAACAAAAATCTTGCAGCTTCTATGGATGTCAGAGAATGGTTCAGTATTGGTTGAAAGCTCATGTTTTTCTCCTTGATAAAAAGTAGTGCTCCTTCATACCAAGAAAGATTATATCTTTTTCATACGAAAAAAGCAAATCAAATATGCAGCAGAAGAAAAACACCGTTGCTTTTGGGCGAATTTTTGGTATACTAAAAGAAAAAACAAAGGAGTATGCCTTATGGAGATCCTGCATATTGATACGAGTAATTATGAAGAGCTGGTAGTGAAGGCTGACAAACCTGTGCTGCTGGACTTCTGGGCACCTTGGTGTGGCCCTTGCCGGATGGTGGCGCCTGTTGTGGAGCAGATCGCTCAGGAGAATGATACCATCTATGTGGGCAAGGTGAATGTGGATGAAGCCGGCGCACTGGCTTCCAAATTTGGCATCGTCAGCATTCCAACGTTGATTCTGCTGGAAGGCGGAGAAGTGAAGGCAACAGCCGTTGGCTTCCGTCCCAAGGCTGACCTGGAAAAGGTGTTGGGCCTGTAAGAACTGAATAATGTATGGTCCCTCCCATATACTAAAGCAGTATGGGAGGGATTTTTATGAAGATCGATTGGAAAAAGCTGCTGATTGCGTTGGGCATTCCACTGGCGGTTGGCGGCCTGTCAGCGTTGCTCTCCGGGGGAATGGGACAGTACAGAGCCATGAATCAGCCGCCCCTGTCACCGCCGGGATGGGTGTTTCCGGTGGTATGGACGGTGTTGTATCTCTTAATGGGATACGCTTCCTATCTTGTATGGATATCCGATGCACCTAAAAATGAAAAACGCGGAGCACTGATCCTGTACGGTGCTCAACTGGCAGCGAATTTTATTTGGCCGCTGCTGTTCTTTGGCGCGCAGATGTATTTGGCGGCGCTGATCTGGCTGGTGGTTCTTTGGATACTCATTTTTCTCACCATCCGGGCATTTTCCGGGATCGATGAACGGGCGGGTGATTTGCTGATCCCTTATATTATTTGGGTCACTTTCGCTGCCTATCTGAATTTGGGAATTTACCTGTTGAATTAAAGCTGAGGGTTGTGTTATAATCCTTTTATCACAAAAGACTTCCGAAGGAGGAAACTATTATGGCAAACAAGTATGCAGGCACTCAAACCGAAAAGAACCTGGAGGCTGCCTTTGCCGGCGAATCCATGGCAAGAAACAAGTACACTTATTTTGCGTCCAAGGCCAAGAAGGAAGGTTTTGAGCAGATCTCTGCTCTGTTCCTGAAGACCGCTGACAACGAAAAGGAACATGCAAAGCTGTGGTTCAAGGAACTCAGCGGTATCGGCGATACCGCCGAAAACCTGCTGCATGCCGCAGAGGGTGAGAACTACGAGTGGACCGATATGTATGAAGGCTTCGCAAAGACCGCCGAGGAGGAAGGCTTCCCTGAGCTGGCTGCCAAGTTCCGTATGGTTGCTGCCATTGAAAAGCACCATGAGGAGCGTTACCGCGCTCTGCTGAAGAACGTAGAGACCGCCGAAGTCTTTGCCAAGAGCGAAGTCAAGGTATGGGAATGCCGCAACTGCGGCCATCTTGTGGTTGGTACTGAGGCTCCCGAGCTGTGTCCCACCTGCGCACACCCCAAGGCATACTTCGAAGTACACGCAGAGAACTATTAAGCCAATATAGCATAAAGGGTCTGTTGCATAATTCGAAAATTGTCCGACAGAATCTGTAGGGGCGACTATTAGTCGCCCGCGGGCGGTCAATGACCGCCCCTACATCCACAGAATGTAGACAAATGCATAGTTTTTGGGTCTGTTGCAGCATTTTGCAACAGACCCTTCATTTGTTTAAATATCCAAATAACCTGTAAGAACTTTCAACGTGTTATAAACACCATCGATGTGGCTGCGCTCGTAGCCATGGCTGGCATAGACACCGGAACCGATGAGCCCGTGGCGGATGTCAAAGCCTGCCCGCAGGGTCGCCTCCACATCAGAACCGTAGTGAGGATAGACATCTACCGCATAGTCAGCATCGGTCTTTTTGGCAGCTTCAATCAGTTTGCCAACAACTTCGTAGCTATAGGGACCGCCACTGTCCTTGGCGCAGATGGAAACCTGCTTTTCACTGCACTGCAGGCCGTCGCCTACGCAGCCCATATCCACGGAGATGGCTTCGGTAACACCGGCGGGAACACTGCCGCTGCCGCCGTGACCCACTTCTTCGTAGACGGTCACATGGATATAGGTCTTCCGGGGCAGAGTGATGCCGTTGTCAGCGATATACTTGGCAAAACCCAGAAGAATGCCAACGCTCAGCTTATCGTCCAGAAAACGGCTCTTGAGATAACCGGATGCGGTGCGGCGGGTACGGGGGTCAAAGCAGACAATGTCGCCCACCTCGATGCCCAGCTTTCTGGCATCTGCGGCGGAAGACACATCCTCGTCAAGAACGATCTCCATGGAATCCCAGCTGCGCTTGGCAGAGGAATAGTCACCGTTGACATGAACGGAAGCGTTGCACAGCTGGCAGGTGCCTTCGATGATCTTGCCGCCGCGGGTATAGACCCGGACATTTTCGGCTTCGGCATTGTTGGGATTCATTCCCCCCAGAGAGGTCAGCTTCAACCGGCCATTGCCCTTGACGGTGGCAACCATGGCGCCCAGAGTGTCGGCGTGAGCGGCCAACATCAGACCGTTGTTTTCTTCCTCACCGCCCAGATCTACCAGTACACCGCCCTTGGTGGTGATGGTGGCGGGGAAACCCAAAACCTCAAAGACGCTTTTTACCCATGCGGCTGCGTATTTGGTGAAGCCGGTGGGGGAGTCGATGGAAAGCAACTGGGCTGTCTGCTCCCATGCAAAATCAGCATAGCTTTTATTAATCATATTGTCCTCCTAATACAATGTAGTGCCACACACCAGCCACTTCCCGCATGAAGTGGTTGACGCGCTGTGAAATCAAAGATGTGCGGGCGGGAATGCGAACAGGATCAACACCGCAATTCTTTGCCTGCATACCGGCTCGAAGCATATGATATTCGCTGGAAACCACACCCAGCTTTGCAGGACGAATACCGGTTTTGGCTTCAATCAGATCCAGAGAATAATTTAAGTTGGCCCAGGTGGATGCTGCCTGATCTTCAATCCAGATCCGATCCTTACTGATGCCCATAGCGACCAAATGCTCGTAGATGCACTGTGCTTCGGCCATGGGTTCATCGGGGCCTTGGCCACCGGAAACCACCGCGATCACATGAGGATGCTCTGTCATATACTCGTAAGCGCTCCGGATTCGATCCATCAGTGACACAGAAGGACCATCGTAGCGAACCTTTGCACCCAGCACCACAATGTAATCGCAGCGTTCTTCAGGGTCACCATAGCTGGCACCGATGATGAAGCCTTCCGTGACCGCGGCAATCAATAATCCAATACAAAGACAAATGGTGAAGATGCGCCGTGTCAGTTTTACTGTTTTTGGGAATTTGCGGAAGAGAATGTTGGCCAGATTATAAAACAGCAAGATGCCGATGATGCCGCACAGCACCAGAGCGGTAAAACCGTAGCCTGCCATCATAAATTTAAAGAAAAATGCTGCCAGCCCCAAAGGGATCATGGCAATCCAACGGATCACATTTGCTACGGACAGTTTTCGTTTTTGTTTCATAGGCACCTCCTTGTGTGGTAAATGATGGTTTATGCGACCAACCACCAAAATTCCGTGTCATCCTGAGCAAGCGGAGCGCGTCGAAGGATCCGCATCCTCAATTACAAAGATTCTTCTTTTGAGAACGGATTCTTCGACTCTGCTGCACTTTGTGCAGCTCCGCTCAGAATGACATGCGTTTTAGGTGGTTGCGGAGATAAACGATCAGTTAACAAATGCTTGGGCTTATCTTATCACACTGAGGCACATAAAACAAGCCGCCCGTAATGGGCGGCTTGCAATTTAATAGAATCTTATACTTCTTTGCTCTTGGTAGCGATTTCCATGAGGCACTTGGCGATGAATTCGTCGGGAGTCATAGCACCCAGATCGTCGCCCTTACGGGTACGGACGGAAACAGTGCCGTTTTCCATATCCCGGTCGCCGATGACCAGCATATAGGGGATCTTCTGCAGCTGTGCTTCCCGGATCTTGTAGCCCAGCTTTTCACTGCGGCAGTCGGTTTCCGCATGGATGTTCACAGCATTCAGCTTCTCAGCCAGTTCCTTTGCGTACTGGTGGGCACGGTCGGTGATGGGCAGAACCTTGACCTGTGTAGGCATCATCCACAGGGGCAGAGCACCGGCATAGCGCTCGATGAGGTAAGCCAGGGTGCGCTCGTAGCAGCCCAGAGAAGTGCGGTGGATAATATAGGGGGTCTTCTTCTGACCGTCGGCATCGGTGTATTCCATGCCAAACTTCTGTGCCAACAGCATATCAATCTGGATGGTGACGATGGTGTCTTCCTTGCCGAAGACATTCTTATACTGGATATCCAGCTTGGGACCGTAGAAAGCGGCTTCGTCGATGCCAATTTCGTACTCAACACCCAGATTGTCCAGAATCTCACCCATGACCCGCTGTGCTTCTTCCCACTGCTCGGCAGTGCCTTCGTACTTGATTCCGGCACGGGCAGGATCCCACTGGCTGAAGCGGAAGGAACAGTTTTCCAGCATGCCGACAGTCTCCAGAACGTACTTTGCCAGCTCCAGACAACCGCGGAACTCTTCTTCCAACTGCTCGGGACGCAGAACCAGGTGGCCTTCGGAAATGGTGAACTGGCGGACACGGATCAGACCGTGCATCTCGCCGGAATCTTCGTTACGGAACAGGGTAGAGGTCTCGCCCAAACGCATGGGCAGATCTCTGTAGGAACGGGCACGGTTCAGATAGACCTGATACTGGAAGGGGCAGGTCATGGGACGCAGGGCGAAGCACTCCTTGGACTCGTCATCGGGGTCACCCAGAATGAACATACC
This sequence comes from Faecousia sp., assembly GCA_045646265.1. Lineage (GTDB taxonomy): Bacteria > Bacillota > Clostridia > Oscillospirales > Oscillospiraceae > Faecousia. The sequence goes on from JAZRKL010000151.1 coordinate 25,910, forward strand.
GTCACGGTAGTGATCCCAGTGACCGGAAATGCGGTACAGATCGCGCTTTGCCATGAGGGGAGTCTTTGTCAGCAGGTAGCCGCGCTTTTCTTCCTCGTCCTCGATCCATCTCTGGAGTCTCTGGATGATTCTGGAGCCCTTGGGAAGCAGGATGGGCAGACCCTGGCCGATTTCTTCTACGGTGGTGAAGAACTCCAGCTCGCGGCCCAGCTTGTTGTGGTCACGCTTGAGGGCCTCTTCGCGCTGACGGACATACTCGTCCAGATCGTCCTTCTTGGCGAAGGCCACACCGTAGAT
>JAZRKL010000152.1:0-37479 GCA_045646265.1 Faecousia sp.
CTTGGCAGCTGCGGGCTTAGCCTTGACAACAGCCTTGACCAGAGTGTCCATGTTCTCCTGCAGCTTCTCAGCGCCGAAGGAGACCTTGCCGATGGGGCAGTGGATGATGTTGGTCTTGTCCAGACGGTACTCGACCTTACCAGCCTTGATTTCCTTAACAGCAGCGCCGACGTTGGGGGTAACGGTACCAGCCTTGGGGGAGGGCATCAGACCCTTGGGGCCCAGAACCTTACCCAGACGGCCAACAACGCCCATCATGTCGGGGGAAGCAACAACGACGTCGAACTCGAACCAGTTCTCCTTGGTGATCTTCTCAACCAGGTCCATGCCGCCGACATAGTCAGCACCGGCAGCCTTAGCCTCGTCGACCTTAGCGTCCTTGGTGAAAACCAGGACCCGGCGGGTCTTGCCGGTGCCGTTGGGCAGAACCACGGCGCCGCGGACCTGCTGGTCAGCGTGACGGGAGTCAACACCCAACTTGATGTGAATTTCGACGGTCTCGTCGAACTTTGCGGAAGCACCCTTCACAACCAGATCCAGGGCCTCTGCGGGATCATACTGAACAGAGCGGTCAATCAGCTTGGCGCTCTCCTTATACTTTTTGCCTCTAAACACTTTGTTATCCTCCTTATAGTGGTGATGCGGAAAAATCCTCCCACATTTCCGGGACAGTTTCCCGGACAGCAAATATCAATTAGTCAACGACGGTGACGCCCATGGAGCGGCAAGTACCGGCAACCTGGCTCTCAGCAGCCTCCAGGGTAGCGCAGTTCAGGTCGGGCATCTTGGTCTTGGCGATCTCGGTGATCTGAGCCTTGGTGATGGTGCCAACCTTCTGCTTGTTGGGAACACCGGAGCCCTTGGACAGGCCAATAGCCTTGGTGATCAGCAGGGGGGTAGGGGGAGTCTTGGTAATGAAGGTGAAGCTGCGGTCAGCGTAAACGGTGATGACGACAGGGATCTTGTAACCTTCCATTGCCTGGGTACGAGCGTTGAATTCCTTGATAAATGCGGCGATGTTAACACCGTGCTGGCCCAGAGCGGGACCCACAGGGGGGGATGCAGTAGCCTTAGCGGCGTTGATCTGAAGTTTGATAATACCAGTGACTTTCTGTGCCATTATAAGCACCTCCTGAATAAAATGTGGTGATATGCGATATACGCATTTTTTTCGGGGCTTTTACCCCTCCCACGTTCCGATCGGAAATCCGACCCGATGCGTTTACTGGGAAATGACCTCGTTCTGATCGAGCTCGAACTCGACAGGGGTCTCGCGGCCGAACATAGATACGATTACGCTGACCGCGTTCTTTTCGACCTCAATAGTCTCGACTGTGCCGGTGAAGGAGCTCAGAGGACCGTCGAGGATGCGTACGGTATCGCCAACTGCGTAGTTAACGACGATCTCACGCTTCTCAACGCCCATCTCGTAGACTTCATCATCGGTCAGGGGAGTGGGGTCGTTGCTGGATGTACCGACGAAGCCGGTGACTCCGCGTACATTCCGGATCACATGCCATGTGTCATCACTGTAGACCATTTTGACCAGCACATAACCGGGGTAGACCTTACGGTCGTAGGTTTTGCTGACACCGGACTCGGTGATCTCCGTAACGGTTTCCAAAGGAATGGAAACGGCCAGGATCTGCTCCTGGAGGCCACGGCTCTCAACGGTCTTTTCGATGGTGGCTTTTACAGTGTTCTCATAGCCGGAGTAGGTATGGACTACATACCACTTTGCAGTATCGGCCATAGCGATTACCCGATCAGAGAGCTAACGCCGTTGATCAGAGCAGCAATACCTGCCTGAGCAACGAAGTCGAACAGCCAGATGAACACGCCGACTACGAGGACGCATACGGCGACGATCAGGGTGTTCTTACCGACCTGCTTGGGAGTGGGCCACACGACCTTCTTCAGTTCGCTGCGAAGCTCACGGAAGTATCTGCGGACGCCATTCCAGGCTCTTTTGAACCAGTTTTCCTTCTTGACTTCTGCCATGATGTCGGCCTCCTTACTTGGTCTCGTTGTGAGTGGTGTGCTTTCTGCAGAATCTGCAGTACTTCTTCATTTCGAGACGGTCGGGGTCGTTCTTCTTGTTCTTCATGGTGTTGTAGTTTCTCTGCTTGCACTCGGAGCATCTCAAAGTGACTTTCACGCGCATAACGGCACCTCCTTAAATATTGCCTCCCTGTATCACTCCGGCTAGTAAAAATTTAGGATGCGACTCACTACAAAAGCCGCCCGAAGCTGAAAAAAGGCGCACAAAAAAAGCCCTTTTTTCACAGGTGAAATCATTCTAACACAGGGGGATGGTAATGTCAATAAAAAAATACTTTATTTTTTGATTATTTTGCACTATAATGGGGGCAAATGACCAAAGAAGGGATATGTACAGTATGAAAAGAATCATGGGTGTAGATTACGGCGATGCCCGTACCGGAATCGCCCTTTCCGACCTGCTTTGCTCCATCGTAGGATCCACCACGGTGATCCACAGCAGACGCGCGGACAAGACCATCGCGGAGATTTGCCGCATCGTAAAGGAGCAGGATGTAGGGGAAATCGTAGTAGGTCTTCCCAAGAATATGAACGGCACCGAAGGCCCCCGGGCGGAGCTTTGCCGGGAATTCGCCAAAGCGGTGGAGGAAGCCACCGGCCTTGGCGTGACGCTGTGGGACGAGCGCAGGACTACCGTTGAGGCCCATAACATTCTTTCGGAGCATAACTATCACGGCAAAAAGCGCAAGGATACCGTGGATGCGGTAGCAGCTTCTCTGATTCTGGAAGGCTATCTGGCTTTTCGGGGCCGGTAAAACAGCTCCCGGATGCCGGTGAGCAACAGTAGAATACCAAATGGCTTTTGCAAAACAGTCGCTTCGATGTTTTGTCCCAGCAAAGTAAAAATTACGGCTCCTGCACAGCCGCCGATCAAAGCAGGGATGATCCGTTTGAGATCCAGCTTCCCCTGTTTGAAGCGAAAGAGACTGGCAATGACAGCCGAAGGAATAAAGAACATCAGATTGATTGTACCGGCAGTGGTATGGTCCACCTGTAATACAAGGGTCAGCCAAAGGATCAGCAGGCTTCCGCCGCCGATGCCGAGCCCCGCGAGAAATCCCAAAACCGCACCGGCAGCGATGGCAACAGGTATGGATTCTAACATAAATACCGGAAACCTCCCCATAAGATCATGGCACCCAACAGCCTGTGGAGCCAAAGTGTGGGAATGCGCCGACCCAGCATTCCCACAAGGATGCCGCCAATGCCGCTTCCTATGAGATAGGGTGTGGCTTTCGGCCAGGGAAGACCGCCGCCATCGGCACGAAACAGCAGACTCACAAGGCAAATGGGCAGAATGATGGAAACCGAAGCGGGGAAAATGGCATCTTCCTCAATGTCTGTCAGCCAACACAAAAGCGGCACCAGCACCATCCCGCCTCCTGCGCCGAAAAGTCCCGTTACACTTCCGGCAGCAAAGCCTGCCAGAACGCACAATAGATATTTTTTAATACGCAAATAACCGCCTCCTGTGGAAATTTTCTCCACAGGAGGCGGTTTTATACAAGAACCTCCCTGCCGACAGAGGGCAGGGAGGAACCGATGCTTTACTGTAAGATTGTAACGTTAGCAGGAATCTTGGAGGTATCGAGCACTGTATATGCCTTTTCTTCTACCTGCTCTTTGTACCATTCGTTAAAATCGGTGTTGTGAAGGGTGTTTTCAATCATGAAATTACGGAAGGTAACATCGCTATGACCTGCGAAGTAGATCAGATGGTAACCGTATTCGGTCTCCACGATACCATAATCGCCGGCCGCGCGGCCTTCTTCAAAGCACCAATCGTTGAAAGCGGGAACCATCTGACCGGGGTAAACATCTTCATACAGACCGCCGTTCATGAAAGAACCGTTATCATCAGATTCAGAAAGAGCCAGCTGTGCGAAAGCATCCTCGCTCATACCGCCGTCTACCCAAGTGGCTTGTACCTTTTCGATTGCTTCCTTGGCCTTTTGAACGGAATCGTCCGGGTAAACAGTATTGCCCTGAGCATCTGTCGTGCCACCGGTGAAAGCCTTCAGAATATGGCGGACATTGACCATCTTCATTTCGTTATCATTGCGGCCCAGATACAAAACTACATTGAAGCTGTAGGGAGTGGTAACCTTGTTGCCGTCTTCATCGGTGCTTTCTGTTGTGTTGGTAATCACGGTGATATCGCCGGCTTTGCGGCCATCCTCAACCAGCCACTCGGCAATTTCAGTATCAGAAATGGAGGTATAGAGCTTATCTTTGCTCTCAATGCAGGATGCGGATTCGTTTTCAGCATAGGCATCGAGGGTATGAATAAACTTGTTAAGTTCCTCAGCTGTAGCAGGGTTTTCTTTTTTGATAGCAGCTACGACATCTTCTGCTGTTTTCAAAGCGGCATCCATTTCATCCTGAGAATGCTTGTGCTCCTTGTCGTCTTCGTCAGCGGGGCAGTCCACAAGGTCATTGACACTGACATAGAAGGTGGCATAAGAGAAAGAAGAGAAGTCATTGAAGTGCTCTTCGTTATAGGCTGCCAGATCTGCAACTGTGTATGACATGCCATTGAATACTTCTTCCTTATATGCGTCAGCGATATGATTCAGTTCAAGATACTTGCGGAAAGACTTCTCGGTGGCACCGTTTCCGTAGTAAGCTTTCAGATACTGCTTCAGATTGCGATAACCCATACTGACAACACCACTTCTCATGCTGCTTATGGTATTGTCGATGCTTTGCTTTGCGGCATCATCCAGAGTTTTGCCGTTGGCAACCGCTACATCATAAACGGCGTAAGTGTTGACTGCTGCCTGAACAGCATTTTCGATGAAATAATCAGCATAGGTGACATTGTTTTCTTTGTCGTACATCTGCTCATCAAGAGGCTTGGTGAAATCCAGGCCCATAAGCATTGCCATGTAAGAAGAAGCATAGTCACCGTATTGGTTTTTTATCTCTTCATAGTTGGCAGTGATGGTGTCAAAATAGTAGTAGCAGAGATCCGCAGCACTGAGCTTATGTTCGCCGATGGTCAGCGCAATGCTGTTACGCTCAGCAATGCCGCTGTTATTGAAAGCAGTGACGGCCAGAGAACCGATGCCGATCGCCAACACCAGAGCAACGATGATCACGAAAGTGACGGTCTGACTCTTCAGTTTCTTTGCTTCTTTCTGCTGCTGCAGCTGCTTTTCGGTCAATGCAGCGGCATTGCGCTCCTTGCGGAGCTTTTTCTTGCTGGATGCGCTCATGTAATCATTTCCTCTCATAGTCCGGTTGGTAATGCTATGGATCGTCAAACCGACACATAGACCGACTTATTATAACTGGTTTTTCGTTTGTTTGCAAGTGCCATTATCGTTGTTTTCTATAAAAAAAGAAAAAGTTTACAATTTGCATAAAAAATCCGGGGAGTTTTCGCTCCCCGGATCTAAAAACCCGCTTCGGCCGTGTGCGCCCATTTATGACCTGCACGAAACGGCAGGTGGGTCGCCGCTCACTGCTTTAGCTGCTCCCAACGTCCACCCATCGTCAAAGCGTGGGCGGGAGGTCTGCAATCGGGCAGGGAAGTCAAGCGTCCCTATTATAAAATGTGGGTCCAAAAGGGCGCATCACGCACCAAGCAGGCCGTAATGCCTGTTATTCGTCTTCGTCAGCTTCTTCCTCGTAAAGCTGTTCCATGATCAGGTTGTAGACAGTTTCCAGCTCATTGGTATCTTCGATAGCAGTCAAAATAGGCTCACCGTCTTCATCCACAGACTTCAAAATACTGACTTCCAGTGACTCTTCTTCCTCGTCCATGCCAGCGGGGATTACAGCCAGATATGTGCTGCCCTGCCATTCCATGGTGGTCAGGATCTCCAACTCGAATTCTTCGCCATCCTCATCCACGATGGTCATAAAATCGGAACCGAACTGATCTGTCATAACACAGCCTCCTACAATTTACTGTCTTTATTCTACAGGCAACGGCGTACAAAATCAAGAAGAAATTCGCGGCTGCGGCTGCTGTTTTTGGGGATGACCGGTTGTGTCTACATTATTATATATGCCGGACCGTGATTTATTCTCTTTGTGGGATATCTATTTTAATGAAGTTTATGGATTATTAATAATTTGGGGGTTTCGTTTTTCTTCTGGGTATGCTATAATACAATGAACTTATTGTGGGCGTGTATATCCCTTTCATCACTTATGACCATCCGGGTTCTCCCGGTTATGGAGGTAATACTATGGCTAAACGAATGAAAAAGAACAAAGCACCCAGACAGTCCTGGCAACCTCACTGGTCGCTGCGGCTCCTGAAAAATGTGTGGCTGGCTTTGTTTAGTGTATTAAAGATCGCTTTGGGCGCCGCTGCGACGGTTGCCATTATCGTCGGCGTCTGTCTTGTGGTACTAGCCGGTTCTGTAGGCGAATATCTGGACGAAGAGATCCTGTCCAAGGTTGAGACAGAGGATGATCAAAACCGGGACATGAACCTGAACTCCTATGTCTATTATGTGGACCGTAACGGCAATATTCAAAAGCTGCAGAATATCTTTGCGGTCAACAACCGTGAATGGGCGGATTTCGAGGATATTCCCGAGGATCTGATCCATGCTACCGTTGCTATCGAGGATAAGCGTTTCTTTGAACACCAGGGTGTTGACTGGATCACCACCGTCAAAGCCTGCTTCTTTATGTTCTTCGGAAACGGCGACCGTGGCGGTTCTACCATCACGCAGCAGCTCGTGAAAAACGTTACGGATAACTGGGATGTTACCGTTCAGCGTAAGGTGCAGGAGATATTCACCGCCATTGAGTATGAACGGCGCTACTCCAAAGAAGATATCATGGAGTGGTATCTCAATGAAATCTACATGGGCAACCGTACCAACGGTGTCCGTATGGCCGCGTCCATCTACTTCGGAAAGGAACTGGAAACGCTGACCCTGGCTGAGTGCGCAAGTCTTATCAGTATCACCAATAACCCTTCGCTGTACAATCCCTACCGTGAGAATCTGGACAAGGGCGGTATGAACGGCAAAGAGCGCAACAGGGAACGGCAGATGGATACCCTGAATGAAATGCTGGCCCAGGAATGGATCACCCAGGAAGAGTATGACGAGGCGGTTGCCCAGGAACTGGTATTCAAGCGCGGCATTGCGCCTGAGGATAAAATGGCTTATTGCCCCAATGAGAGCTGCGGCTACAAGGGAATCGTCAAGACACTGAAGACCGATGAGTCCGGGCAGAACCATTACTGTCCCAATTGCGGCAGCGAAGTTCCCGTTGGTGAAGATGCCTCCCAGGAAGTCTACTCCTATTATGTAGATACCGTTCTGGAAGATGTGGCGGCTGATCTGGCCAGGAAGGATGGCGTTGAACTGACCGACGCCACCATGAAGTTCTATAAGCAGAAGATCGCCAGCAGCGGCTACCACATTTATTCCTGTCTGGATATGAATGTGCAGAGCGCACTGGATTCTGTCTATCAGGATCTGAGCCAGATTCCGGCTGTCCGAAGCGGCCAGCAGCCCCAGTCTGCCATGGTCATCATCGATAACCGCACAGGTGATATCGTCGCGTTGATAGGCGGTGTCGGTAAGGATAAGGTCCATGACGGTCAGAACCGCGCGGTGGACTCCGTTCTGCAGACCGGTTCTTCCATCAAGCCTTTGACGGTCTACGGTCCCGGCTTTGAATCCGGTGCCATCTCTCCTGCAACCGTTATCAAGGATATGCCTCAGAAATATAACGGAAATGTCGGCTGGCCCAAGAACGACAACCGGAAATATTCCTTCGCCCGTACCGTTTACAGTGGTATAGAATCCTCTGTGAACGCGGTGGCGGTGAACACTTTGCAGATGATCGGCACCAGCTATTCCTATAACTTCGCAAAAGAAAAACTGGGACTTACCAGCTTTATCGACAGCTATACCCGTTACGACGGCGAGGTCATGTCCGATGATGACTACGCGCCTCTGGCGTTGGGCGCCCAGACCAAGGGCCTGACGGTTCGTGAAATGGCTTCTGCCTTTGCGGTGTTCCCCAATGGCGGCACCTACCGGGAAGGCCGCACCTATACCAAGGTCTATGACAGCAACGGTAAGGTGGTTCTGGACAATACTCAGGACAGCTGGGAAGCCTTCAGTGCCAAGACGGTAAACTATATGCACTACTGTCTGGCCGGCTCCGTCGGCGGAACCGGCGGCAATGCCCGCATCAGCGGACAGAATGTTTACGGCAAGACCGGCACCACCTCCAGCAACCGTGACCGTTGGTTCTGCGGCTATACGGGTTACTATACTGCCGCTGTATGGTTCGGCTTTGATACCCCGGAAGAGATCAATCTGATCATGGGCAACGGCAACAACCCTGCGGCTATTCTGTTCAGCAAGGTTCTTACCAAGGCACACCAGGGCCTGAAAAAGGTTCAGTTGATCGATTACAGCAAGTTCGGCGGCGTGACCATGTGTCTGGATTCCGGTAAGGTAGCCGGCCCGGGTTGCTCTCTGGATGTCCGCACCGCCGATGACATTGCCCGTACCGGCTATGCCAACGTCTATCCGGAGGATCGCCCCAGAGCTGTTTGCGATAAACATGTGCTTGTGGAGTATTGTACCACCGGCGGCGGTGTCGCCACCGAGTACTGCAAGCACTTTGCAGGTGAAAAGGATACTACCGGCGAAGAGGTCAAGATCGAGCAGAAGGCTCTGGTAAAAATGACCCAGAAAGAGATCGACGAACTGCTGAAAGCCAAGACCTGCGGACTGAAACCGGAATACCTGCGTGATGACTACGTTTATTTCATCAATGACAATGGTACGGATGCCGTTTTCAAGGGTATGGAAGGCAAACTGGAGCAGGATGTGAACGCGCCTTATTTGGTGTGTCCCATGCATACCAAGGAAGCTTGGGAGAAATATCAGGATTCTGTGGCGGCTACCGGGCCGGAAACACACCCTGAAGAGGATGACGGCGCTGTCGGCTAAGCGTGGAGGAAGTAAATGATTTGGATTTCTGATGAGTGGAAAGATTATGAGGTTCTGGACACCTCCAACGGCGAGCGGTTGGAGCGGTGGGGCAAGTATATTCTGGTACGGCCCGATCCCCAGGTGATCTGGGACACACCCCACAGCGCTCCGGAATGGAAGCGTTATGACGCGCGCTATGTCCGTTCTTCCACAGGCGGCGGTCACTGGACCGACCATAAGCTGCCTGAGCGCTGGCAGATCTGTTATAAGGACTACCTGACATTCAATGTCAAACCAATGAATTTTAAGCATACAGGAGTTTTTCCGGGACAGGCCGCCAACTGGGACTTTATGCGGGAAAAGTGTGCCAATGCGGGTCGTCCCGTGCGGGTGCTGAACATGTTTGCCTATTCCGGCGGCGCTACTCTGGCTGCGGCTGCCGGCGGCGCTGAGGTGTGGCATGTGGACGCCTCCAAGGGTATGGTCGCCTGGGCAAAGGAAAATGCCCAGTCCTCCGGCCTGGCAGACCGTCCTATCCACTGGATCGTGGACGATTGCGCCAAATTCATCCAGCGGGAGATCCGCCGTGGGCGCCGTTATGACGGCATTATCATGGACCCGCCCAGCTACGGCCGGGGACCCAGCGGCGAGATCTGGAAGATGGAGACAAGCTTCTATCCCTTCCTTCTGGAAGTGGTAAAGCTGCTTTCCGACGATCCGCTGTTTGTAATCATCAACTCGTATACGACCGGCCTTGCTCCCTCTGCTGTAGGCTATGCGTCGGATGTGGTTTTCGGCGGCGTTTACGGCGGAAGCACTGCTGTTGGCGAGCTGGGATTGAAAGTAAAATCCACAGGCCTGATGCTTCCCTGCGGAAGTACGGGCCGCTGGACACCCTAATGTTCAGTTTGAGGAGGAATACATTTGAGCGAAGCGATTCGTACAGAGCATTTGGCATACACATATCCGGGCGTGGATGACACGCCCGGCGTTGCCGTATTTGAGGATCTGGATCTGAGTATCGAAGAAGGCACTTTTGTAGCGATTTTAGGCGGCAACGGCTGCGGAAAATCCACATTGGCCAAACATTTTAACTCTATTTTGCTGCCCAGCGGCGGTAAGGTATGGGTCTGCGGCATGGATACCTCCGATGAGGACAAGCTCATCGCCATCCGCCGCAGTGTGGGAATGGTGTTCCAGAATCCGGATAACCAGATCGTAGCCAATGTGGTGGAAGAGGATGTGGCCTTTGGCCCCGAGAATTTGGGCATTGCCAGTCCCGAGATCCGCCACAGGGTAGACCGGGCGCTGAAGCGTGTCGGCATGTATGAATACCGGGAGCATGCGCCCCATCTGCTGTCCGGCGGACAGAAGCAGCGCATCGCCATTGCCGGTGTCATCGCCATGGAGCCCAAGTGCATCGTGCTGGATGAGCCGACGGCCATGCTGGACCCCAAGGGTCGCCGGGAAGTAATTGAAACCATTCAGAATCTGAACCGGGATAAGAAGATCACAGTGGTTCTGATTACTCACCATATGGATGAAGCGGCAAAGGCTCAGCGTGTTGTGGTTCTCTATAAGGGAAAAGTGGCATTGGACGGTACACCGGAAGCGGTATTTTCTCAGGTAGACCTGCTTCATGACATCGGCCTTGCGGCCCCGGACACGGTAGAACTTTGCCGGGAGCTGAATGACCATGGTTTTTCACTGCCTCTGGATAAGCTGACCATAGAAGATTGTGCGCAGGTACTTTATGATGCCATAAAGGCCTGACCCACTGGAGGAATAGAAATTGACACCGATTTTACAGGTTGAAAATTTGTGCCATGTTTACAGCATGGGAACTCCCTTCGAGCATGTGGCGCTGAATGATGTGTCCTTCAGCGTGGAGCGGGGAGAATTCATCGGCATCATCGGACATACCGGATCCGGTAAGTCCACGCTGATGCAGCATCTAAACGGCCTTCTGAAGCCTACCTCCGGCCGGATTTTGCTGGACGGTAAGGATATCTGGACCGATAAGGCCACCACCCGTCAAAGCCGTTTCTGTGTGGGTCTGGTATTCCAGTACCCGGAGTATCAGCTTTTTGAAGAAACGGTCTATAAGGACATCGCCTTTGGCCCTAAGAATATGGGGCTGGATGAAAAAGAAGTGGACCGCCGTGTGCGGGAAGCTGCCGGCTTTGTAGGCATTACCGATGAGCAGCTGGAGGTTTCTCCCTTTGATCTCTCCGGCGGTCAGAAGCGCCGTGTCGCCATCGCCGGTGTCATCGCCATGGAACCGGAGGTGCTGATCCTTGACGAACCCACAGCAGGTTTAGACCCCGTTGGCAGGGAAGGTATCCTTGCCAATATTGAAGCCTACCGGCAGGCCAAGAATGCTACCATCATGATGGTCAGCCACTCCATGAACGATGTTGCCCGGCTGACCGACCGGCTTCTGGTCATGTGCGACGCGAAGCTTGCCATGGACGGCACGCCCAACGAGGTGTTCTGCCACGCACAGGAACTGTTGGAAATGGGTCTGGATATTCCGGAGCTGACCAGAGTGTTCCTGCAGCTGCAGAAGCTGGGTCTGGATGTAAATCCCGTCTATTCCGTGGAACAGGCGGTTGCGGCTTTAAAGAAGCTGAAAGGGGGTAACGTGGATGCTTAAAGACATTACCCTGGGTCAGTATTTCCCGGGAAAATCCCCGGTGCACCGCTTGGACCCCAGAACCAAGCTGATCCTTCTGGTTGTGTATATCGTGGCTCTCTTTGCGGCCAAAAACTGGATTTCCTACGGCATTTGCTTTGCCTTTCTGGGTGTGAGCATCGCTGTTTCCACAATTCCCGTAAAATCCATCGTCAAGGGCATGAAGCCTTTGGTGTTTATTCTGATCTTTACCGGTATCTTGAATCTGTTCTTTACCGAGGGCGAGACCGTTCTCGTAAAGGTCTGGGTGATTAGTGTCACGTTGGAAGGCCTGATTCGTGCGATTTTCATGGTGGCAAGAATTCTGATGCTCATTACCGCCACCTTCCTACTGACCTATACCACTTCGCCCATTTCTCTGACCGACGGTCTGGAAACGCTGCTGAGTCCTCTGAAAAAGATCAAGGTGCCTGTCCATGAGCTGAGCATGATGATGTGCATCGCCCTGCGTTTCATTCCCACCTTGATTGAAGAAACCGACAAGATCATGTCCGCCCAGAAGGCAAGAGGTGCCGATTTTGAAACCGGAAATCTGATGCAGCGTGTCAAAGCGCTGGTGCCCATTCTGGTACCTCTCTTTATCAGTGCGTTTCGCCGTGCAGATGAGCTGGCTACCGCCATGGAGTGCCGCTGCTACCAGGGCGGTGAGGGCAGAACCAAGATGAAGCTTCTTCGTTACCATCGGGGTGATCTGAAGGCTTTTGGCTCTGGCGCGTTGCTGATCGTGGCAGTATTTGTGCTGGCGCGCTTTGGCCTGTGAGGTAGAAAATGCGCAATATCGCTTTGTTTTTGACCTACGAGGGTACTGCCTATCACGGCTGGCAGATGCAGAAGAATCTGGCGACGGTGCAGCAGACCCTTGAGAAAGCCATTGCCATGGTGGTAAACCACAGCGTCCATGTTACCGGATGCGGCAGAACCGATGCCGGTGTCCATGCCAAATGCTATGTAGCCAACTTTCGCTCCGAGTCCACCATTCCGGTGGACAGGCTTCCTTATGCCCTGAATACCCATCTGCCGGTGGATATCGTGGTGACCAAGGCCTTTGAGGTCAGTGAAGATTTCAATGCCATTGGCTCCTGCGCCAGAAAAGAGTACACCTATCTGATCTACAATTCCCGTGTCCGGGATCCTTTCTACGTCAACCGGGCGTGGTTTTATCCCAAGCACTTAGATGAGAGAATCATGCAGGCAGCGGCATCCCAGTTTGTTGGGACCCATGATTTCGCAGCAGTCAGAAGCGTGGGCACCGATGTTAAATCCACGGTGCGCACCGTATACTATTACAATGTAGAGCGAAAAGGCAATTTGATCTATCTGCGGGTCTGCGCCAACGGCTTCCTGTATAATATGGCCCGGGCTATGGCAGGCACTGTGGTGTATGCCGCGGAAGGGAAGATCAAACCGGAGGATATCGGCAAAATTCTGGACTCCGGCAACCGCACCGCTGCCGGCCCTACCGTGCCGCCGGGAGGTCTGTACATGAGTCACCTGTGGTATGATAACGGCATCGATATCTTCGAATGTCCCGGTGAAGGCCTTACGGTGAATATTTAATAGGGCACCTCTAAAAACTCCCCTTTTGCGATTTGAGCGAATCTGTTGCCTCATCTATGCGTTATGAAAATCCCGCAATACACAAAGAATTCCGGAATTTCCATAACTTTATCTGAGACAACATCTTCCGCTCAAATCATCAAAAAGTAGTTTTTAGCGGTTGCCAATAATTTGTTATTCCTTTTTGGGAGCGGCTGTGCTATACTGCTTCCAAAGATGTCCCCAGCAAAGGAGTGAATGCTATGCAGCCGAAAATGTGCACCAAGTGCAAAAAGAATATTGCGGTTGTTTTTATTACAAAGATCGAAAACGGCGTGACCATGAACGAAGGCTACTGCCTGAAATGTGCCAGAAGTCTGGGCATTCCCCAGATCGATGCCGCTGTGAAGCAGATGGGTATTTCCGAAGAGGATCTGGATGCCCTCAGCGACGAAATGGTCAGCATGTTCGGTCAGAAGGAAGAGTCGGACGAGGATGATGTAGATTCCCAGACCGCTACCTTCCCGCTGCTGAACCAACTGTTTGGCGGCAGCCATCCCCCCGCAAAGCGGCCCGAGAATCCGGAACCGGAGCAGGGTGGGGAAGAACCTAAGAAGAAAAATAAGAAGCATAAGTTTCTGGACAGCTACTGCATGGATCTGACAGGCCGTGCCAGGGCAGGCAAGCTGGATAAGGTCATCGGCCGTGATGTGGAAACAGAGCGGGTGATCCAGATCCTAAACCGCCGCCAGAAGAACAATCCCTGTTTGATTGGCGAGCCGGGTGTCGGTAAGACCGCCATCGCCGAGGGCCTTGCCCAGCGGATCGCCGCCGGGGATGTGCCTTACAAGCTGCGGGATAAGGAAGTATTCCTGCTGGATCTGACGTCACTGGTTGCCGGAACGCAGTTCCGTGGCCAGTTTGAAAGCCGCATGAAGAGCCTGATTGGCGAGATCAAGGAATGCGGCAATATCATTCTGGTCATCGACGAAGTCCATAATCTGGTGGGCGCCGGCGATGCCGAAGGCTCCATGAACGCAGCCAATATTCTGAAACCTGCCTTGTCCCGGGGTGAGATTCAGGTGATCGGCGCTACTACTTTCAACGAATACCGTAAGCATATCGAAAAGGATGCGGCTCTGGAGCGCCGTTTCCAGCCGGTATCCGTTGCCGAACCCAGCATCGAAGAAGCCTGCCAGATCATGCAGGGTATCGCCAAGGCCTATGCCCAGTTTCACGGTGTGGAGATCTCTCCCGAGATCGCACGGCAGTGCGTGGTGCTGTCCGAGCGCTATATCACCGACCGTTTCCTGCCGGATAAGGCCATCGACCTGCTGGACGAAGCCTGCTCCGATGTAAACCTGCGCTGCAAGGAAATCAGCGAACTGGCAGAGCTGAAAAAAGAGCGGGATGACTATGAACTGGAGCTTCGCATGCTCAACGAGGATACGGAAAACCAGAACTATGAGCGCCTTGCCATGATCCGCAGTAAGCTGCTTCAGCTTGCCGCAAAGATCGAGGAGCTGGAGCAGATCCCGGCACCGACGGTGACTATGGAAAATCTGGCCCGAATCATCGAGCTGTGGACAAAAATCCCCGCTTCCAAGATCAAAGCACAGGAATATGAGCAGATCAAGGGTCTGGCTGACCGTCTGCGCACGCATATCGTAGGTCAGGATGAAGCTGTGGACGCGGTGGCAAGAGCCATTCGCCGCAACCGTGTGGGTATTTCTCCCAAGAAGCGCCCCGTGTCCTTTATCTTTGTTGGACCCACAGGTGTGGGTAAGACGGAGCTGGTCAAGTGTCTTGCCAATGACCTCTTTGACAGCGTGGATTCTTTGATCCGTCTGGATATGTCCGAGTATATGGAAAAGCACACAGTCTCCAAGCTGATCGGTTCGCCTCCGGGCTATGTAGGCTATGACGAAGCGGGTCAGCTGACTGAGAAAATCCGACGCCGTCCGTACTCCGTGGTGCTGTTTGATGAGATCGAAAAGGCGCAACCGGATGTGCTGAATGTGCTGCTTCAAGTGCTGGATGACGGACGCATCACCGATGCTCAGGGCAGAACGGTCAACTTTGAAAATACCATCATTGTTATGACCTCCAATGCCGGCAGCGAAGGCAATGTGGCGGCTCTGGGCTTTGGCCGTACCCAGGGCGATCAGGTAAAGGAAAAGACCATGAAGGCATTGCGCGGCTTCCTGCGTCCGGAGTTTATTAACCGTGTAGATGAGATCATTACTTTCAACCACCTCAGTGAGGAGAACTTCCTTGGCATTGCGGACATCATGCTGGAGGAGCTTCGCCAGAGTTTGGAGAATCGCGGTCTGACATTTACATGGGATGCTTCCGTCCGGGAATATCTGGTGAAGAAGGCCTATTCCGTTACCTACGGCGCCAGAAACCTCCGCCGTACCATTCAGCGGGATCTGGAAGACCCCATCAGCGAGCGTATCATCGATTCTTTTGAATCTCCCATTTCTTCCATCCATGCCACCGTCACCGATGACACTGTCGCAGTGGAAGTAAAATAAAAATAAACCGGGAAGGGTAAACCTTCCCGGTTTTGTTACATATCCAAGGTGGTAGTGATCTTATCGGTCACTTTCCAGGCTGCGTCTTCGACCTTGTTGGCGGCTTTGGCTGCCAGTTTCCGGCCGGGGCTGTTTTTCGGCATCATCATCACCGCAACCGCACCTGCCGCAGCGCCGATGCCCATGGTGATCGCCCATCCTCTAAACTTCATAAAAATCCCTCCCTTCGACAATAGTATTCCCAAAAGAAATCGTTCAAATAAGGAAAACTTCACTCTTTTCAAGGGAAAAAATGTATGCTATAATAGAAAAAACAGAAAATTGGGGGGATTTTCATGTCCGTCGATCTGCTGCAGGAAAAAATTCGCAAAACGAAAAACCCGGCTGTTGTGGTGTTTGAAGCATTCCCTGAGTGGATTCCGCCGCAGCTTTTAGAGGAATGCAGTGTACCGCAGGCTCTTGAAAAGCTGTATACAGATCTGCTTTCCCGGATGAAAGGCTATGTGGGCGCGGTTCGGTTCGGCTTCGGCAGCTTCGCGCTGTTGGGAGCGGAGGGGCTTTCTGTGCTGTCCCGACTGCTGGGTGAAGCAAAGCGCCAGGGGTATTATGTCCTTCTGGATGCCCCCGAAACTTTGTCAGCTCTGGCTGCTAAAAATGCTGCCGCGGCCTTTGCCGCACAGGATACCTTGTATCCCTGTGACGGATTTGTGGTATGCTCCTATTTGGGCAGCGATATTTTAAGCGGCTATCTGTCCCTTTGCAAGCAGGGAAAGAGCCTGTTTGCGGTGGTGCGCACCGCCAACCGTTCCGCTCCCGAAATGCAGGATCTGCTGTCCGGCGGACGCTTGGTCCATACCGCCGCAGCGGATATCGTAAACCGTTTGGGTGAGAGCCGGATAGCCAAGTGCGGATTCTCCCAAGTGGGTGTGTTGGCTTCTGCCAGCTCTGCCGACAGCCTGCGCTCTTTGCGCGGCAAGTATCCGAAGCTCTTTTTGCTGCTGGACGGCTACGATTATCCCAATGCCAACGCAAAAAACTGCAGCTATGCCTTTGACAAGCTGGGCCATGGCGCCGCTGCCTGTGCCGGTGCGTCAGTGGTTGCCGCATGGAGCGGCAGCGAAAACGCGGATTATGCGGAAGCTGCCATTGAAGCGCTGCAGCGCATGAAAAAGAATCTGACCCGTTACATTACCGTTTTGTGAGGAAAGCTATGATTAAGATTTACGGTTCCATGCTTTGTAAGGATTGCGTCCAGTGCCGGGAAGAACTGGATCAGGCGGGTGTGGCCTATGAATATCTGGACTTTGCTGAAAGCCTTCTGCACTTAAAAGAATTCCTTTCCATCCGTGAAAGCCATGCGTTATTTGATGCTGTTCGGGAAAAAGGCGGCATCGGCATTCCGTGTATCGTCAAAGAGGACGGCTCTATTACTTTGGATTGGGAAGAATTTATGTAATGGGGCAATGCCCCATGATCAGTGGATCATTCTCGCGCCGGTGGGATCCTGGTTGGCACCGTTGGTAGGATCGATGGTATCATCGGTACCGGGGATCATATCGCCAATGGAAGGACCGGTCATGTCTGTGCTGGGCTGTGTTGCCTGCGTGGTAGGCGCGGTGGTCGGCATGGTAGTGGGTGCGGATGTGGGTGCAGTGCTGGGCAGTGTAGGTTTGCTGGACGGTGCTGAGGTGTCCGTACCCTGATTGCTGCGGCAACCGGCCATAAGGGTAACGGTAAGGACAAGCACAAGGGCAATACTCAAAAAATTTTTCATTGTGAACCTCCTGAAATTTGTGATTCCAAATCTAGTATCTCCATCACAGGATGATTTACACAGGAAAATTTAAAAAAATAAAATTTAACCATTGCTATTTTTTGCCGTGTCCTGTATAATACATTAGAATAATATGAAAAGGGGTAGCTTTCACTATGAAGAAGCTGGCTGTTAAGAAAAATATCGAATGCATGGCATGCTTGGAATGTGTCCGTGCCTGCTCCACTGCGTTTTACAAGGAATTCCATCAGGACCTGTCCTGTATTCAGGTCGTGGCAAAGGGAACCGGCGCCAAGCCTGTGACCTGCATCCAGTGCGGCAAGTGCATGCGTACCTGTGAGCACGGTGCCATCACCCAGAATCCCAAGACCGGTGTGTTCATGATCAACAAGAAGCTGTGTGTCAGCTGCGGCAAGTGCGTGGAAGCCTGCCCCATGAAGGTTATGGTCATGAAGCCTGAGAATCCCGCCTCCAAGTGCATTTCCTGCGGCATCTGTGTTAAGGTTTGCCCCATGGAGCTGCTGGAGATCATCGAAAAGTAAATTCCTACATAGAGAAACAGCCGGTGACCCCGGCTGTTTTTTTATGTTACGGAAAGTAATAATTGATTATTTGTTTGAAATATGTTATACTGATTTTAACTATACACCCGGAGGCGTTTATGACTGATTTGACACTTTTACAGCAGAAAGCATCTGCTTTGTTACAAAATATTTCCTACCGCTTTGAAGAGCCGCTGTCTAAGCACACCTCTTTCAAAATCGGCGGCGGCGCGGAAGTGATGGTATTTCCGCAGTCTTCCCAGGAGCTTTCAGAGGTTTTGATAATTGCCAACCAACTGGCGGTAAAGCCTGTGATCCTTGGCGCGGGAACCAACATTCTGGCACCGGATGCCGGTCTTAGGGGCATGGTGATCTGTTTGAAGGATTGCCTTGACGGTATGCAGCAGGTCGATGAAACGACTATTCGTGTGATGGCCGGTGTGACCATGACCCGTGCCGCGCTGTTCGCTGCCAATCTGGGCCTTTCCGGTCTGGAATTTGCCCATGGCATTCCCGGCACCGTGGGCGGCGGCGTGTATATGAATGCCGGTGCCTACGGCGGTGAGATCTGCCAGGTATGCACGCAGGTGGCCGTCATGGATGAAACGGGCAATATCACAGTAAAGACCAATGCTGAAATGGAGTTTTCTTACCGTCACAGCTATCTGGAAGAGAATCCGGGCATCGTGGTCTATGCGGATTTTCAACTGAAAAAGGCACCTGCCAATGAGATCAAAGAAAAAATGCAGGAGCTGATGAACAAGCGTAAGACCTCTCAGCCGCTGGATATGCCCTCTGCCGGTTCCGCTTTTAAGCGTCCTGTGGGCGGCTATGCTGCCGCACTGATCGATGAAACCGGCTTGAAAGGTTTCCAGGTCGGCGGCGCGCAGGTCAGCACCAAGCATGCCGGCTTCGTGGTAAACGCAGACAATGCCACTGCTGAGGATGTTCTGAGCCTGCTGAAGCAGGTGTCCGACAAAGTATATGACCGTACCGGTATCCGCTTGGAGCCGGAAGTAAGAATCTGGTAAAGGAGGCTGCAAAATGGCAGTATCATTTTCCGCAAATGCCAAAACGGAAGTTTGCAAGGCATTTCCCCAAAAGAACTGCTGCGCTCTGGCTGAGTGCTTTGGTGTGCTGCTGTTTTGCAACAGCTTCGGCGCTGACGGTATCCGTATCATAACCGAAAGCAGAGAATTCGCGGAGATCCTTCCAAAGCTTTTCCGCAAGGCATTTTCTTTGAATTTTGATATTCTTCCGGAGCAGGATGCTGCCGGAAAACTGGTCTTCCAGATCACCCAGCGGGAGAGCATTGAGAGAATCATGGCCGCTTACGGCTTTGATTTAAAAGATACCCTTGCCCTGCATGTGAACCTGCCCGTGGTGGAGGAAGAATGCTGCAAAACCGCATTTCTGCGGGGCGCATTTCTGGCTGGCGGCTCTGTCACTGACCCGGAAAAGGGTTATCACATGGAGCTGGCCACCACCCATGCCAGCGTGTCCAGAGAGACCTATACACTGATGCAGGAGACCATTGGCTTTGCGCCCAAGTCTGCCCGCAGAGGCGGCGGTCATATTTTGTACTTAAAGCAAAGCGATATGATCTCGGATTTCCTTACCTTTTTGGGTGCGCCGGTGGCGGCTATGGGCATTATGGAAGCCAGATTGGAAAAAGAGCTGAACAACAAGGTCAACCGCCGCTGCAACTGTGATGAAGCCAACACCTCCAAGGTGGTAGAGGCTGCTCAGGAGCAGCTTGCCGTGATCCGGATTTTGAAAGAGCAGGGGAAACTGGCCCATTTACCTCAAAAGCTGCAGCAGGCAGCCAAGGCCAGAGAGGAAAACCCTTCCGCGTCCTTAACGGAACTGGCGGCCATGATGGAGCCGCCTATTACAAAACCCGCCATGAATCACCGGCTGAAAAAGCTGGTGGAGGCAGCAAAGGAGGTCTAGCATGAGCTTCGTGCATTTGCATGTCCATACAGAATACAGCTTGCTGGACGGAGCCTGCCGAATCGCCGGTATGATGGACCGGGTCAAGGAGCTGGGCCAGGAGGCCATCGCCATTACGGACCACGGTGTCATGTATGGCTGTATCGATTTCTATAAAGCTGCCAAGGCCGCCGGAATTAAGCCGATCATCGGCTGCGAAGTCTATGTAACCCGCCGCTCTATGAGCGACCGTGTCCACGGTATCGATAATGACCCGTACCATCTGGTGCTGCTTTGCGAGAACCGGAAAGGCTATGAAAATCTGTGCCTTTTGGTATCGGAAGCCTTTATGAACGGCTTTTACGGCAAACCCAGAGTAGATCTGGAGCTGCTTTCCAAGTACCATGAGGGTATTATTGCTCTTTCTGCCTGTCTGGCAGGCGGTGTGCAGCAGTATTTGCTGGATGAAGATTATGCCCATGCCAAGGCGTATGCCTTGAAGCTTGCGGATATCTTCGGTGAGGGCAATTTCTATCTGGAATTGCAGGACCATAATATTCCCGAGCAGCGGGCGGTAAATCAGGGCATTTTGCGTATGGCACGGGAAACCGGCCTGCCGCTGGTAGCTACCAACGATGCCCACTATCTGCGCAAAGAGGATGCCGCTATGCAGGATGTTCTGCTCTGCGTGCAAACGGGTAAGACCGTGGATGATACCAACCGCATGAAGTTCCAGACCGAGGAATTCTATCTCAAGAGCGAGGAGGAAATGCGGCAGCTGTTCCCCAACTGCGAGGAAGCCTTTCTCAATACGGTGCGCATCGCCGGCCGCTGCAATCTGGAATTCGTGTTCAACGAATATCATCTGCCTTCTTTTCCGGTGCCGGAGGGCTATACCAACGAAGAATACTTCCGCAAGCTCTGTATGGATGGCTTCCGGGAGCGCTATACCGATCCTCCCGAAAGCTACCGGGAACGGCTGGAATATGAGATCGGTGTCATCAGCCGTATGGGCTATGTCAATTACTATCTGATCGTTTGGGACTTCATTCGCTATGCCAAGGAGCAGGGGATCCCGGTAGGCCCGGGCCGTGGCTCCGGTGCCGCGTCCATTGTGGCGTACTGTATGCATATCACCGAAGTGGACCCCATGAAGTACACGCTTATCTTTGAACGGTTCTTGAATCCCGAGCGTGTCAGCATGCCCGACTTCGATACGGACTTCTGCCAGGAGCGCCGTGGTGAGGTCATTGATTATGTGGTTCGCAAGTACGGTGCTGACCATGTGGCGCAGATCGCCACCTTCGGCACCATGGCTGCCCGTGGTGCCATCCGGGATGTGGGCCGTGCGCTGAACTTTACCTACGCGGAAACTGATGTGGTGGCCAAGCTTGTGCCTACAATGCCGCTGCACATCACCTTAAAAGATGCACTGAAGGTATCTCCCAAGCTGAAAGAAGTGTATGACGGCGATGAGCGTGTCAAGCTGCTGATCGATACCGCCATGGGCCTGGAGGGTATGCCCAGAAATACCTCCACTCACGCTGCCGGTGTGGTCATCACCGCCGATCCGGTGTGCAGCTATGTGCCGCTGTCGCGCAATGACGATACCATCGTCACCCAGTATACCATGACCACCATTGAGGAACTGGGTCTGCTGAAAATGGACTTTTTGGGCCTTCGCAACCTGACGGTTATTGAGGACGCGCAGCAGCAGATCCGCCGTATCAATCCGGATTTTGATATTGCAAAGATCCCCGATGACGATCCGGAAACCTTCGCCATGCTGGCAGAGGGCAAGACCCAGGGTGTGTTCCAATTGGAATCCGCCGGTATGACCGGTGTTTGCGTCAATATGAAGGCCGGCTCCATTGAAGACATCACGGCCATCGTGGCTTTGTACCGCCCCGGCCCCATGGACTCCATTCCCACCTTCATTGCCAACAAGCTGGATTCCCGGAAAGTCACTTATAAGACACCGCTGCTGGAGCCGATTCTGAAGGTTACCTACGGCTGTATCGTTTACCAGGAGCAGGTTATCGAAATATTCCGCTCTCTGGGTGGCTATACCATGGGGCAGGCGGATAACATTCGCCGTGCCATCTCCAAGAAAAAGATGAAGGTCATTGAAGCAGAGCGAAAGGTCTTCGTTTACGGTGATCCGGAGCAGGGGATTACCGGTTGCATCGGTCACGGTGTGCCGGAAGCAGTGGCACAATCCATCTATGATGAGATCGTAGATTTTGCCAACTATGCCTTCAATAAGGCCCATGCGGTGTGCTACGCAGTGGTGTCCTACCAGACGGCCTATCTGAAATGCCATTATCCCAAGCAGTACATGGCAGCGCTGATGACCTCCGTGCTGGATTCCGCTACAAAGGTCTCCGGCTATATTGCCGAGTGTAAGGAACTGGGAATCCCGGTTCTGCCTCCGGATATCAACCATTCCGAGGATAACTTTACCGTAGAGGGCAATGCCATCCGCTTTGGCCTTGGCGCTGTGAAAAATGTTGGACGCGGCTTGATTCGGGCCATGTCTGCCAAGCGTGCAGAGGACGGGCCTTTCCGCTCGCTGGAGGATTTCCTGCAGCGGATGGGCGAGGGTGAACTGAACAAGCGGGCCGTGGAAAACTTTATCAAATGCGGCGCTATGGATTGCTTTGGCTGCCACCGCAGTGAATTGCTTGCTGTGTATGATACCATGATGGACAGTGTTTCCAGCTCCCGTAAGAAGAATCTGGAAGGCCAGATGGGCCTGTTTGGCATGCTGGAAGATGATGCCGCTGCACAGATCCCCATTCCGAAGCTGCAGGAGCTGAGCAAGGCAGACCGGATGATGATGGAAAAGGAAACCACCGGCATCTACCTGTCCGGTCACCCCATGGATGACTACCGAAGCCTGCTGCGCAACACCCATGTGGTCAGTATCGGTTCGCTGATGGAAGAGGACAACACTTTTGCTGACGAACAGATCATCAGCGTGGCGGGCATCGTTCAGGAAGTCAAGATGAAGACCACACGGAATAATTCCATGATGGCCTACGTGACCGTGGAGGATGACACCGCATCCATTGAAATGCTGGCTTTTTCCAATGTGCTTACCCAGTACGGCGGTTACCTGCGGGAAAATGCGCCCGTGGTCATTACGGGCCGCCTGTCCCTGCGGGACGATAAGGAACCTCAGATCGTTATCAACCGTGCCCGGCCTATTTCGGATTTTGCAAAGGAAGTACCGGAAGAAAAGCCGACTCCGAAGCAGCAAACACTCACGGGAACCCTCTATCTGCGTCTTCCTACGGAGGACGAAACGCTGTTTCCCAAGATCCGGGCTATCCTCAATATGTTCCCCGGCGACAGTCAGGCGGTCGTGTACTTTGCGGACACAAAGCAGCGCAGAGGTACCCGCTGCGCACTGGACAGCCGGATGCTGCAGGAACTGAGAAATGTTCTGGGTGAAGAGAATATTGTGCTGAAATAGCTTTTCTTTTCCTGATATTTATGGTATACTGTATCTTTGGAGGAGGTGCTGCCAAATGAAAAAACAAATGATCATTGTGCTTTTGGCGGTGTCCTTTCTTCTCAGCGCCTGCCAGATCCGCACGGTGGATGAAATGTACCGTGTTCCCAAGCGGCCCCAATCCTATAACGATCTGCAATCGGTTATGGATGAAGCCGTGGGCACCATGGAATACAGTGCCCCCCGGGCCGGTGAGAACCAACAGACGGTGCAAATGGCCGATCTGGACGGCGACGGCATCCGGGAATGCCTGCTCTATGCCAAGGGCGAGGGTGACAAACCCCTGCAAATTCTGATCTTTGCCCAGCAGGAATCCGGCTATGTGCTGCTGGATACCGTCGGCTGCGCTGGCAGCTCCTTTGATCTGGTGGAATATGTGCAAATGGACGGCATTGGCGGTATGGAAATCGTAGTCGGCTGCAAGATCAGCCAGCAGGTTCCGCGCTCCGTCAGTGTGTATACCCTGACGGATGGTACCATTCACCAGGTGCTGGCTGCCAACTATACAAAATTCCTTTCCTGCGATCTGGACAGTGACGGATTGATGGAGTTGATGGTTCTGCGTCCGGGTGATCCCGTTTCGGATAACGGAATTGCGGAACTGTACGGAATTGAAAAGGGCGCTGTGGTCCGCTCCAATGAGATCAAGCTGTCCTGCCCGGCGGAAAAACTGAAGCGTGTGATCACAGGCAAGCTTCACGGCGGAATGCCTGCGGTGTTTGCAGCCAGTGCTGTAAATGAAAATGCCATTATCACGGATGTTTACACGCTGCTGGATGGGGTATTTACGAATATTGCCTCCGGTGAGCAGACCTTGCGTAACGGTCTTATGTACGCTGACGATATAGATGAAGACGGGGAAGTGGAGCTTCCTGCCCTGATCACCATGAAGCCACAGCAACCGGCCAACGATGACAAGCAGTATCTGATCCGCTGGTATGCCATTGGCCCGAACGGGTCTGAAGCGGATAAGCTGCATACCTATCATAATTATACGGACGGCTGGTATCTGGAGCTGGATTCCCAGTGGGCCGAACGCATATCCGTCAAACAGGATGGAAACACTTATGGGTTCTATCTGTGGGACAGTGACGATCAGCAGACCCAAAAAATATTTTCCATTTATGTGCTGACGGGCCAGAACAGGGAAGAACAGGCTGTTCAGGACAACCGCTTTGCGGTATATAAAAGTGAATCCATGATCTACGCGGCACGTCTGGAGGTAGCCTCCGGCGCATTGCGGATCACACAGGACGATTTGATCAACAGCTTCCGTTTGATCCAACAGGCTTGGAAAACGGGAGAAATGTAACAGATAGTAGAGGTAGAGATATGAAAAAGGTTTTAATTCTGGAGGACGAGGTCAATATCCGCAGCTTTGTGGTGATCAATCTGAAGCGTGCCGGCTACGATGCCATCGAGGCAGCCACCGGTCAGGAGGCGCTGGATCGGATCCAGGAAAATCCGGACATCGGTGTGGCCATTCTGGATATCATGCTGCCGGACATTGACGGTTTTGAAGTCTGCCGCCGCATTCGGGCCACCAGCAAGCAGATGGGCATTATTATGCTTACTGCCCGTACGCAGGAGATGGACAAGGTCACCGGACTGATGACCGGCGCTGATGATTATGTGACGAAGCCTTTTTCTCCCGCGGAACTGACAGCCAGAATTGATGCGCTGTTCCGCCGTATCGGCGGTGACAGCGCTGCCAGCAGTGAGCTTCTGTCCCAGGGCCCCTTTATTATGAATACCCGCAATCACACGCTGGAAAAGTCCGGCATGCGCATCCGCCTGACCCAGGTGGAATATTCCATTATGAAGCTGTTTATGCAGAACCCCGGAAGAGCCTTGTCCCGTGAGGACATTCTGGCTGCGGTGTGGGGGAAGGACTATGAAGGCGAGCTGAAGATCGTCGATGTAAATATCCGCCGTCTGCGTATCAAGGTAGAGGACGATACTTCCAATCCCACCTATATTACTACTGTCTGGGGCTTTGGATATAAGTGGGGCGCTTAAGTATGAAAAAAATCAGCGGACTGTGCAGACGGTGGCTTGTGAATACGGTTGGCATCGTCTGTGCGCTGGGCCTTGCCTGTGTGTTGACCGTTACCGCTGTGTTTGCGTCTTCCAATTATTCCAACATGCGGTCTGACTTGCGTTACCGCGCAAGGATGACGACTACCTATTTTGCGGAGCATCTGAACCAAAGCTACAATGAGTATTACCAGTCCTGCATTACCTACGCACAGACCTTTGAGGATCGGGACCATCTGGAATTGCAGTTTATCAATGCCCGTGGACAGATTGTTGCTTCCTCCTACGGACGCTGGACAGGGCAGTCACCTACAACTTCGGAGATTCAAAAGGCCATTACCACCCGCAGCATTCAACCATTTGTGGGAAAAGACCCGGAAACAGGGGAGCGGATCATGGCGGTATCCAGCCCTATGATCTACAGCAACGGAGAGGTGATCGGCGTTCTGCGCTATGTGACATCCACTGCTGTGATGGACAGGCAGATCGTTATGACGGCAGTTGTTGGCTTGATCGGGTTGGCTGCTGTTGCCTTGATTGTGCTGTTAAGCAGCAACTACTATATCCGTTCCATTCTGAAACCGGTGGAGGAGATCACGGAGAAGGCAAAACGCATTGCCGGCGGCACCTACGGTATACAGATCCAGAACCACTATAACGACGAAATCGGGGAACTGGCGAAGACCATCAATGAGCTGTCTTCTCAAGTCAACCGGAACGAGAAAATGCAGGCGGAGTTTATCTCTTCGCTGTCTCACGAACTGCGTACACCGCTGACGGTCATCACCGGCTGGAGCGAAACCCTGATTGGTGACGAAAACCTGGACCAGGATACCCGTCGGGGTATGAAGATCATCCTTCGGGAAGCCAAGCGGTTGACGGAGATGGTGGTGGATCTGCTGGACTTTACCCGGATACAGGACGGCCGTATGACGCTGAATGTGGAGCTTACGGATATCCGCAGTGAATTTGAGGATACCGTTTATATGTACGGCAGCCGTCTGGAACAGGATGGCATCCGGCTTGACTATCTGGAAAACGACGACGACATTCCGGAAATCACCTGCGACCCCAAGCGGCTGCGGCAGGTATTTCTGAACATATTGGACAATGCCGCGAAGCATGGCGGTGAAGGAAAACGCATTGAAGCTTCCATGCGTTTTGAGCATAATCGGGTGATTGTCCGCATCCGGGACTTTGGCCCGGGCATTCCGGAGGATGAGATCCCTCTGGTAAAAAAGAAATTCTACAAAGGCAGCTCCAAAGCACGTGGCTCGGGTATTGGTCTGGCGGTTTGCGACGAGATCGTCCAGATGCATGGGGGCGAGCTGCTGCTGAGCAATGCGGATGGTGGCGGTACACTGGTAACAGTGGCGCTTCCCGCAGTGCAGTAAGAAAGGATCACTATGGCAAAAACAAATCAGCAGCCCTGCTGCGAAAAATTCAAGACCATGATCGGCGGTCAGGCTCTGATCGAAGGTATTATGATGCGAGGCCCGGAAAAGGACGCAACGGTTATCCGTACCGCTGAGGGCCTTTCCGTGGATATAAAACCCCGGATAGTTCGCCCGAAGAATTCTGTTTTGACCTGGCCCTTGATCCGTGGTGTGGTCAACTTCTTTGACGCACAGGTCACCGGTGTCAAAGCATTGCTTCGCTCCGCTGACCTGTCGCCGGAAGAAACGGAAGAACCCTCCAAGCTGGATCTGTGGCTGGAAAAGAAGCTGGGTAACGAGAAATTCCAGAAACTGATCGTTGGCATTGCGGTGGCTATGGGTCTGGGTATGTCCATCCTGTTGTTTTTCCTGCTGCCTATGCTGGTCAGCAGCTTCTTCGACAGCTGGATCCACAACACCTTTGTGCTGCACCTGCTGGAAGGTGTTGTGCGTATGGCAATCTTTATGGGCTACCTGCTGCTGGTTTCCCGCATGCAGGAAATGAAGCGTGTCTTTTCCTACCATGGCGCGGAGCATAAGACCATCCGTTGCTATGAAGCCGGTCTGCCGCTGACAGTTGAAAATGTACGCATGCAAACCCGGATGCATCCCCGCTGCGGTACAAGCTTCCTGCTGGTGGTGATGATCCTTTCGATTCTGGTGTTTTCTGTGGCTTCCTCCGGACTGCTTTCCATCGTTCCCTCTCTGGCTGCAATCAAGGGAAGCTTCCTTTACCGGCTGATCATGATTTTATTTAAGCTGCTGCTTCTGCCTGTGGTGGTCGCCTTCAGCTATGAGATCAACCGCTGGGTAGGCCGTCATGACAATGGCTTCACCCGCATTTTGACAGGTCCCGGTATGTGGATGCAGAATTTTACCACCAACGAGCCGGATGACAGCATGATCGAGGTGGGTATCGCCGCCTTGGAAGCTGTGCTTCCCGAGAAAGAGGGGTCTGACCTGTGGTAAAGCGGTTATCGGAACTGTATCTGGATGTCAGAAAGGCGGTCATGGCCTTTGAAGATGCCCAGACTGCCAGCTTGATGGCAAGAAATCTGCTGTGCCACTACACCGGCAAGACCCAGGAACAGCTTCTGTCAGACAGGGAAAACTATGTATCTGAAGACATTTGCTCTGCTGTAAATGACGCTGTGCAGCGGCTGATGGCCGGTGAACCCATTGCCTACATTCTGCAGGAATGGGATTTTTACGGCATGCGGCTGTATATCAATTCCAATGTGCTGATCCCCCGGGATGACACCTGTGCGGTTACTGCGCTGGCAATCAAGCACGCACTGTTTTTGAATCATGATCCCCGAATTCTGGACCTCTGCACCGGTTCCGGCTGCATCGGTCTGGCGGTTGCCCATCGGGTGAAGGATGCCCGTGTCACACTGGCAGATGTGAGCCAGGAGGCACTGTCCGTGGCAAAGCGCAATTCTGTGGGTCAAAAGCTGTCCGCCCGTGTGTCCTGTGTCCATGCCGACGCACTGGCTGACCCAGCGCCCTTTTTGGGTAAATTCGATATGATCATTTCCAACCCGCCTTATGTTACCGGCAGTGAAATGCTGGAACTGCCGGACAGTGTGGCTAAATTCGAGCCGCACCTGGCCCTGTATGGCGGTGACGATGGATTGGACTTTTACCGCTCCATCGCGTCCAGATATCGCAATGCCCTGAGACCTGACGGCTTCCTGTGCTTTGAATTTGGCGCGGGGCAGGGGGACGCGGTGTGTCAGATTCTGGAAACAAACGGGTATACCATTCTGGAACGAGCCAGAGATTATAATGACAGAGAACGGGCAGTGATTGCCCGCTACAGCAGGAAGGAAGATTGAAATGGCTACAAAGAAAACCACTTTTGAAGCACCCGCCCCCGCAACTGACCGCAAGAAGGCACTGCAAACCGCCCTTGCACAGATCGAGAAGAGTTACGGTAAGGGTACCGTTATGCGTCTGGGTGACCGCCCCGACATGAATGTGGAAGCAGTTCCCACCGGTTCTCTGGCACTGGATGCCGCACTGGGCATCGGCGGTGTGCCCAAGGGCCGTATCATTGAGATCTACGGACCGGAATCCTCCGGTAAGACCACTCTGGCGCTGCATATTCTGGCAGAGTGCCAGAAGCAGGGCGGCGAGGTAGCCTTCGTGGATGCCGAGCACGCACTGGATCCTGTCTATGCTGCCGCGCTGGGTGTGGACACCGATAACATGCTGGTTTCCCAGCCCGATACCGGCGAGCAGGCTCTTGAGATTACCGATGCACTGGTTCGCAGCGGCGCTGTGGACGCTGTGGTCGTGGACTCCGTTGCCGCATTGACTCCCCGTGCCGAGATCGAAGGCGAAATGGGCGATACCTTTGTGGGTCTGCAGGCAAGACTCATGTCCCAGGCACTGCGTAAACTGGCAGGTACCATTTCCAAGACCAACTGCGTGGTTATCTTTATCAACCAGCTGCGTATGAAGATCGGTGTTATGTACGGCAACCCCGAAACCACCACCGGCGGCAACGCGCTGAAGTTCTATTCTTCCGTCCGTTTGGATGTGCGGCGTGTAGAGTCCATCAAGGAAGGCGGCAATGTGGTTGGTAACAAGACCCGTGTCAAGGTCGTCAAGAACAAGGTTGCACCTCCTTTCCGTGAAGCCATTTTTGATATCATGTACGGACAGGGTATCAGCAAGTGGGGCGAACTGGTGGATCTGGCTGTGCAGATGGATGTTGTCCAGAAGAGCGGCAGTTGGTTTAGCATGGGCGACGAGCGCATTGGCCAGGGCAAGGACAGCGTCAAGACCTTCCTGATGGCAAATCCCGACATTGCCGAACAGGTGGAAGCAAAGGTTCGTGAGAATCTTATGAAGCAGGCTTCTGCTGCCCCTAAGGCACCTGCTAAGGCTGCTGACCGTGGCGTAGCCATCAGCGCCGACGATTTTGACGATGAGGATTGATGCCCTGTCTCCCAACGCGGACCGGGCTGGGCGGTATCTGGTGACCTTTTCCGATGGCAGCACCATGCGCCTTTACCGGCAAACGCTGGAGGACTTTGGTATCTATACCGGTCTGGAACTGACCGATGAAGAAATTTCCCGTTTGCGCAGCGCTGCCGGTCAGATGTCAGCAAAGATGCGTGCGGTTCGTATTGTTGCAGCCTCCAATGTATCGAAATCCGATCTGGAACAACGGCTGATCCGCAAAGGTGAAACCCCGAAGCAGGCCAAAGAAGCGGTGCAGTGGATGGAAGAACTGAATCTGGTAGACGACCGTGTCACCGCCGAGCAGACTGTTCAGCGCTGTATCCGGCAGGGTTATGGAAAGGCACGGGCAAAGCAGGCTCTATATGAAAAACAAATTCCCAGAGAGCTTTGGGAGGAAGTGCTTGCGGACTATCCGGACCAGACGGATAGCATCACGGAATTTCTGCGCAGCCGGCTTGGTGAAAGTTGGGATGCGCGGGATCTAAAGAGAGCCATGGACGCTTTGGTGCGCCGTGGACACAACTATTCACAGATTCGGCAGGCACTTCAAAATCTGGAGCTGGATGCCGATGATTTCCCGGAGGAGTCCTAAATGGCAAATATCGGTTTTATATCTCTTGGCTGTGCCAAGAACCAGGTGGATTGCGAGCGGATGATGTACCGCTTACAGGAAGCCGGACATACCGTCTGTGCGGATGTGGCAGGCTGCGACGCGGTGGTGATTAACACCTGCGGCTTTATTGATTCTGCCAAGGCTGAGGCTATTGACAATATCATTCGGATGGGGCAACTGAAGCAGGATGGTTATATCGGAAAGATTTTGGTTACCGGATGCCTGTCCCAGCGCTACCAGGATGAAATTTTGACTGAAATGCCCGAGGTGGACGGTATACTGGGCACCGGCAGCTATACGAAGATCGTCGAAGCGGTAGAGGAAATTCTCAATGACAATACCGTATCCGATTTTGACTCTATTGACCTACCGGAAGAGGAAACGGGCCGTGTGGTGACCACACCGGAGCATTATGCCTATATTAAGATCGCGGAAGGTTGCGATAACCGCTGCTCCTACTGCATTATCCCGTATCTGCGTGGGAAGTTCCGCAGCCGCCAGCTGGATGATGTGCTGTATGAGGCCAGAATGCTGGCCGAGAGTGGTGTCAAAGAGCTGATCGTGGTGGCCCAGGATACCAGCCGCTACGGTACCGATCTCCCCGGCCACAAGCGGATGCTGTCTGAGCTGCTCCACGAGCTGTGTAAGATCGAAAAGCTGCATTGGATCCGGGTGCATTACCTGTACCCAGATGAAATCGACGATGAATTGATCGATACCATCGCAAGCGAGCCGAAGATCGTAAAGTATCTGGATATTCCTATCCAGCACTGTAATGACAAGGTACTGAAGCTGATGAACCGCCGTGGCGATTATGACTATCTGTGTGACCTGTTCCGGAAGCTGAAGGAGCGGATTCCCGGTGTCGTGATCCGCACCAGTGTCATTACCGGCCTGCCCGGCGAGGGTGATGAAGAATTCCAGCAGTTGTGCGAATTTCTGAAGGAGCAGCGCCTTGTGCGTACCGGCGCTTTTGTGTTCTCTCCCGAGGAGGGTACCCCCGCTGCCGATATGGAGCGTGTGGATACGGATATTGCCGCCGACCGTGCGGAAATGATCCAATCCATTCAGGCGCAGATCATGGATGAATACAGCGCTTCTTTGATCGGACAGACCATGGAAGTTCTGGTAGACGGCTTCGATGAAGAATTTGAGCAGTTCTACGGCAGAACCTACGCCGATTCTCCAGAAATCGACAGCCGGGTATGGATCGCGTCGGAAGAAGCGCTGGTGGAGGGTCAGTTTATCAATGTCTGCATTGACGGTCTGATCGACGGCGACCTTTCCGGCTATGTTGTGGAGGATTAAGTATGACAACAGCAAGTAAGATCACACTGGTCCGGGTGGCCTTTATTCCTCTTTATATGTTTTTCATGCATATGAGTGATGGTTATGCCAATGTATGGATGTGGCTCGCATTAGCCGTATTTATCCTTGCCAGCGTTACCGATTATATTGACGGTTATATTGCAAGAAAATATCAGCAGGTAAGTGACTTTGGAAAGTTTTTGGATCCGCTGGCGGACAAACTTCTTGTGCTTTCCGCCATGGCGATGCTCTGCCAGTGGGACCGATTGGCCGCCTGGGCGCTGATGGTGGTTCTGAGCCGTGAATTCGCGGTAACAGGACTTCGGTTGGTAGCGGTAGGTAAGGGAAAGGTTATTGCCGCCGGCTGGAGCGGCAAGGTCAAAACCGCAAGCACAATGATCGGTCTGTGCGTCTTGATGGCATTTCCCACATTCCCGTGGCTGGACAGAGCCGTGATGCTGGTAATCGTCGTCACTACCGTCTATTCCGGCATCGAGTATTTTGTCCAGAATTGGAAATGCCTTTGGGATTAAGGACTTGACGTATTTGTAGAGTTGTACGCGAAAGAAATACGGTATATCTTAAAAGAGATATGCCGTATTTTTGCGTGGTTGAAATATGCAAGAAATCCCGTGTAAATTGACACGTATCGTTTTTGTTGTAAAATAGAAATATCAAACATTTTAAGGGAGTGTTTCTATGATTTATAAGGGACATAAAACGAAGAATATTTCTTTCCCTCTCGGGGGCATCGGAACAGGATGTATCGGTCTTGCAGGAAACGGAGCGTTGAATGATTGGGAAATCTTTAACCGTCCAAACAAAAATTCTCGCAACGGATACTCGCATTTCGCGGTTAAAGCAACTTATGCGGATAAAAGCATCACTAAAATTTTGCATGGTGATACGAGTGAGAATTTTACAGGTCAGGGCCGCGACGGATTTGGTTACGGTCCGAAAGATTATTCTCTAGCCGGATTTCCCCATTTTAGAGACGTTACCTTTGAAGGAAATTTTCCTGTTGCAAGATTGGATTTTACGGACCATGATTTTCCTGCAAAACTTAGTCTTTTCGCCTTTAATCCATTTATTCCTCAGGATGAATTCAATTCAAGCCTGCCGGCTGCTTTCTTTGAATGGGAAATAGAAAACATAATAAACGAGAAGATAAAAATAGCGATTGCTGGCACAGTACGTAATCCTGCAGAATCCTCGCAGAATAAAAAGGTTTTAACGGATAAAGAAAGCGGATTGCTGTTAGGGAGCAGCAATATCGATGAAAACGAGATCGGATATTCCGACCTATGTATCTTGACTGATCACCCAGATGTAGTCATTCAGGAATATTGGTACAGAGCAAGACGGCAAGATAGCTGCGCAACTTATTGGAGAAATCTTAGCAGTCTTGACCGCATGCCTGAGAGAAGCTATCCAGACCCATCGAAGAATGACCACGGAACGGTCGTTACGTATATTGAGCTCGAACCGAATGAAAAGAAAAGAATCCGATTTGTAATCGCTTGGAACGTTCCGAATGCTTATAATTATTGGGATCTCAATCATGAGGGAACTTGGCGCAATTACTATGCTACCCAATTCAAGGACTCCTTTGCAACCGCATCGTATGCCCTCGAAAACTTCTCATCTCTTTATAAAAAGACTTTGCAATTTTCGGACGCTCTGCAAGCCTGCACACTTCCGGATCCTGTGAAAGAAGCAATTTCGGCGAATTTGTCTGTTATCAAAACACCAACAGCCCTGAGACTTGAAGATGGTTCATTCTGGGGATGGGAAGGATGCGGTGAAATTGCCGGCTCCTGCCATGGAACTTGTCAGCATGTCTGGAATTATGCTTATGTGCTGCCGTATCTATTTCCTAAATTGGAACGTTCCATCCGGGAAATGACGATGAAATACGCGCTTCTCGAAAGTGGAGCAACTGAATTTCGTATTAATCTGCCGACTCGAAAGATCACAAGCGTTTGGAGATCCTGCGTTGACGGTCAGATGGGAGAGGTCATCAAATGCTATCGGGAGTGGAAATTCTCAGGTGATGATAAATGGCTTGCGGAGCATGCAGAATGCATATTCAAGATGCTTGATTATGCCTGGTCCAAGGAAAATCCAGATCAATGGGATGCGGATATGGACGGTGTTCTGGAGGGACGTCAGCACCACACATTGGATGTGGAAATTTTGGGACCAAGCTCGTGGCTTGAGGGGTTGTATCTGCTTGCGCTTGACTGCGGAGCCAAAATGGCGGCTTATCTCGGTGACGAAAAGAGGGCGAATCTTTACGCAAAGCTTTATGACAATGGCAAAAAATGGATGAATGATAACCTTTTTAACGGAAAGTATTTTTGCCAGAAAATTGATCTTTCCGATAAGACACTGGCTGCCCGCTTTAACGCAGAAGATACCTATTGGGATGATGATGCCAAGGAAATCAAATACCAAATAGGTGACGGTTGTATCATAGATCAGATGCTTGCGGATTGGCATGCGACGCTTCTCGGTGCAAACTGTATTTTCGATCATGAGAAAAAGAAAATCGCCCTTGAAAACCTTTATAAGAATAATTTTAAGTCCTCTATGCGGGATGTATTAAATGTTTGGCGCATCTTCTGTTTGAATGATGAAGCTGGTACAGTGATGTGCTCTTACCCTGACGGGGCACAAATGCCTGCGGTCCCGATCCATTACTGGCAGGAAACGATGACGGGATTCGAATATGCTCTGGCGGGATTGATGATCGCAGAGGGATATGTGGCTGAGGGAGAGTGTATTGTCAAGGCCGTTCGTGACCGTTATGACGGTGAAAAGCGTAACCCGTGGAATGAGATTGAGTGTGGAAGCAATTACGCACGCTCCATGGCATCGTATGCATTGATGGCGATATATAGCGGATTCACTTTTGATATGACAAAAAAACATATTGGATTTGCACCGCTCTCCGGTAACGGAAAATATCTGTTCAGCGCTTGTGAAAGCTGGGGAAGTGTAGAGTTTCATGATGGGTGCTGCTGCGTCAGTATCTTGGGTAAGGCTCTTGCACTGAATTCGATTTCTATTCCAGATTGCGAAAAGATCACTAACGTAATAGTTGACGGAACAAGCTTGGATTTTGAAATCGTGGATGAAAAACTGGTATTGGGAAACATCGAAATCCATAGGGAGTTGCGGTTGTCATGAGACGATTTTCGAAAATAACCACCACGCAGCTTGCCAGAATATGCGGTGTATCCCAAGGAACGGTAGATCGTGCCCTCCATAACAGAAATGGCATTAATCCCCAGACCCGGGACCGCATTCTGGAAATTGCGCGAGAGTATGATTACTGTCCTAACATCCGAGGTGGTGGACAAACCAACTCAATGCTGATAGGTGTTGTGCTTTTTGATCTGTACAACGAGTATTTCTCTAAGCTTGCCATGAGTATTGTCAACGCCGCACGTAAATTTGGATATTCCATTATCTTTCAGTTTTCAGAGAAAGACCATAAAAATGAAAAAGCTGCACTGGAATATTTCGATTATATCGGTGTCGATGGTATTATTTTGTTTTCTACGGGAAGCGACAGCGATGAGTACAAAAATTATCTTCGCTCATTGAAAAAACCATTGATATTGATTGGAAACAGAATGTTTGATCTTCCTTTCGTAGGAATAGACGATACCCAAGCAATGTGTGAGTTAACAATGCGAATGGCTGAGAAAATTCCGTCCGGCGACATCCTCTATTATGCACCTATTTTAAAAAATGAGCTTCATGCAGCAAATGCGCAATGCCTTAGACTAAATGGATTTACGCAGGCTATGGATTCGCTGAAGAGAGACTATCGGGTGGTAACGGACAACGAAGAACTTTCGAGTTTTGGCGGAATCGTTTGTTCCACCGATCACTATGTTCTTAAGGTGCTGAAGTATTTACACTATCCAACGGAAGTCAAAATTGGAGGTTTTGATAATATTTCTGCGCTAAAGGATCTTTCTACGCGGGTTTTGAGTGTTGAATACTCCACCGATGAAATGGCCGAAGAATGCATGAATTATATATTAGGAAAACGTTTTTTATCAAAAATTAGTCATAAGCTGGTTTATAACATAGATTAATGCCGTCGCATTTGTGACTTCAAATGCATCATACCTATTATGCCGGCTTTACAGAGTAAGGAGCAACTATGAACGAAAAGGAAATTGGCGAGATCCGGCGCAGAGTCCGCCGGGAGCGCAGCAATATGACAGCCATCTACGGCTGTTTTGTCAACGATCAGAAGGAGATCATTACCGAATACCGGCAATCCACTGCCATGATGTCCGAGAATGAAGCGGAGCGGTATTTTGGCCTGATGAAGCGTACACTCTCCGGCACAGTGGGTAAAAATCTGATCGATATTACTTTCCGTACTGCGCAGGTGGCGGGCAGCCCGGAGCATCAGTTTTTGATGGACCTGCGCCAGAGCGCATTGAAAGACGAAAATCTTCGTATGCAGCTGTATAAGAAGATCATCGAATCTCTGAACATGGATGAAAGCTATCTGATCCTCATTGGCTGCGACAGTTACGACGTGCCATTTAAGAGCAAGGACGATGTGTCCCAGGCGGATAATTCCGGCGAGGTCTATACATATCTGCTGTGTGCGGTCTGCCCTGTGAAGCAGACCAAGCCGAACCTGCATTACGTGGCGGAGAATAAGGAATTCCACGACGGCGGCATTACCCAGGTGGCACAGGCACCGGCGCTTGGTTTCCTGTTCCCGGCCTTTGACGACCGGGCGACCAATATCTATAACGCGCTGTTCTACACCCGTGACAGCGCCCGTGGCTATGATACGCTCATCGATACCCTGTTTAATGTCCGGGCGCCTAAGCCTGCGGCAGAGCAGAAGAAGAGCTTTGAAGCACTCCTGTCGGCAAGCCTGAAAGAAGAGTGCAGCCTGGAAGTGGTGCAGAATGTCCATGACCAGCTTCGCCAGTGCATCGAGATGCACAAGGAAGCAAAGGTGGCAGAGCCTTTGCTGGTCTCCAAGGAACAGGTGAAGTCCGCTCTTGCAGAGTGCGGCGTTTCGGAAGAGAACATCGCCAAATTCAGCATCGACTACGATGAGACCTTTGGCTTTGAAGCGGAGCTTCATCCCAAGAACATCATCGACAACAAGAAATTCGAGATCAATACCCCGGATGTTTCCATTAAGGTATCTCCTGAGCGCAGCGATCTCATTGAAACCCGGGTCATCGGCGGTGTTAAGTACATCATGATCTGCGCCGATGAAAATGTGGAAGTCAACGGTGTCAGCATCCATATCAAAGACCGGGAACCGGTTGAGGTCTAAAGTACATACAAAAAAGAAGCTGCCCAAGGGCGGCCTCACGTAGGGATTTATACGCTCCAAATCGGATATTTTCCCGCAATACTGCGTTAAAAAGCCGTGGCAGGCGTCAGTCTTGCCACG
The DNA here is from genome assembly GCA_045646265.1 of Faecousia sp. Lineage (GTDB taxonomy): Bacteria > Bacillota > Clostridia > Oscillospirales > Oscillospiraceae > Faecousia. The sequence continues at coordinate 37,340 of JAZRKL010000152.1, forward strand.
GCTTTTTATCTTGTCTTGCCGAAAAACCTCTCGTTTTGGAGTGCTGCGCAGTTTTGAATAGAAGATTTTTGCTCACAGGAATATTCAGAGGACGCAGAAATACTGGATGTATTTCAAGGACGATGGATTTTCTGTGGGGA